>NZ_LT598653.1:3035000-3352500 GCF_900078365.1 uncultured Sphingopyxis sp.
GGGCGCGGATGCCGCCTTCGAAGAAGGTCGCCTTCCAGCCACGGAACGGCGCGTTCAGATCGGGCATGCCGTTATACCAGGCGCCGCCATTGTCGCTGGTGAAGATGACGAGCGTATTGTCGTCGATGCCCGCCTCTTTCAGCTTCGCCATCACGTCGCCGATGCGGCGGTCGAGCTGCGCGATCATCGCGCCATAGACGCGCGTCTTGTGATCCTTGATCTGCGGCAGCCGGTCGTAATCGGCCTTCGTCGCCTGCAGCGGCGTGTGCGGCGCGTTGAAGGCGAGATACATGAAGAAGGGACGGTTCTTGTTCGCCTCGATCGCCTCGATCGCTTCGTCGGCGAAATAGTCCGTCATATGCCCCCTGGGATGGAACCGCTTGCCGCCGTTGAAGGTGACGGCGTGGCGGAGGTTCGCCCAGATGAAGCGATCTATCGGATCCCAGGGCAGCTTGGCGTCGACGCCGTCCGGATCACCCTCGGGCAGGAACATCGCCGCGCCCGCGAGGATGGCGAGGCTTTCGTCGAAGCCCTGTGCCTGCGGCTGAAGCGCCGGCGCTTCGCCGAGATGCCATTTGCCGATGTGAAGCGTGTGATAGCCCGCCGCCTTCACCGCCTCGGCGATCGTCACCTCGCTGGCGGGGACGCCCATGTCGGGATAGGCGGGAATGTCGGGGGTGATCAGTTCGTCGTGGAAGATCGCGCGGTGCGGCCCGACGCCCTCGCCATGCGCGAGGTTTTCGGCGAACTCGACGGGGACCGCCGTATATTCGAAGCCGAAGCGCGTCGGATAGCGCCCGGTCATCATCGCGGCGCGCGACGGCGAGCAGGTCGCGTTCGCGGCATAGGCGGTGGTGAAGTTGACGCCTTCGCGCGCGAGCGCGTCGATGTTCGGCGTCTTGACGACTCCCGCCACGCCGCCGCCGTTCAGGCTGATGTCGTTGAATCCCATATCGTCGGCGACGATCAGGATGATGTTGGGCGGGCGCTTGCCTTCCGGCGCCGTGGCGGGCCCTTGCTGCCACGCGACCGCGCGGTTCGGCTGCACCGGATCGTTCCAGTCCTGGAGGATGCCCGGAATCCGATATTTATTCGCTTCGAATGCCCAATATCCGCCGGCGCCGGCGAGTAGCAATGCGCAGAGGGCGAGCCATCTCTTCTTCATCATCTTCCCCCCCATATCGCGCTGTCGGCATGTTCGAAAACTATTGACACTATATGTGTCATTATATTGGCCGATACGCAAGATCGTTTGACCCCGGCGCCAAGCCGGGCCAGCAGGGGTGCGATGGCGACAGGGTCGGGAAAATCGAGCGCGCAAAAACTCGCACCATCGCGGGTCGATGGCCGCCGCGAACGCGGGCGGTCGAGCCACCGGCGGATCGTCGAGGCGATGATGGAGCTGATCGTGGGGGGCGATCTGTCGCCGAGCGCGGCGCGCGTCGCCGAGGAGGCGGGAATCGGCCTGCGCACCGTGTTCCGCCATTTCGACGATATGGATGCGCTTTATGCCGAGATCACCGCGACGATCACCGAAGAGGTGATGCCGGCGGTGATGGCGCCCTATCCCGACCAGCCGTGGCAGGGCAATATCCGCGAACTCGTCGGCCGGCGCGTGCGGGTGTTCGAGACGACGCTGCCCTTTCGCCTCGCCGCCAATATCAAACGCTATCAGTCGCCCTTCCTGATGGGGCAGTATAGCCGCGTCGTGATGCTCGAGCGCGAGCTGATCCTGCGCCTGTTGCCGGCGGCCGTGCGCGCCGACCGGATCGGCGTCGAGGCGCTGTGCGCCGCGCTGTCCTTCCATAGCTGGCGCACGCTTCGCCACGACCAGAGCCTGTCGGCCGAGGAGGCGGGCGCGGTAATGGCGCACATGGTCGAGGCGCAGATGGCGGCCATCACAGCGGATTAGGACCGGCCATCCTTGTTCGAACGTCATCCCGGCGAAGGCCGGGATGACGATTCAGGTGGGAAGGCTCAGCCTCTAACCGCTATCCGCCTCGCGCACGCCGACGGCGGCGCAGGCCCCAGATCAGGCCCGAAACCAGCAGGACGAAGGCTCCGACCCACAGGCCGAAGCGGATCAGCCGCGGCTTGCCCTGATGTTCAAAGGCGTAGCGGTTGATCTGTTCGTCGGCGGTGTAGCCCGCGGGCATGTCGAGCACGCCGTTCGCCCTGGCGTAAGCGCGGTAATCGGCCATCATCGTCTTGAAGCGATCGGGCTCGGCGGCGGCAAGGTCGCGCGTCTCGCCGGGATCGGCCTTGAGGTTGAAGAGCCGCCACTCGCCATCGCCGGTCGGCGCGAGGTTGCGCACCAGCTTGTAATCGCCGCGGAACAGCGCCGCATTGCCCGACAGCTCATAGCCGAGCGGCGCGTCGCCGTGGACGCTTCCCGGCTGGCCCTTCAGCGCGGACACAAGGCTGCGGCCGGTCACGGGCTCGACAATCCTGCCCTGCCAGCGTCCGCCATGGCCCGGCACGCCGGCCAGTTCGGTCAGCGTCGGCAAGATGTCGGTGACATGCGCGAGGCCATCGCTGATGCCGCCCGCGCGGATTTCGGCATGACCCGGCCAGGCGATGATTAGCGGGACACGCAGGCCGCCTTCGGACGCGGTGAATTTATAGCCCGAAAGCGGCGACACCGCCGCGCTCGCCCAGCCGGGGCCAATCGCCGAGAAACTGCCGCGCCGGCCGATATTGGCGGTCGCTAGGTCATATTGCAGCCCGAGGAACAGGCGATTGCGCAGGCTGGCGAACGGATTGGTCGGCTCGGCGCCATTGTCCGACAGGAAGACGAAGATCGTATTGTCGTAATCGCCCGCCGCCTTCAGATGTGCGACGAGGCGGCCGATCTCGCGGTCCATCGCGCTCGCCATGCCGGCATAGGCCTGCATCACGCGCACCGCCGCCGCGCGTTCGTCGGCGTCGAGTTTCTTCCAGTCGGGCGTCGTCGACATCGGCGCCATCGCCATGCCCGCCGGCATGATGCCGAGCGCCGCCGCGCGCTTCGCCCGCGCTTCGCGCAGCGCCGTCCAGCCATCGCGATACATCGCAGAATAGCGCGCGATGTCGCTGTCGGGCGCCTGCACCGGGATGTGATTGGCGAGGAAATTGATCGAGGCGAAGAAAGGTTTGCCGCTGGCGCGCCCCTCCTCGATATAGTCGATCATCCGCTGGACGACGAAACGCGACGAATAATAATCCTTGGGCAGCGTCGCGGGCTTGCCATTCTCGGTCCAGTTCGCCTTGTCGTACATGCCCTCGATCGGGCGCTGTTCGAAATTGTCGGCGCCGGCATCGGCGAGGCTGAAGGCGCGATCGTAGCCGCGCGCGTGCGGCAGGCGCGTGGCATCACTGCCGAGGTGCCATTTGCCGGTGAGATAGGTGCGATAGCCGGCCGCCTTCAAAAGCTCGGCGATCGTTACGACGCGGTGGTTCATCACCGTGTCGTAACCGGGCTTGCCGCGATGTTCGTCGGGGATCGTCTCGGGCATGTTGCCGAGGCCGTTCCGGTGGTTCATCACCCCGGTCTGCAGCATCGCCCGCGACGGCGAGCAGGATCCCGCGACATGGAAGTTCGAGAAGCGCATCCCGGCATAGGCGAGCGCGTCTATGTTCGGGGTCGCATATTCGGCACCGAACGCGCCGACGTCGGAAAAGCCCCAGTCGTCGGCGAGCAGGATGACGATGTTGGGGCGATCCGGCGCAGAGCTGGCGGGTTGCGCGCGGGCGGGGGAAGCGCCGATCAGCGCGCCGATTGCGATGATGGCAGCACACCGGGACGCGCCTATGCGACCCCGCTTAGTGGTCCTCCAGCGTACTGCCATCACTCCCACCCCCTCGGGATGTGACACTTACTATGCCAATATATTTTCAAGTCAATGGGGCGGTGCGCGATCAATTAACGCTCGCGATAGTCGGGCGCGCGCTTTTCGAGGAAGGCGGCGAGCGCCTCGTTATGATCCTCGGTCGCCGAGAGGATCACCTGCTGGCGGTCCTCGATCGCCATCGCGGCCTCAAGGCTCGGCGCGTCGATGTTGAGGCTCAGCGCCTGTTTCGAGAGGCGCAGGCCATAAGGCGAGGTCGCGAGCATCTCGTCAGCGAGCGCGAGACCGCGGTCCAGCAGTGCTTCCTCTTCGACGATTTCGCTGACCAGCCCGGCGCGCAGCGCACGTTCGGCGTCGATGAAGCGGCCGGTGAGAATCATCTCGGACGCGAGGCTCGCGCCCACGAGCCGCGGCAGGAAATAGCTCGACGCCATGTCGCAGCCGCCGAGACCGATGCGGATATAGGCGGCGTTGCAGCGGAGGGAAGGCGCCGCATAGCGCACGTCGGAAGCGAGCAGCAGCGACAGCCCGCCGCCCGCCGCTGCCCCGTGGCCGAGCGCCACGATCGGCTGCGGACAGGCGCGCATCTTGCGATAGATGTTGCCGATGCTCGTCTGCGTGCGCAGCGTGCGGAGCACCGGCGTTTCATCGCTCGACCGGTCCTCCTGAATATCGAGCCCTGCGCAGAAGCCGCGCCCGGCGCCGCGCAGGACCACGACGCGCACCTCGGGGCGATCGGCGAGGCCGCCGAAATATGTATTGAGGTCGCCGACCAACCCTTCGTTCAGTGCGTTGAGGCGCTCGGGACGGTTGAGCGTCGCGATCTCGACCGCGCCGCGGCGTTCGATCAGCAGTTCGCTCACAAAGTCTGCCCGTCGTCGACGGTGATCACGCTGCCGGTGATGCCGAGCGCGGCGTCGGAGCAAAGCAGCAGCAGCGGCGCATGGAGATCGCTCGGGGGCCGCATCCGCTGGCGCGGAAAGCCCTTCACCATCGCCGCGCCGACGTCGCTGTCGAACAGTTCGGCGGTCATTTCGGATTCGAAATAGCCGGGCTGGATCACATTGACGCTGATCCCGCGGCGCGCCCATTCGCGCGCCAGCGCCTTGCCGAGGTGGCGCACCGCCGCCTTGGTCGCGCCATAGACCGAAGTCGCGGGAAAGACCTTCTCGGCGGTGATCGAGCCGATCAGGACGATGCGGCCGTGCTGCTTTTCGCGGCTGCCCGCCTTGTCGAGCCGCTTCGCCCCTTCGGTCGCGGTCAGGAAGACGCCGCGGACGTTGGCGGCGAGCAGGAAATCGACCTCTTCGACCGAAAGCCCCATCGCCATCTTCTCGGTCGCGACACCGGCGTTGGCGACAATGGTATCAACAGTGCCGAAGGCGGCCTCGGCGGCATCATAGGCGGCCCTGGTCGACGCCTCGTCGGTGACGTCCATCGACACCGCCATCGCCTGCCCGCCCGCCGCCTCGATCGCGGCGACCTGCTCAGCGAGCTTGTCGGCGCGGCGTGCGGCGAGCACCACCTTGGCCCCCGCGGCGGCAAGCGCCTTGGCGAAGCCCGCGCCGAGGCCTGAGGAGGCGCCGGTCACGAGCGCGACGCGCCCGGTCAGATCGAACTTGGGTTGCTCGGCCATCATCTTCCCTTCCTTCACCTGCTACGCATTGGTCGCGATTGACGTTTACGTCAACGGGCAGGGCCATCGAAAAAACGTCGCAAAGGGGTTGACGGAGCAACTTTGTTCACTTAATGTTCTCATTGTGCACAACGAACCTCATCCCCCGTCGCGGCCGCCGGGTGCGGCGGGCGGGGGATAAAGGTCCGCTATCGCTGATCGGCCGGCTTGACGATATATTGGTCGCGATCCTCGACCGGCACATTACCCTGGATCAGGTGACGGCTGGCGTAGACGCCGTTGCAGATGTCGATGTCGAACCGTTCCTGATCGCGCCGCCGCGTTTCCTCCATGATGTCGCCGATCGCTTCTTCATCGACCTCGAGCCGCCGCAACGCCTCTTCCGCCATCACCAGCGCCGATTCGAAGGTCTCGCGTATCTGATAGTCGGCATGGGCGTGGATCAGTTCGACCGCATGTTCGCGGTCGAAGGCGCGGACGAGCAGGGGCGTGTTCGGAAATTCCGCCTTCACCAGTTCGACGATCCTCAGCGTCGTTTCGCGGTCGTCGGTCGCGACGATGATCATCCGCGCATTCTGCGCGCCTGCGGCGTGAAGGATGTCGAGCCGCGTTCCGTCGCCGTAATAGACCTTGAAACCGAAGGCCATTGATTCCCGGATCGCGATCGTATCGGTGTCGATCAGCGAGATCGAGCAGCCGTTCGCGAAAAGCGGCTGGCTGACGATCTGGCCGAAGCGGCCGAAGCCGATCATCAATATGCTGGCGCTGAGATTGTCGGCGACGTCGAGGTCGTCGGATGTCTCCTCGGCGCGCGGCATGAAGCGATCGTGCAGGATGATCATGACCGGGGTCAGCACCATCGACACAATGATGATCGCGGTCAGCGTCGCGTTGCTTTCCGCATCGATGATCCCGACACTCGCCGCCGCGGCATAGAGGACGAAGGCGAATTCGCCGCCCTGCGCCATCAGCACCGCGCGCTCGACCGCTTCGGCATGGCCGCTTCTGAACAGCCGCGCGGCGGCATAGATGACGATCATCTTGAGCAGCATATAGGCGGCGACGGAGGTCGCGATCAGCCCGGCGTTGGCGGCGACGATGTCGAGATCGAGCGCCATGCCGACGCCGAGGAAGAAGAGGCCGAGCAGGACACCGCGGAACGGCTCGACATCGGCTTCGAGCTGATGGCGGAAGGAGGATTCGGACAGGAGCACGCCGGCGAGGAAGGCGCCCATCGCCATCGACAGCCCCGCGAGTTGCATCGCGAGCGCGGCGCCGAGGACGACGAGCAGCGCCGCGGCGGTCATCACCTCGCGCGCCTTCGCGCGCCCGAGCAGACGGAACATCGGGTCGAGCAGATAGCGGCCGGCGAGAATCAGCCCGGTGATCGCGCCGAGACCGATCGCGACCGCGACCAGCCGGTCGGTCATCGACACCGCCTCGCCGCCCGGTGCGAGAAAGGCGATGAGCGCGAGCAAGGGCACGATCGCCAGATCCTCGAGCAACAGGATCGCAATGATCCTCCGCCCCTTGGGCTGGCCCATCGCGCGCCGCTCGTCGAGCATCTGCATGACGATCGCGGTCGAGGTCATCACGAAGCCGGTGCCCGCGACGAAACTCGCCGCGACCGGATAGCCGAGCGCGAGCCCGACGCAGATGAGCAATGCGATCGCGCCGCCGACCTGCGCCGCGCCGAGCCCGAAAATCTCGCCGCGCATCGCCCACAGCCGCGACGGCTGCATCTCCAGCCCGATAATGAAGAGGAACATCACGACGCCGAGTTCGGCGACGTGGAGGATCGTCTGCGCGTCGGAGAAGAGCGCCAGCCCGAACGGGCCGATCGCGAGCCCCGCCGCGAGATAGCCGAGCACCGAGCCGAGCCCGAGCCGCTTGAACAGGGGAACCGCGACGACGGCGGCGGCGAGCAGGATGACGATCGGCAGCAGGTCGAACCCGTGCGCGGCCGCCTCGGCGGCATGTGCTGTTTCGGCGGCCATCGCCCGTCCCCTTCACCCGATCGCGAACCCGCGCGGAAAGACGGGCTCGAATCGTGGCTTAAAGAATGATCATCCCGGATTGAAGCGCCATCTCTTCTTCCTCGCCGGGATGACGATTCGGGAAAGGAAGGTCACGGCGCGCGGCGGGCGGTCGAGAGCGAATAGGGACGCGCGGCCGCCGCCTTGCCCCACTCGGCATTGGGCTTCGCCTGCATGGTGAAGCGGAGCGTGCCGCCGCCCCGGATTTCGGCGTCCGAAATCCAGCTGCGCGCGAGCGGCTTGCCGTTGAGCTCGACCTTGCCGACATAGGGGTTGGCGTCGGACAGGCCCACCGTCTCGACCGTGAAACGCTTGCCGCCGGGCAGGTTCAGCACCGCGCGATCGACGAAGGGGCGGCCGATCACATATTGGTTCGACCCCGGCGCAACCGGATAGAAACCCAGTGAGGTAAAGACCAGCCACGCCGACATCTGGCCCAGATCGTCGTTGCCCGACAGACCATCGGGAGTGGGCTTATACTGGCTGTCGACGATCTGCTTCAACCGCTCCTGCGTCCGCCACGGCGCGCCGGCATAGGCATAGAGATAGGCGACGTGGTGGCTCGGCTCGTTGCCGTGGATATATTGGCCGATGAGGCCCGCAATATCCTCGGCATGGCTGTAATCGAGCTTCGAAATGTCATAATCGAACATCGCGTCGAGCTTGGCGATCGTCTTGGCATCGCCGCCGAGGATGCGGAAGAGCGCGGCCTGGTCCTGCGGGACGAACCACGAATATTGCCACGCATTGCCCTCGGTATAGTCGGAGCCATAGTTGATCGCGGTCGGATCGAAGGGGGTGCGGAAGCTGCCGTCGGCCTTGCGCGCGCGCAGCCAGCCGGTCTTCGCATCGAAGCTGTTCCGCCAATAGCCGGCGCGCTTGTAGAAGCGGTCGGCGATGTCCTTGCGGCCCATCTTCTCGGCCATGCGGGCGATGGTCCAGTCGTCATAGGCATATTCGACCGTCTTCGACGCCGCCTCGGGCTCGCGGTCGATCGCGACATAGCCGAGCTTCATATAGTCGCCGAGCCCGCCATAGGGGGCATATTCGGCGCTCGCGACCATCGCGTCCAAAGCTTCATTGGCGTCGAAATCGCCCACGCCCTTCAGATAGGCGTCGGCGATCACCGGGACCGCGTGATAGCCGATCATCGTCCAGGTCTCGCGGCCGTGGAATTGCCACACGGGAAGGATGCCGTGCGGGCTATGCTTGCGGCTCGCAACGAGCGATTTGACGATGTCGCTGTTGGTTTGATCGCGCGCGACGAGCGTCAGCAGCGGATGCTGCGCGCGGAAGGTGTCCCAGAGCGAGAAGGTCGAGCGGAAGGTGAAGTCCTTGGCGGCATGGACCGCATCGTCGGGACCGCGATAGCGCCCGTCGGCGTCGCTCCACACGCTCGGCGCAAGCAGGCTGTGGTAGAGCGCGGTGTAGAGGTTGGTGCGCATCGGCGCGGGCGCTTCGATCTGAAGCGCGCCCAGGGCCTTGCGCCATTCGCCTTCCGTGCGCGCACGGACGGTGTCGAAGCCGGCGCTTTCCGCGTCGAGATTGGCGACCGCACCCGCCTCGTCGACGCCCGAGAGCGCGACGCGCACCTCGAGCGGACCGGAAAGTGCGCCAAAATCGAGCCGCGCTTCGAGCGCCTTGCCGAGCTTTTCGGCGAGCGCGTCGGTGCCGCGGCCGGGTGCCTGGAAGCCCTTGTAAGGAATCTTCTCGTCGCGATCGAGAAAGGCATGACCCTTGAGCGGCGCCGAGAAGCGCATCGCGAAATAGAGCTTGCGACCCGGCGCCCAGCCGCGCGTTTCGCGGAAGCCGGTCAGCGTGCCGTCGGAACGCAGATGCAGCCCCGACCAGAGGATCTTGCCCGGATAATCATAGAGCGACGAGCGGAGGTCGAGGAGCAGATGCGCATCCTTGCCCGCCGGGAAGCTGTAGCGATGGACGCCGACGCGCGTGCCGGCGGTCAGTTCGGCGCGGATGCCGCTGTCGGCCAAGGTGACGGCATAATAGCCGGGGCTGGCCTTTTCGGTCGCATGATCGAAACGCTGGCGATAGCCCGAACCGGGCTTGGCGGGATCGCCCGGATCGAGCTTGACCTCTCCCACCTGCGGCATGACGAGGATGTCGCCGAGGTCGGAGTGGCCGGCGCCCGAAAAATGGGTGTGGCTGAACCCCTGAATCGTCGGGTCGTGGTAGCTGTAACCCGCGGCATGATCGTAGCAGTCGCGGATCTGGCACGTCGCGTCGGTGTCGGGCGACAGCTGGACCATGCCGAAGGGCGCGGTCGCGCCGGGGAAGGTGTGGCCTTCGGGGCCGGTGCCGATCATCGGGTCGACGAAGGCCAGCGGATCGGGCGCCGGTTGCCCGGCGAAGGACTGGATCGGCAGGAGGGCGAGCAGCGCGGCAGCGACGGTCAGGCGTTTCATCACGTTCTTGTGCCGCGAAGGCCTCGCCCTGTCCAACGCCAAGCCGCCTGCATCACTCATGCCGCGACCTAGGCCGCATCCATCGCGAGCGCGATGGCGCCGAGCGGTCCCGCCATTGTCCCGAGTTCGGGGGCCACGACATAGCGGCCGTCCCCCGGAATCTGCATATAGCCCGCGAGGCTCGCCTCGAGCCGCGCGTTGATCCGCGGAAGCAGCTGCGGCTGGCCCGCGAGCACGCCGCCGCCCATCGCGACGCGCATCGGCCCGGTCGTGCAGGCGAGCGAGTGGACCATCGATGCCAATATATGCACGATCGGGTCCCAGACGGGATCGTCGGGCGCCACGTCCGCCAGCACTCGGCCGTCCAGCCGCGCCTTCAGCGCGGTGCCCGAGGCGAGTCCCTCGACGCAATCGTCGTGGAAGCGGCAGACGCTGACCATATCGTCGCCGGCAAGGCGCGGCACGAGGATATGGCCGATCTCGCTGTGGCTGAAGCCGCGCGTCGGCTTGCCATGGACGACCAGTCCGACGCCGACGCCGGTTCCGACGGTGACATAGGCGAAGTCGTCGAGGCCGCGCCCGCTGCCCCAGCGGATCTCCGCCAGCGCCGCGCCGTTGACGTCGGTGTCGAACCCGATCGGGACGGGAAAGGCGTCGCGCAGCGGGCCGAGCAGGTCGGCGCCTTCCCAATCGGGCTTGTTCGTCGCGCCGACCCGGCCATAATCGGCCTTGGCGGGATCGACCCGGATCGGACCGAAGGACGCGACGCCGATACCGCAGAAACCGGGCGAGCGTGCCCAGCCATCGAGCACGGCCATGATCGCGGGCAGCGTTTCCGAAGGCACGGTCGTCGCGATCGTGCGCTGGTCGCGGATGTCGCCCGGACCCGCGGCGAGCGTGCAGATACATTTGGTGCCGCCCAGTTCGACGCCGGCGAACAGGCCAGGAAAAGGTCGGCCACGGCGGCCTGGTAGACCTTTTCCTGGCCCGCTTCGACGCCGGCGAACAGGCGCGCTTCGCCGTGGTCTGTTACGGGACCATCCATCAGCGCCACCCCTTCGCCCGATCGCTCAGGCTTGTGGCGGGCGCCGGGCTGCAGCGCAAGGCCGAACGTGGCGGGATCTGGAGAGATTTCACGAGACATTCCGTTCTTATCATTTTCTTTTTACTACCAATTGTCTTTGTCTGAATCACGCCGGAGTGGAGCCGAAGGACGGCGGGCGGTCGGCTTTCGCGGTCCCGAACGCCGAGGGCTTGGCGCCCATTTCGAAGACGAGTTCGCCGCCGCCGATCAGGTCGGAATGCGCGATCCAGTTCTTGCTCCACGGCTTGTCGTTCCAAGTGACCGACTGCACATAGGGGCGATCGGGGCCATTGCCCTCGGCGCGGACGGTCAGCGTCTTGCCCGCGCCTACCGTGACCTCGGCGACGTCGAACAGGGGCGAGCCGAAGACATAGACCGCGCTCACCGGATCGACGGGGTAGAAGCCGAGTGCCGAGAGGATGAACCACGCGCTCATCTGGCCGCAATCGTCGTTGCCGATCACGCCGTCGGGGTCGTTCTTGTACATTTCGGCGAGCAGGCGGCGCACCATCGCCTGCGCCTTCGCGGGCGCGCCGCAATAGGCGTACATATAGGCGACATGGTGGTTCGGCTCGTTGCCGTGCGCATATTGGCCGACGAGCCCCGAAATGTCGGGCGGCGCATTGTCGGGCAGGGTCGAGGGCGCGTTGAACAGCGCGTCGAGCTGTTTCTCGAACGCCGCGTCGCCGCCGAAATGATCGATCAGGCCATAGATGTCATGCTGGTTGAGGAAGGTCGCCTGCCAGCCGTTCGCCTCGGTATAATCGCGCCATTTCTTGACATTGTGGCCGATCTGGACCGGATCATAATCCTGCCACCAGCTTCCGTCCTTGAAGCGCGGGCGCGCGAAGCGGGTTTCGGGGTCGATGACGCCGCGGTAATTCTGCGCGCGCTTGCGCAAGGCCGCCGCGTCTTCCTTGGCACCGACCGCGTCGGCGAGACGCGCCATCGCCCAGTCGTCATAGGCATATTCCTGCGTCCGGCTGACCGATTCCCACACCTCGTCGCACGGGATGTAGCCGAGATCGTAATAGAAGCCGCGCCCCAAGGTACTGTCGATATCCTTGTAATCGCGGTCGAAAGCGCGGCGGCGGATATTGGGCCAGGCGGCGGCATAGTCGGCCTCGATCCCCTTGGCATGCGCCTCGGCGAGCACCGACACGCCGTGCCAGCCGATCATGCACGCGGTCTCGACCCCCTGCAGCGGCCAGACGAGCGGGCCCGCAGGGCTCTGCGCCGTCTGACGGCAGATGTCGCGGGTCAGGAGCCCGGCGCGCTCGGGGTCGATCAGCGTCAAGAGCGGATGGAGCGCGCGATAGGTGTCCCACAGCGAATAGGTGCTGAACGCCTCCTCGCCCTTCGCAGCCTGATGCACCTGCCGGTCGAGCCCGACATAGCGGCCGTCGCGGTCGGTGAAGAGCGTCGGCGCGAGCTGCGCATGATAGAGCGCGCTCGCCATGATGACGCGCTGCGCCTCGGTGCCGCCCGACACGCGGACGCCGCCGAGCGCCTTCGTCCATGTCGCGCGCGCCGCCTTCACCGCGCCATCGAAATCCCAGGCGGGCGCCTCCTGTTCCAACGCATCGCGCGCGCCCTTGACGTCGACCGCCGAGAGGCCGGTCTTGATCATGATCGGCGGGCCGCCGGCATCGTCGAAGAAGAAGGCGACCTTGAGCTTGTTGCCCTTGATCGACTTCGCCCCGTCAGGGGCGGGCTTGCCGTCCTCGCCGAAGAACTGGACGCGGTCGGGCCTCCGCGACATCCGCATCGCGAAATGGATGTGGCGGCCCTTGGCCCAGCGATTGACCTGCCGGCTGCCGGTGAGCATGCCATCCTCGCCCAGATCGAGCGAGGCGTTTTCGACGACGATGCCCTTGTCCCAATCATCCTCGATCGCATGCGCGAAATCGATCAGGATATGGCCCGGCCCCTGGCCGAAGCGATAGCGGTGCAGCCCGCAGCGTTCGGTGACGGTGAGTTCGGCGAGCACGCCGGTCTCCAGCTTCACGCGGTAATAGCCGGGCTCGGCATGTTCGTCCGAATAACGCTGGCGAAAGCCCTCACCAGGCTTTTCGATCGTCCCGGGTTCGAGCTTCAGTTCGCGCCGCGTCGGCACGACGAGGACGTCGAGCATGTCGCCGATGCCGGTGCCCGACAGGTGCGTGTGGCTGAACCCCATGATCGAGCCGTCTTTCTGGTGATAGCCCGAGCAGGCATCCCAGCCATGCGTGTTCGTATCGGGGCTGAGCTGCGCCATCCCGAACGGCAGCGATGCGCCGGGGAAGGTGTGCCCGTGCCCGCCGGTCCCGATGAAGAGGTTGGGCTTGCCGACAGCGAGCGCCTCGCCCGCGACGCGCGAACAGCCGGCGGGGATCGCGCCGCCGAGCGCGAGGAGCCCCGTGTTCGCGAGAAGCTGGCGGCGGCTGGCGGTGATCATCGTTCCCTCCCCGCTCACAGCGGCCGCGCCAGCAGCGCGGGGCGCTTGTCGGCGACCTCGACGATCAGTTGGCCGAACAGCGCGTTCGCCCAGGCGAACCAACTGCGCGTGAAATTCTTGGGATCATCCTTGTGGAAGCTTTCGTGCATGAAGCCGGTGCCGCCGTGCGTCGCCTTGAGCCAGCGCAAGCACTGGAGGATCGTCGCATCGTCGTCGGCGTTCATCGCGCGGGTGATGATCGACATCGGCCAGATCATGTCGAGGCCGATGTGGGGCCCGCCGATGCCCTCCGCCGCCGTGCCCTTGAAGAAATAGGGGTTGCGTTCGGACCAGGCGAGTTCGGCGGTGCGACGGAAAAGCGGGTCCTTCTTGTCGACGACGTCGATCAGCGGCAAGCCCGACAGGCTCGGCACATTGGCGTCGTCCATGAAGACATAGTTGCCGAAGCCGTCGATCTCATAGGCCCAGACCTGACCGCCCTTGCCGTCGTCGATCAGCGCATGCGCTTTCAGCGCCGCTTCGACTTCGGCGGCGAGCGTCTCGGCGTCGGTCGCCGCCGCATTGTCGCCGCGCGCTTCGCGGTGGACGGCGGCGATCTTGCGCAGCACCGAAACCGCGAACAGGTTCGACGGGATCAGGAAGGGATAGAGGCACGCATCGTCCGACGGGCGGAACATCGAGTGGATCAGCCCGATTTTCTTCGTCGGCCGGCCATAGCCGCCGAGCATCAGACTGTCCGAGGGCTGGAGCGCGGGGCGCTGGAATTTATACGGTCCAGGGCCGTCCTTGCGCTGCTGTTCGCGGAAGGTCGCCACCGCGAGCTTCATCGCGCGCGACCAAGTGTCGTCGAACGGCGCCTTGTCCTTCGTGCGCGTCCAATATTCGTGGGACAGGCGCATCGCGTAGCAGAGCGAGTCGATTTCCCATTTGCGCTCTGCGACGCCGGGCTTCATCTCGGTCTTGTCGGTCTGCGACCATTCGAGCTTCGACGGCGCGGTCGGATCCTTGTCGAAGGCATTGGCATAGGGGTCGATCAGGATACAGCGCGCCTGCCGCTGGATCAGCCCTTGGAACAGCCGCTTGAGCTTCGCGTCCTTGGCGACGAGATGGATATAGGGCTGCACCTGCGCCGAGCTGTCGCGCAGCCACATCGCCTCGATATCGCCGGTGATGACGAAGGTGTCGGGGCGGCCGTCGAGCGTGCCCGTCTGCACCGTCGTGTCGAGCGTGTTCGGATAGCAATTTTCGAACAGCCAGGCGAGTTCGGGGTCGGCGATCTTCGCCTTCACGCGCGAAATCTCGGCCTCGATCGCCGGGCTGGTGAAGGCGCGCTCGCCGGGCGCGGGACGCTTGCTGGCGAAGCTGCCGGCGGCTGCGGCGCGCGCGGCGGCGGGCATCGCGGCGGCGAGCGCCAATACGCCAGCGCCGGCCATGATCTCGCGGCGATTGGGGGTCATGTTCATCTCCGAAATCATTTGGACGGCGCACTGATCGAGAAGGGCGCATCGGCGGGGGCACTGCCCCATTGCTTGTTGGGCTGCGCACCCATCACGAAGTCGACCGTGCCGCCCTGCGACAGCGCGCGGTGAGTGAAATAGGTCTTCGCATGCGGCTTCCCGCCGAGCGCCACCGACTGGAGATAGACGTTCGCGTCGCTGTTGTTCTTCGCGTTGATCGTCAGCGTCTTGCCATTGGGCAGCGTCAGCTCCGCCTGCTGGAACAGCGGGCTGCCGATCGCATATTCGCCCGTCGCCGAGGCGACCGGATAGAAGCCCAGGGCCGAGAAGACATACCAGGCCGAGGTCTGACCATTATCCTCGTCGCCCGGATAGCCGTCGGGCGCCGACGAATAGAGCTTCGCCATGATGTCGCGCACATGATGCTGCGTCTTCCACGGCGCACCCGCCCAGTTGTAGAGATAGGGCATGTGCTGGATCGGCTGGTTGCCATGGGCGTACTGCCCCATGTCGACGATCTGCATCTCGCGAATCTCGTGGATCACCTGTCCGTAATAGCTTTCGTCGAAGATCGGCGGGGTGGTGAAGATCGCGTCGAGCCGTTCGACGAATTTCTCGCGTCCGCCCATCAGCTCCATGAGTCCGTGAACGTCCTGCATCACGGCCCAGCTATAGTGAAGTGCGTTCCCTTCGGTGAAGGCGTCGCCCCACTTGTAGGGATTGAAGGGGGTCGACCACGATCCGTCCTGGTTGCGGCCGCGGATCCAGCCGCTCTCCTTGTCGTAGAGCTTGCGATAGTTGAGCGCGCGTTCGGTATATTTCTTCGCATCGGCATCCTTGCCGAGCAGCTTCGCGAGCTGCGCGATCGAGAAATCGGCGGTCGCATATTCGAGCGTGCGCGCGGCATTTTCGTTGATGCCGACATCATAGGGAACATAGCCCAAGCGGTTGTAATATTCGGCGCCTTCGCGGCCGACCGCGGCGATGACCTTGCCCGCCTTGTCCTTCGGGCGCCCCTCGCTCGTCGTCGCATTCTTGATCATCGCTTCGTAAAGCGTCTCGACGTCGAAACCGCGCACGCCGTTAAAATAGGCGTCGGCGATCAAATTCGCCGAGTTCGACCCGATCATCACGTTGCGATAGCCGGGGCTCGCCCATTCGGGCAGCCAGCCGCCCTGCTTGTAGGTGTTGACCAGCCCCTGCATGAACTGGCTGTCGCGTTCGGGATACATCAGCGCGAAGAAGGGGAAGACCGCGCGCCACGTGTCCCAGAAACCGTTGTCGGTGAACATGTAGCCGTCGTGCACCTTGCCGTCATACGGGCTGTAGTGGACGATCTTCCCGTTCGCGTCCTTTTCGTAGAAGGTGCGCGGGAATTGCAGCATCCGGTAGAGCGCCGAATAGAAGGTGCGGATCTTTTCGGCGTCGGGATCGGTTACGCGGATGCGCGACAGTTCCTTCTCCCACGCCGCCTTCGCCTTCGCCTTTGTCGCGTCGAAGCTGTCGTTGCCGATTTCGGTGCGCAGGTTGCGGAGCGCCTGTTCGGGGCTGATGAAGGAGGAGGCGACGCGGACGTGGACCTTGTCGCCCTTCTTCGTCTTGAAGCTGAGCACCGCGCCGACATGGTCGGCTTCGCGGGCGAGTTCGTTCGTCGGGGCATTTTCGCCCGCCCAGGTGCGTGCAAGCGCGAAGTCGCGGTCGAATTCGGCGACGAAATAATTGTGGAAATTGTCGGGCACGCCGCCGTGATTGTTGCGGACATAGCCGGTGATGCGGCGGTTCTTGACGTCGACCTTGACCATCGAGCCGCCTGCGAGCCCGTCGAGCAGGATATGCGCATCGTCGCTTTCGGGGAAGGTGAAGCGGAATTGCGCCGCACGTTCGGTCGGGGCGACCTCTGCGGTCACGTCATAGTCGGCGAGATAGACCTTGTACGAATAGGGGCGCGCGACCTCGGCCTTGTGGCTGAACCAGCTGCCGCGTTCCTGCTGCTTGACCTTCACCGGGCCGGTTTCCGCCATCAGCGCGAAGGCGGCATAGTCGTTCATCCACGGGCTCGGCTGGTGCGTCTGCTTGATGCCGCTGATCTTTTCGCCGTCATAGGTATAGCCCCAGCCGCTGCTGGGCTCGCCGGTCACGGGGGTCCAGCTGTTCATACCGAAGGGCACCGCGACCGCGGGATAGGTGTTGCCGTAGGACAGGCGATAGCTCGAATCGGTGCCCATCAGCGGGTTGACGTAATCGACGAGCGCGGTCTGGTTCGCGGCCGATTGGGCGAGCGCCGCGCGGGTGCCGACGCTGGTGAGCAGCAGCGCGCTCGCGGTGGCGGCCAGCATCGTCTTGCGGATCGTCTTCACTTCGTCTCTCCCCTGTTCGCCGTTCGGGCCGGCAGCGGGCGCGCTGCGACGCCCTCGTTCGTCATTTTCACCGGCGCGATCGTGCCGTCGGCGTTGAAGATCATGCGGTCGATCGCGAGCTGACGGCGCTCGCCGGCGTCCTCGTCCAGCGGACGCCGGTGATAGGCGATATACCAGTCGTCGGTGCCGGGCACATTGACCACCGAATGATGCCCCGCACCGCGCGCGATCCTGAAGTCCTGGCTGAGAATCTTGCCCATCGGCTTGAACGGTCCGGTCGGCGACGGCCCCATCGCATAGGCGACCGAATAGTCGGGGCCGGTCCAGCCGCCCTCCGACCACATCAGATAATAGACGCCCTTCCGTTTCACCATGAACGAGCCCTCGACATAGCCGGGGGGCGTGATTTCCTTGAAGGTCGTGCCGTCGGCAAAGGGCTCAATCGAGGTCAGGTCGTCGCCCAGCCGGACGACGTTGCAATGCTTCCAGCCGCCATAATAGAGATAATGCTGCCCGTCGTCGTCGCGAAAGACGAACTGGTCGATCGGCTGCGCGCCATTGTGGAAGGCGCCGATCAGCGGCTTGCCGATCGCATCCTTGAACGGCCCCGCGGGATTGTTGCTGACCGCGACGCCGATGCCGCCGAGCTGGTCGTCCGACTGGATGTCGTTCGCGCCGAAGAAGAGATAATATTTGCCGTCCTTCTCGATCGCCGACGGCGCCCACACGGCGTAGGCGGCCCACGCCACATTCTCGACGTCGAGCGCATGGTCATGCTTCGTCCAATGGACGAGGTCGGGCGATGAAAAGACGTTGAAGAAGGTCTGGAAATGATAGGATGGCCGGACCGTCTTCTGTTCGCGCAGCTTTTTCTGCTGTTCGCTGAAATGTTTCGAGACGTCGGGCGTCTCGCCATGATCCGAATAGGTCGGATAGATCCAGTAACGATCGCCGAAGACGCGGATCTCGGGGTCGGCATACCAGCCGGGGACGATCGGATTCTCGGCCGCAGCCGGGCCGCCCGTCATCAGCGCCATGCCCAGCAGCAGCGATTTCAACCCGACACGCACTTCGCGTCCCTCCCTGTCATCCGTTAGAAACACCGAAGCATTTTCCCGCTCGCCCGGAAAGAGGCGGGTGGCTCCTCGCGGAGCCACCCGAGGGGGAGAGCTGGGCTATGCGCCCCATCAGAACTTGTACGAAACGCCCACATAAGCGCGGCGGCCGAAATAATTGCTGCGGACGAAGCGCGCCTTGGTGTCGTTGCCGAGGTGCTGGCGCTCTTCCGACTTGGTCAGGTTGATGACCGAGGCGGTGAGCATCAGCCCGTCCATCAGCTCGTACGAGGCGTTGATGTCGACCTGTTCATAGGGGTCGGTGTAGACGTTGAGCCCCGACGCGAGCCCGCCGACGACTTCGCCGCGGCGGTTGTAGGAGGCGCGGACGAGGAACTTGTCGGTTTCATAGAAGACCGAGGCGTTGACCTGCGTCTTCGCGCTGCCGACGAGCGCCGACTTGCCCACCGTCTCGCCGTCGAGCGTGATGTCGGCGACCGACGTGTCGTTATAGGTGAAGTTCACCTGCGCGCCGAGGCCGAAGTCGAGCGTATGCTGAGCATAGACTTCGACGCCCTGCGACCGGGCGTTCGAGCCGTTGGCGACGGTCGAATAGGGCTGGATCAACACCTGTTCGCCATTCACTTCGCGCGTCACGTCGAGCACGAGCGGGACGACGAAGTCGGACACGTCCTTGCGGAACAGGCCGACGCCGAGCACCGAGCCGCGGTCGAAATACCATTCGACGCCAAGGTCGTACTGCCATGCCGAGAAGGGCTGGAGATCGGCGTTGCCGCCGCTGCCCGACCAGCCTTCGAATTCGCCGAACTGGCCGCGGTCGAAGGCATAGGCCGCCGAGCGATAGGTCAGCGAACGCTGCGACCCCAGATCGTTGAACGACGGACGCGAGATCACCTTGGCGACCGCGCCGCGAACGACGACGTCGGGCACGACCTCATAGACGATGTTCAGGCTGGGCAGCCAGTCGGTGTAGCTCTTCGACTGGTCGATGCGCGTGTTGACGATCTCCTCGCGCTCGTCGAGCGGCCGCACCTGGCAATTGCCGTCGGGGCCGAGCGGCACGTCGGGATCGAACGGGCCGCCCGGACCGTCGACGCAATAATCGTTGAGATATTGCAGGCGGTCGGAGGTCACGCCCGACTGTTTGGTGTGCGCGACGCGCAGGCCGATATTGCCGCGCAGCGGGCCGCTTTCGAAATCGGCCTGCACATAGCCGGCGAACACCTTTTCCTTGAGGTCATAGGTGTTGTTCGGCTCGGGCACGCGCACCGACGGGCCATAGGTCGAATTGATATAGTCGAGATAATTTTCGAAATTGATCCCCGGGAACAGGTTCGCGTCGAACCCGCCGGCGATGTTGCCGATCGGATTGTCATAGAAATATTCGGGCCGCGCGACGGCGCCTTCGGGCGTGTCCTGATAGCGCCGCTTGGTCGCCGGATCGGCATACCATTCGTTGCGGCCGGTTTCGCGGTGAATGCTCATCTCGCGCCATTTGCCGCCGACGCGGAAGGCGCTCAAAAAGCTGTCGAAACGGCGGACGAGGTCGAGCTGGGCATAACGCTGCGTGATCGCGCTGTTGGTGAAGCCCGATCCGGTCGAGCCGACGTCGATCTGGGCAATGCCGTTCTTGATATTCTCCTGCAGTTCGGGCGAGAATTCCATGTTGAGATTGCCGCCGGTGAAATCCCACATGCTGAGGAAATTGCCGTTCTGCTCTTCGCCGGTCACGGTGAGGCGCGGCTTCGCGGCGACGCCGAAGCGCATCGACGGGCCGCCGGTCGCGCGCGTCTTGCCGAACTTCACCACCGCGTCGAAATTGTCGGTGTTCCAGACGACTTCGGTTTCGAAGGTGTTCGAAACCTGTTTTTCGCGGCTGTAGGAACCCGCGATCTGCGGCGTTTCCATCGTGCAGGGCGGCGTGCCCGGCTGCGGATCAAGACATCCGGTTCCCGCGGCGGGCACCTGAAAATTGGCCGACTGGAAGATGGTGCCGCTCTCGTCGAAGGTCGGACCGGTGAAGAAATTGCCATAGCCCCATTCGGGGATCTTCAGCACATTGCTCTGCCAGTTGCTGCTATAGTCGAAGCGGAAATAATTGGCGGTGACGGTCAGGTTTTCGATCGGCCGCATCTGCGCGGTCGCCTGGATGCCGAGGCGCTTGCGGTGCTGCGAGAAGATTTCGGCATTGACCGACTGCGGCGCCCAATGGCCCGAATAATGCGTGCCGTCCTGCGCGGTCACGCCCTCGCCCGGCCAATAGGAAATCGCGTCGTCATTCTCGAACGGATTGCCGTTGACGTCGGTCGCGGGTGTGAGGACGTTGTTGTCCGCATCGCGGTCGCTCCACCAGCGCCAGGTCTCGGTCGAGCCGCGCAGTTCGCGGTTCGAGCGTTCCTGATAGGTCGCGCCGACGAGGAAACCGAGCCGCTCTTCGGGGTCCTTCCACGAAATCTGGCCGGCGATCTGGGGGTCGAATTTCTTGGTCGTGTCCGAATAGGTGCCTTCGGCCGAAACGAAACCCGACCAGGCCGGGAGGTCGAACGGACGGCGGGTGTTGAGGATCACCGTGCCGCCGACGCCGCCTTCCTCGAGCCGCGCTTCGGACGATTTATAGACTTCGGTGCTGGCGATGAAGTTCGACGGCAGCAGCACATAGTTGAACGAGCGCGACGGATCGCCGCTGTCGGCGCCCGCGATGAAATTGCCGTTGAGCAGGGTGAGCGTCAGATCCGACTGGAGGCCGCGAATGCTGACGCGGCTGCCCTCGCCGCCGTCGCGGGTGATGATCACGCCGGGGACGCGCTGCAGCGCGTCGGCGACATTCTTGTCGGGGAATTTGCCGATGTCCTCGGCGGTGATGACTTCGATCAGCGAATTGGCTTCGCGCTTCTGCTCGAGGCTCTGTTCGATCGACTGGCGATAGCCGGTGACGACGATCGCGTCGCCGGGGGCCTCCGCTGCCGCGTCGTCCGCCGGCGGCGCTGCGGTCTGCGCATGCGCCTGCCCCGCACCGCACAAGGCGGCCATCGCACCCGCACTCAGCATCAGCTCACGCACCAGCGCCGCGCGCCGATTCGTCTTCGCTGAATGGATTTGTCCTGCCTTCATCACATCGACCTCCCTGTTCGAGGGGCTGTTCGCCCCCGCTTGTTATCCGGCGCCCTCAGGTCACCGAGCCGCGGATCATCGGATCCGTTGAGTCTCTATCAGAATATAAAAAACAATTTGTCAAAATAATTTTTTCGGGCTGGTGGCGGGACGCGACGAATCGTTTCCGAACTACAAAAAACCAAGGTTTTTCGTGATTTTCCGGGATTGATGGACAGCCGCACGGCGCCGGGCCCGCCATCCCGGCTCAGGGGATGGCGGGGCTGTCCCGCTTTCCACCGCTGCCCGGTCAGTCGGGCGCCGGAGTCGTCCACAGCGGCGCGGCGATGTCCGCCAACGCCTCCGCCGGCGCCTTGGGCACCGCGCGGTCATAGGTCAGGAGCCCGTTGATCTCGTCCTCGACGTCGGTGGTCTGGGTGTAGACCGAGGCGCTGAGGCCATTCTCCTTCGCCTGGCGGATCACGCCTTCCATCTTGCGGCGGAAGCGGACGAGATATTCCTTCTCGTCCTTGGCGACCTGATAGCTCCAATTGCCCTTGCCCGGTTTCCAGATATGGCCCGGCACGGGAAAGCCGACGCCGCCATATTCGCCGAGTACGATCGCGCGATCCGTCTGGAGCGGCGGCGTCCTTGGCACATCCTCATAGGTGTGGATGTCGAGCATTTCGGATGCGCCCGGCGCGACGTCGAGCCAGCCCGAATTGGCGTTGACCAGCCGCGAGGGATCGAGCCCCTTCACGAAGCGCGCGAGCGTTTCCGAATCATATTGGCCCCACCCTTCATTGTTGATCACCCAGGTCACGATCGACGGGAACGCGCGCAGTTCGCCGACCATTTCGGACAATTGCTTCTGCTGCTCGGCGAGCGTTTCGGAGGGGAAGATCGCCTGATACTGACTGGTCCCGGCGAGATACTGATCCTCGCCGCCGCCCGAGGGCATGTCCTGCCAGATCAGCATGCCGAGCCGGTCGGCGTCATGATAATAGCGCGCGGGTTCGACCTTGATATGCTTCCTCAGCATGTTGAACCCCGCCTTCTTCAGAAAGACGATGTCGCTCTTCATCGCCTCCTCCGATGGCGGCGTGTAGAGCCCGTCGGGCCACCAGCCCTGATCGAGCGTGCCGTGCTGGAACAGCGGCTTGTTGTTGAGCAGGATCGCGGGCTGCCCCGCGACGCGGCCGGGTCCGATCGACACCTTGCGCATCGCGAAATAGGCGGCGACGCTGTCGCGCGGCGCGCCCTCGACCTGCGCCTTTGCATAGACGCGGCTTTCATGGTCGGTGAAGCGCGAGTCATAGGCCTTTCGGTCGCGCTCGGCCTCCCCTGCATAGGGGTCGGCGATCGTCACCAGTTCGGCCTTGAGGTCGTAGAGATGCGGATCGTCGGGCGACCAGAGATGCGCGTTCGGGATCGCAAGCGTCGCCCGCCGGTTGGCGCGGATGATCGTCGAGGCGACCGGCTTGCCCCCCGCGCTCGCGGTCAGCCGCACCGCATCGGTGTCGTTCGCCCAGCCGGAGAGTGCCACCGCGACGTCGACGGTGCCGCGGTCGATGTCGGGCGTCGCGCGCACCTCGGCGATATGGAGCTTCGGCACCGGTTCGAGCCACACCGTCTGCCAGATGCCGCTGACCGCGGTGTACCAGATGCCGGCGGGGTCGAGGATCTGCTTGCCGCGCGGCTGGGTGCCCGCGCTCGTCGGGTCGAGGACCTCGACGACGAGCTCGTTCGCGCCCTCCTTCAGATAGGGGGTGATGTCGAAACCGAAGGCGTCGAAGCCGCCCTTGTGCGAGCCGACGACCGAGCCGTTGACGCGCACCACCGTCTCATAATCGACCGCGCCGAAGTTGAGCATGACATTCTCGCCGCGCCAGCCGGCGGGGACGGTGAAGCTGCGGCGATACCAGACGCGGTCGTCGGGAGTGACCCTGCGCGCGACACGCGACAGCTTCGATTCGACCGGGAAAGGCACGAGGATCTTGCCGTCCATCGCCGCCGGACGCTCGGCCTCCTTGGGCGCGATCGCATAGTCCCATAGGCCGTTGAGGTTGAGCCACCGCTCGCGCACCATTTGCGGGCGTGGATAGAGGCGCCATGCGTTTTCGGGCGTCACCTCCCGGCCCCAGCGGGTCATCAGCTCGCCGGTGTAGACCGCATCGTCGGCGGGCGGTGCAGCGGTTTGGGCCTGCGCCGCGAGCGGCGCAAGCGCGAGAAGCGAGGCGGTGATCAGAAGGCTGCGCATGGTATCTCCTGTCGAATAGGGGAGCCCGGGATCCAGAGGGGGAAGGCGGATCCCGGGCTCGCGCCCCTGCGGAGGACACGGGGGCGAGGGGCTCGTCGGATCAGCGCTTTCGCGACATCGAAGGCGGAGCGGCATCGGGCGACGCGCCCCACGCCTTGTTGGGTTTGGGACCCATGATGAAGACGAAGGTCGCGCCGTACTTGACGTCGTCGTGGCGGAACCATGGCTTGTTCCACGGCTTGCCGTCGAGCGTCGCCGACTGGATGTAGACGTTCGTGTCCGAATTATTCTTCGCGACGATCCGCAGCGTCTTGCCATTGCCCATGTCGAGGCTGGCGTCGTCGAACAGCGGGCTGCCGATGATATAATCCTGGCTCGACGGATCGACCGGATAGAAGCCGAGCGCCGACAGCGCATACCAGGACGAAGTCGCGCCCTGATCGTCCATCCCCGGATAGCCGTAACCCGCGGCGTCGCTGGCGTAGGTTTTCTCGAGAATCTGGCGGACGAGCGCCTGCGTCTTCCACGGCTGGCCGCTCCAGTTGTAATAATAGGGGGCCTGCTGGTCTGGCTGGTTGCCGTGGACATATTGGCCGATCACGCCGGTGCAGTCGCGGCAGATGCCCGTCGGATTATAGGGTTTGGTGAAAAATTCGTCGAGCTTGGCATTGAACGCGGCGCGGCCGCCGAGCAGGCCGATCAGCCCCTGAACATCGTGCGGGACGAGCCACAAGGTCGACCAGCCCGACGCCTCCTTCATCATGAAGTTGTAATAAGGCTCCTGCGGGTCGAAGGGCGCGATCCATTTGCCGTCGGCGGTGCGCCCACGCATGAAACCGATCGATTTGTCGAAGACATGGACGTAGTTCCCCGCGCGCTTCAGGAACATCCGGTAATCGGCATCCTTGCCGAGCTTCTTCGCATAGAGCGCGAGCGCATAATCGTCCCACGCATATTCGAGCGTCTTGTCGGCGCCCGCCTTGCCGCCGGCATAGGGCGGGCTGGGATTATGGTCGGGCACGATGTCCGAAATCCATCCCTGCTTCATATATTCGGCGAGATAGCCGCGCGGTCCCTTCGGATCGGTCGCATTCTTGCGGAGATATTCATAGGCGGCCGCGTAATCGAATTCGATCCCGCGCTCCCACGCGCCGAGGAACAGGAACACCGCATTGTCGCCGTGGAACGAGGTGTTCATATAGCCCTTCTCGCGCGCCATCGCGAGTTCGGAGGCCATGATGTTCTGGACCGCCTCGGGCTCCATCAGCTCGAGCAGCACGATCTGGTTGCGCCCCGTATCCCAAAAGGGCACCGGGCCGTAACGGTCGTGCGTCGCGGTCTGGACCTTGCCGTTGGTGTCGGCGAATTTCTCGCCCTTCTGCGCGATCAATCGCGGCGAGGCGAAGGACTGGAACAGCGTCGAGTAGAAGAGCTTCCGCTGCTTGTCGGTGCCGCCCGTCACGCGGACGCGGTTCAAAAGCTGCGCCCAGGTGTCGCGCGCCGCCTTGTGAACGCCGTCGAAATCCCAGCCCGGCACTTCGGCGGCGAGCCGCTCGGCTGCCTGTTCATAGCTGGTGCCGTGCGCGATCTTCATCAGTACCTGCTCGCCCGCCTTGGTCTGGAAGGTCACATAGCCGCCGGCGTAGCTGCCCGCGATGTCGCGCGCGCCGGGCTGCACGTCGCTGGTGCCGATACCCCAGCCGATATTGTCGCCGGGCGACTTGCGGAAGGTGCCGAGCGCCGCGAAGGGTTTCGAGAATTCGGCGACGAAAAAGGCGCCGTCGGCGCTGCGCTCGTCCTTCGATATGCCGCGAACGATGCGGTCGCCGACGAGCTCGACCGTCCCGCCGTGGCGCGGCAGATTGACGATGACGTTCGACCGTTCGCTCGCGGGAAAGGTGAAGCGCATCACGCTCGCCCAGCGCGTCGCGGTGAGCTCGACCTGGGTGCGGAAGGTGTCGAGATAGACCGAATAATAGCCCGGCGACGCCTTTTCGCGCGACTTGTCATAGTATGACTGGCTGTAGGCGGGCGGCGGCGACCAGTCGCCCACCACCGGCATGACGATCGGTTCGGCGCCGCCGCCATAGGTCGAGCCGCCGCCGCCGGTGAAGCCGATCATTGTCGGGTTGGTGTAATAATAGGGAACGGGGACGCCGTTCGGATAGAGAAGCTCGATATTGTTGTTGACCGGCGCCGCCTCGACCGAGCCGTGCGGCAGGCGCGCGCCAGGCGAGGTCTGCCCCGAATAGACGGGCTCGCCCGGCGGCGGCGCATTGCCGATCACCGCCGGATCGTCGAGCGGCGCGGTGCCGACGAGCGGGTTGGCGAGATCGACCGGCGACTGCGCCGTCGCGGCCGTAAATGCCAGCAGCGCGGCGGACGACGCCAGCGCGATCGCCGCCTTTCGCAGCCGAGGTTGCAACCCGTTCGAACCCATTTCCTTTTTCATCGCGACCCTCTTCCCTGAAAAATTATCGTTGATTGCGCGTCAGCGCGGTGCGGTCATGGGAGGCGGCTCTCCCCCGGATAGGCGAGCAGCAGGTCGGCGCCCGCATCGGCCGCGATCCGTGCCGTGCCGGTGAGGGCGAGGCACTCGCCCGCTGCGAAGGCGACGCCGTCGGCGAGCCCATTGCCCGTCACCGGGATCAGCCACGCGGTGATCCCGTCGGGAAGCGTGATCGTCCGCGCACCGCCCGCGAGCCGTTCGAGCACGAACTTCGGACCATCGACGAGGATTTCGCGGTCGGCGGCGATGCGACCGGGCGACGGATAGGGTGCGTAGGGCCGCGGGTCGGCGACCGCGATGCCGTCATCGAGGTGCAATTCGCGCGGGCGGCCGTAATCATAGAGACGATAGGTCGTCTCGCTGTTCTGCTGCACCTCGATCAGCGTCAGCCCTGCGCCGATCGCATGGACCGTGCCCGAGGGAACATAGAAGAAATCGCCCGCCTTGACCGGCTTCCAGTCGAGCAATTGCTCGATGCTGCCGTCGAGCGCCGACGTGCGCAGTTGCTCCCGGTCGACCGGTGCCTTCGTCCCGAGCGCGATCGTCGAACCGGGCTCGGCGCCGAGGATCAGCCAGCATTCGTCCTTGCCGCGCGGCAAACCGCGGGCATGCGCCTGCGCGTCGTCGGGGTGGACCTGCACCGACAGTTTTTCACTCGTGAACAGATATTTGATCAGCAGGTCGGGCGCCGCGTCGCCGGGCGCCTGGAACCATATCTCGCCCACCGGTTCGCCATCCGCCGGCGAGTCGCCGAAGGGGGCACGCAATTCGCGCCGTCCCCACGGCTTTTCCACCCGGTGAGTCGCAAGCAAGGTCGCTGGCACCAATCCCCTCCTTCATTGCCCCGCCCGCCATTCCGGGTCAGGAGCACCGCCACCCGAAGGCATTCCGGCGGCCGATTTTTCGCAGCCTGCCCCGCGCGCGCTGTCGGCGTCAAGATAATAATGAAAATTAATTTATTTGATCGAGGACGCGTTTATGGCATGTCCCGGCGAAAGAGGACGGTGCCGATGCCCGATCCTGCGGGAGAGAAAAGATGACCGACACGCCTGAAAGCGCAGCTTTTTCCGGCCCCGGCGCACAGGCCCCCGCCCGCCGCGGCGTGTTGGCCGCGGCGATCGGAACCGCGGCGCTCGCCGGCCTGCTGTTCGGCTTCGACACCGCGGTCATCGCGGGCGTGACCGGCGACCTGACCCGCCTCTTCGCCCTCACCCCCGAAACGCTCGGCGTCACCGTTTCCGCCGCGCTCTGGGGAACGCTGGCCGGCGCGCTGTTGGCGGGCAAGCCGGGCGACGCCTTCGGCAGCCGCGACAGCCTCCGCGTGCTCGCCATCCTCTATTTCGTTGCGGGGCTCGGCTGCGCGCTCGCGCCGGGCTGGACATCCTTCCTCGTCTTCCGTTTCATCTGCGGGCTCGCGATCGGCGGCTCGTCGGTCCTCGCCCCCGTCTATATCGCCGAGATCGCGCCGCCGCGGCACCGCGGCTTGCTCGTCGGCCTGTTCCAGCTGATGATCGTCACCGGCATCCTCGTCGCCTATCTCAGCAATGCGACGATCGCGGGGATCATGGGCGGCGAGACGGCGTGGCGCTGGAAGCTGGGCGTGACCGCGGCCCCTGCCCTGATCTTCTTCCTCCTGCTCTTCGCGATCCCTAACAGTCCGCGCTGGCTGCTCGCCAAGGGACGCCGCGACGAAGCCGGCATGGCGATGATCCGGATCGGCGCGCCGGCCGCCGAACTCGACCGGATCGCAGAGGCGCTCGAACGCGATCCGCCGGGCGAGAAGCTGTCGTGGCGGCGGCACCGCCGGCCGATGCTGCTCGCCATCCTGATCGCGATGTTCAACCAGCTCGCGGGCATCAACGCGGTCCTCTATTATCTGAACGATATTTTCGCGCGCGCGGGGTCGCTGTCGCCCGACCGCCAGGCGGTGCTGATCGGGATCGCCAATCTGGTCTTCACGCTCGCCGGCATGGCGCTGATCGACCGCCTCGGGCGCAAGACGCTGCTGCTCGCGGGCGCGGCGGGCATGACGCTGTGCCTCGCCGCCGCGGCCGGCGTGCTGTTCGGCGCTCTGGACAAGGCGCTGATGCTGCCCGCGCTGGTCGGGTTCATCGCCTTTTTCGCGACCAGCCAGGGCGCGGTCATCTGGGTCTATATTTCGGAAATTTTCCCGACCCCGGTGCGCGCGCGCGGCAGCGCGCTCGGCGCCAGCACGCACTGGCTGATGAACGCCCTGATCGCCGGGATATTCCCGGTGCTCGTCGCCTGGTCGCCCGGCGCGCCGTTCGCGATCTTCGCCGCCGCGATGGTCCTGCAATTCGTCGTCGTCGCGGCGGTCTTTCCCGAAACGAAGGGCGTCGATCTCGACGACATGGACCGGCGGATCGCGGCGATCTGACCGTCAGCGCCCCGCCTGCATCAGAATCGATTCCGATGGCAGGATATGGTCGAGGAAGGGGATGATCGCGGCGCCGATCGCCGACGCGTCATCGGCCGCGCCCGCCCGCTGCACCGGCGCCACCACCGGCAGCTGGAGCCCCGCCATCCGCGCATTGAGCCGCTCGACGAGGCCGTCGACCAATTTGCCCGGCAGCCGCCCGCCGATCAGGATGGCGGCGGGGTTGATCAGGCAGTTGACCGCGATCAGCGGCTGGACGAGCGCGTCGGCGGCATCGTCGAGCCATTGCAGAATCACCGCCTCGCGCTCGGGCGAACTGCCGAGCAGCGCGTCGGGCGCATCGACCCGATGCCCTTCGGCTTCGAGCCGGGCGTAGAGTGCCGACAGCGACACCGTATCCTGCACATTGGCGCCGTCGCCGCGTTCGGGATCGGGCATGGCCCAAATCTCTCCCGACCGCGAATCGGCGCCGCGGACATAGCTGCGGTCGATGACGAGCCCCCCGCCCAGCCCCGCGCTGATCAGCAGATAGAAGAAGCTCGGCAGCGCGATGCCGTTGCCGAGATGCACTTCGCCGAGCGCCGCCGAAGCGGCGTCATTGTCGGCGTGCAGCGGCCAGGGCAGCACCTCGCCAAGCAGCGCGCCGAGGTCGATCGCATCCCACGCATCATATTCCTTCGGCCGATGCGGCAGCGCGATGCGGCCAAGATCGTCGGGGAGCGCGACCCCGACGCCGAGAATACGCGCCCGGTCGACCCCGCCCTCCTCGAGCAGCTTCGGCAGCACGTCGCGCACATGATCGACGACCGTTTCGGGCAGCGCGAAAGCGATCTCGCGCGTGTGACGGCTGCGGATCTTGCCGGCAAGGTCGAGCGTCACCAGCGTGATATGATCGCGGTCGATGTTGAGCCCGATCGCGAAGGCGCCGTCGGGATCGATGACGATCCGCATCGCCGGCTGGCCGCGCTTGCCCTGCAGCCGCCCGGCGGGCTTGACGAGGCCGAGGTCGATCAGCCGCTTCGTGATGTTGACGATCGTCGGCGGCGTCAGCCCGGTCACGCGCGCCAGGTCGCTGCGCGTCGTCTCTTCGGTCAGGCGGATCGCCTGGAGCACGATCCGCTGGTTATAGTCGCCCGCGCGCTCGAGATTCGTGCCCGACAGGCTGAGCGTCAGCCGCGCGTCGCGCGCCTCGGGGCCGCTCGTGGCCGATTGGCGGCGGTCGCGACCCGGAAGGTTGAGACTCATTGCAGGACTGCCCTCCAAGCTGGTTCGAATGCCCGGCGCCCCCCGCCAAACAGACTCATGCCATAAAGCGTAGCCGCTTTAATAATATGATTTTCGATAAAGCGGAGCAGCGGCGTCCTGTCAATCGAACGCCGCCAGTCTCATCGCTTCGCCGCGATATAGGCGGCCACCTGTTCCTCGAGCACGCTCAGCGGCAGCGCGCCTTCGCTCAATATGGCCTCGTGGAATTCGCGAATGTCGAAGCGCGGACCGAGTTCGCGTTCGGCGCGCTCGCGCAATTCGGCGATCTTCAATTGCCCGACCATGTAGCTCGTCGCCTGTCCCGGCCAGTTGAAATAGCGGTCGACCTCGCGCGCGATGTCGGTGTCGGACACCGAGCTGTTGGCGCGGAAATAGGCGATCGCCTGGTCGCGCGTCCACCGCTTCGAATGGATGCCGGTGTCGAGCACCAGCCGGATCGCGCGCCACACCTGCAGCGACAACATGCCGAACCGGTCATAGGGGGTCTTGTATACGCCCATCTCGTTCGCGAGCCGCTCCGAATAGAGCCCCCAGCCCTCGATATAGGCGCCATAGCCGCCGAACTTGCGGAACTTCGGGATGCCGGTCAGTTCCTGCTGCCGCGCGATCTGGAAATGATGGCCCGGCGCGCCCTCGTGCGCGGCGATCGCCGCGACCTGGACCTTCTGCGTCTGGTTCATGTCGATCAGGTTGACATAATAGATGCCGGGGCGCGACCCGTCCGCCGAGGGCGGATTGTAGAAAGCGGTCGAGGCGGTCGCCTCGCGCCATTTCTCCACCGCGCGCACTTCGAGCGCCGCCTTGGGCAGCACGCTGAAATAGCGCGGCGCCGCTTCCATCGCCGCGGCGATCACCGCGCGCGCGTCGGTCAGATAGGCTTCGCGGCCGGCTTCGGTGTTCGGATATTTGAGCTTGGGGTCGGTGCGAATATGGTCGAAAAATTGTTCGAGCGTGCCCTCGAACCCGACCTCGCGCTTGATCGCTTCCATTTCCTGCCGGATCGCCGCGACCTGCTTCAGCCCGAGTTCGTGGATCTGGTCGGCAGTGAGGTCGGTCGTGGTCGAATTCTTGAGCCGGTCGGCATAATAGGCCGCACCGTCGGGCAGGCTCCACACGCCGAAATTGCCTTTCGACTGGGGCTCGATCTCGTCGATCGCGGCGATCAGCACGTCATAACCGTGCTTGAACGGCCCGGTCAGCGCCGCGCTCGCATCGGCGAGCAGCTTCGCCTTGACCGCATCGGACGCATCGAGCGCGCCGACTTTTTTGCGGAAATCGGCAAGCAAGGTCGAATCGGACCCGCCGTCGAACGGCGCGCCGACGAGGATTTTCTTCGCATCGGCGCGCGCGGGCGCGAAATTCACCTTGTTGGGCACCGCCCCGGCGGCCGCCTGTTCGCGCATCGTCGCCGCGACCTCGCGCATCACGCGGTCGGTGTCGCGCAGGCGGGCGATATAGGCCTCGGCATCGGCGACGCTATCGACCTTGTGATTGTTGATCAGCAGCACCGGAATATCGCCCGCCGGGCTGCCGCTGGTCGTCACGGGGAAGCGGAGCTTGCGGAAAGGGAAGGAAGCGCGGCGACGCTCGACGTCATATTCGAACAGGCGGTAACTGACGCGCGCGCTCGGTCCCAATTGTTCGGGCCGGAAGCGCGCTTTCATTTCCTTGAGCTGCTGCTCGATCAGCGCCTGCTCGCGCACCGCGGCGGCGTCGGTATAATCGTCGAGCCGGTCATAGTTGGTCTTGAGCCCGAGATGCGTCTGGCTTTCGGGCTGGAGCGCGATCCGCGCGTCGAAGGCGTCGTCGAGAAAACGGAGCAGCGCCGCGTCCTGCGTCGCCGCCGGCGCCGCCTCGGCCAGCGCCGGGGCGGGAAGGACGGCGAGCGGCAAGAGGGGCATCATCATCAGGGCAATGGCGAAACGCATGAAAATTCTCCTGTCGAATGCGTTGCTTGTAGCCACCGCTTGCTTCGGTGCAATCACAACCGAAGGGTGCGCGATCGGCGTGAGGCGATTACGCTTCGGCGATTGCGAAGGCGAAACAGCCCGGGTAGCGCCTTGCGCATGACAAAGCCCTGCCACCGTCGCCTCGCCATTCTCGCCGCCCTGGCCTATCTTGGCCTGGCGCTCCCGCCCCCAGCCGCGACCGCGGCCGAGGCTCCCCAGGCCACGCTGTATACGGGCGCGACGGTCATCGACGGCACCGGGGCCGCTGCTCGCCCCGATCAGGATATATTGGTCGATGGCGAGCGTATCGTGGCGATCGGGGCGCATGGGGCACTGGCGTCAAGGGCGGGGGCAGCCCGGCGGGTCGATCTGTCCGGGCGCTTCGTCATTCCCGGGCTGATCGACAGTCACGTCCATCTCGCGACGCCGCCGAACCGGGTCCGCGCCGAGGCGATCCTGCGCCGTCAGCTTTATGGCGGGGTCACCGCGGTGCGCGACATGGCCGACGACCTGCGCGCGGTGGGCGATCTGGCGCGCGCCTCGCTCGTGGGCGAAATTCCCGCGCCCGACATCTATTATGCCGCGCTGATGGCGGGCCCGCCCTTTTTCGCCGATCCGCGCGTCCTGTCGGTCAGCCGCGGCTTCGCGCCGGGGACCGCGCCGTGGATGCAGGCGGTCGATGCCGACACCGATCTGCGTACCGCAGTGACGCTGGCGCGGGGGACATCGGCGACCGCGATTAAAATCTATGCCGATCTTCCCGCCGAGCGCGTCGCGGCGATCACCGCCGAGGCCCACCGGCAGAAGATGATGATCTGGGCGCACAGCGCGGTCTTTCCCGCCCGTCCCGCCGAGGTCATCGCCGCGGGCGCCGACGTCGTCAGCCATGTCTGCTATCTGGGCTATGAAGCGCAGCCGCAAATGCTCGCGGCCTATGAGGACCGCACGCCGGTCGACGAGACGCGCCTCGCGCCGACGGGCGACGATCCGGTGGTCGCCGGCCTCTACCGGGCGATGGCAAAGCAGGGCACGATACTCGACGCGACCGGCAGCCTGTTCGTGAAGTTCGAGGCGGCGCGCAAGGCCGACCCCAAGGCGAAACCGCTGCGGTGCAGCGGCGCACGGACGATCCGCCTGACGCAGCAGGCGTGGCGCGCCGGCATTCCGATCGCGACCGGCACCGACTTCGTCGATCCCGCGAGCAATCCCTGGCCCGAAGTCCATGCCGAACTGCGCTATCTGGCGCATGATGTCGGCATGCCGCCGCTCGCGGTCGTCCATTCGGCAACGCTCGTGGGCGCCCGGGCGGCCGGGCAGGACAAGGATATGGGATCGATCGAACCCGGCAAGCTCGCGAATTTCGTCGTGCTGGCCGCCGACCCGCTCGCCGACATCGACAATATCGAACGGATCGAGATGACCGTGAAGCGCGGCCGCGAATATCGGCGCGCCGACTATGCCGCGCCGACGCCGAAGGAATTGGGCGAGGAGGATTGACCGGCTGGCTGGGGCGGCAGGAGACTCAGCGAAGTTCGAGCGGGGGAGTTGTCGAGGATGCCCCCAGTGGCACGATTGGATTAACGTTGCAGGTGATTATAAGATGAAATTCCGGGCACAAGTCATTCCTTTCGGCAATGCGACGGGCGTCGAGGTGCCTGACAAAGTCATGCAGGCGCTCGGTCCCGAGGGCCGCCCGCCGGTAACGATCACGATCAACGGCCACAGCTGGCGCAGCAGGGTGGCGGCAATGCGCGGGCAGCGGCTCATAGGGATCAGTGCTGCCCACCGCGCCGCCTCCGGGATCAGCGAAGGCGATGTCATCGAAATCGATGTCGAACGCGACGAAGCGCCGCGGGAAGTTGCCGAGCCCGCCGACCTCGCGGAGGCGCTCAATGATTGTCCGCAAGCCAGAGCCTCTTTCGACCGCCTGCCTTTTGGACTTCGGCAAAAGCACGTCAGAACGATTCAGGAAGCCAAGAGTGCGGACGTTCGCGAACGGCGCATCAGCAAATTTGTTGCGGCTCTCAGGGATTCGTCATCGCGGAGAGTCTGAAAAATGGTCCCTCGCGGCAGCGTGGTTCCCAAGGTGAGACTCGGGGGTCAAACATGGTCGCGGGTCTCCCTATGGACTGCACGACTCTGCGTCCGGCTCTTTGAGCGGATGCGGGAAGATCGGTGGTTGCAGGATGGACTGGCCTTTACCGGGCACGGTCGTGACAAGCTTTCGGAGATCGGTCTGGAATTGGCGGATTTGCCGCCCAGCAACCGGCCCCTGTGTCGCTCATGCCTCGACTGGAGCCAGCGGCGCCAACATCTGGCCGGCCGCGCGGGCAAAGCCATACTGGATCGCGTTCTGGCGCTTTCCTGGGCACGGCGGTTGCCCGAATCACGCATCATCAGCTTTGACCCGGAAGGCGAGCGGCGTTTCAACGGCTGGCTGGGCTGACAAGCCCCGTTCGGTGCGGACCGATTGCCGAGCTTAGGATCAGGACCCCAAGGGGCGGATCGTCATTGACGTTCCGCCCTTCGTTTGCGCATTTCCGGACCAAATGCGACCCAGCGGCACATTGCGGCAGGTGCGCAGGAATTGGCTCGACATTAACCTTATCTTGAGCCGCCGCGATTAGTAGCAAACCGCTGATAGACCGAAAGATTGTCCATGACAGTACGCCTGCTCCTTCTGATCCTCGCAAGCGTAAGCCTCTCCGCACTTGCGCAGCTCACCCTCAAGATCGGAACCACCGCCGCCGCCGGCGGCCGATCGACGGGAATCGGCGGAGAGATTGGCGGCCTCGCCCAATCCCCGATGATCATCCTGGGCCTCGGCCTCTACGGCATCGGCGCGCTGCTCTGGCTTTTCGTCCTCGGCCGTGCCCCGCTGTCGCTGGCCTATCCCTTCGTCGGGATCGGCTTCATCCTGACGATGCTCGCGGGCGCCTTCTGGCTGAACGAAAGCATAAGCGTCGCCCGCGTTGCGGGAACCCTGCTGATCGCCATAGGCTGCGTGCTTGTCGCGCGCTCGGCGTAAATCCCGTGACTCCACCGAGCCCAAGTTTTCAGCCCTCGATACTGGAGCTTTCACCGCGAGCCTGCTCGGCCCTGCTCGCCGCGATCATCCTTGTCGCCGTGGCGCTGAGAGTGGCGGCCGCATGGGTGCTGAAGCATCCGCTCGATAGCGATCCGCTCGCCTATTTCACCATGGCCCAAGGCCTCGCCGAACGCGGCGAGCTCGCTGATATGTACGGCCAAAAGGCTTTCTACAGCGCCGGCTACCCCTTGCTGCTGGCCCCCTTTTTCAAGGCGTTTGGCAGCTCGGTCGGCGCGGCGATAGCGGTCAATCTGCTTTTGTGCGCCGTCAGCATCGGGTTGATCTACCGGCTCACGATTGCGCTGTCCGGACATCGCGGCGCGGGCCTGATCGCTGCCGCCGTCTACGCTTTATGGTTTCCTGGCCTCTGGAACGCGACGATGCTCGCAAAGGAAAATCTCGCGGCGCCTTTGCTGCTTGGCATCGCCCTGTGCGCGATCGGGATCGCACGCGGCGAACGCCCCGCCGGCACCGCGCTGGCCGCCGGGCTGTTGTGGGGCGCGGCGCTGGTCACGGGCGGTTCCGCGCTGCTGCTCTGCTTCGGCGTCGCCGCCGCGCTGCTGATGTTGTGGCGCGCGCGCGGCAGTTTTGCGCCGGCCTTTTCCGCCGGGCTGTGCTTCATCGTCGGCGCCGCGGTGATGCTGGCGCCGTGGCTCTACGCGACCAACCAGATGGTCGGCCGCCCGGTCCTCACCACCAACGCCGCGTTCAACCTGTATCTCGGCAACAACCCCGCCGCGACCGGCAAGTTCGTGAGCATCGCAGACACCCCGCTGGCAAAGAATTGGGACGCCGCGCGCCTGCGCCTTGGCGAGGTCGGTAATGCCGACCGCCTGCAAGCCGCAGCACTCGACTGGATCCACGCGAATCCCGGCAGAGCGGCAGAACTGGCCGCGCTCAAGCTCGTCTATTTCTGGCAACCCAATCTTCCCGACGCGAACGACTTCGCGGCCTCGACGGCGCTCGCGTCGATCCGGCTCTTCGAAGTTGCGCAATATGGGCTGACCCTGCTGATCGGGCTGCTCGCCTTTCGTTCGCGGGGGGTCGCAAGCGACGGCAAATGGATTTTTGCCGCCATGATCGCCGGCTTCTGGCTGATCCACGCCGCCGCCTATATCATCCCCCGCTACCGCGATCCGGCGATTCCGCTGCTGATCGTCATGGCTGCCATCCCGGTCGCGGCCTGGATCGAGCGGTTCGCGGCGCAAAGGGCCCTGCGCAATGCTGCATGAACAACCCAACCACGTTCCCGACAGCGTCAACGAGGCCGTGCCGCTGTTCGTCGACGTCGATGGGACGCTGACGCGCGCGGATATTTCGCTCGAAAGCTTCGTGCGGATCGGGCGATCGGGCATAGCCGCGCTGATCGCGGTGCTGGCATGGCTGATCGCGGGCCGCGCCGTCGCCAAGACGATGGCGGCGCGGCGCGACCGCATCGACGCCGCGCGACTGCCTTACCGTCCGGAGGTGCTCCATCTCATCGAGCAGGCCAAGGCCGAAGGCCGCCCCGTGATCCTCGCGAGCGCAAGCCATTGGCGGCACATCCGCCGCATCGCCGATCATCTGACGCTTTCGGATCCGGTCATTGCGACGCGCGGCCGCTCCAATCTGAAAGGAGCCGCCAAGCTTGCCGCCATCCGCACACGCATCGGTCCCGATGCGCCGTTCGACTATGTGGGCGACAGCCGCGCCGACAGCTGCCTGTGGCGCGAAGCGCGGCGCGGCTGGTCGGTCGGCCATGTTCCGCCGCGATCGCCGGTCGAACGCCTCGGCGACCCGCGCCCCGGCCCCGCCCGGTCGATTATCAAGGCTATGCGCCCTCACCAATGGGCCAAAAACGCGCTGGTGATCGTGCCCGCGTTTACGTCGGGCGAATTCATGAAACCCGCCGTGTTGCCGACGGCGGTGGCGGCCGCATTGCTCATGTCGCTGATCGCTTCGTCGATCTATTTGCTGAACGACCTGCTCGATATCGACTCCGACCGCGCGCATCGCACCAAATGGAAACGGCCGCTTGCGCATGGCGATCTCCCGATACCCGCCGCGCTCGGCCTGTCCCTGCTTCTCGCGGCCGCGGGTCTTGCCGGGGGATGGCTGTTGGGTGGTCCCGAGCTGACCTTCTGGCTGTTGGCCTATATGGCTATCACGACCGCCTATTCGTTCCGGCTGAAGGCGGTGATGGTCGGCGATGCGATCGTCCTCGCCTCGCTCTACACGATCCGTATCTGGATCGGCGCGATCGCGATCGGGGTGGCGCTCAGCTTCTGGCTGTTGCTCTTCTCGGTCTTCCTGTTCCTGAGCCTCGCCTATCTCAAACGCTATGTCGAGATGCGCGACGCGATCGAACCCGGGCGCCTGCTCAGCGGGCGCGGCTATGTCGGCGGCGACCTTGACGTGGTGATGATGTCGGGGATCTCGGCCGGAATGGTTGCGATCCTCGTGCTCGCTCTGTTTGCGCACGACCCGGAAACGGCCGAACATTATGCGCTGCCCGAAATGCTATGGCTGCTCTGCCTGCCGCTGATCTACTGGCTGAACCGCATCTGGATGATGGCGCGGCGCGGCGAGGTCGAGGGCGACCCGGTGGCCTTCGCGATAAAGGACGGGCGGAGCCTCTTCGTCGGCGCCGTGATGGCCTGCATTTTCCTAGCCGCCCTCTACGGACCGGCGGCCGTCCAGCTGATCGCCGGTTGAGGGCGCGGAATCGAGTCGAGGCTCAGGGGCGTTCCGACGCCTGTTTGATCAACAGCGTATCGATCCCGCGGCTGTAGGCTATCGCATAGCCCGGCAAGCGGGGAACGCTCTTGGCATCGAGCCCTGCGATCCACAATGCGTTGAAATCCGCCTGTGCCATGCTTCTCATTCGCTCACCAAGGACATTCCGGTCCGGCGCGCCTTCGGGACAACGGACCGGAATGTCCTGCGAGCCGTCGAACCAGCGGGCGCGATCCGACGGTTGCCGGATCGTCATCACGTCCGACCCGGGGATCTGGAACAGCGTATTGCTGAAAGCGTCGCGCCGCGTGATCGCATAGGCGCCGAGCTTGCGGTTGGGGGTCAATGCCCAGTTGTCGCACCCCGCCTCCACCGACAGGAAGCCAAGCCGGCTCCCTCGTGGCACCTCGTCGAGCAGGACCAGCCTCTTTTGCAGCACATGATCGGCTTGCCGCCAATGCACCGATGTCCACCCCGCGCGCAGCACGAACAGGCTCGCGCCCAGCATGATCAGCAGCCGCTCGCGTTCGGGTCTTTCGGCGGGGCGGATCGCCATGACCATCACCATCATCGCCACGGGAGCGAGGCGCAGGTCCGCACCCCAGCTTCCCAAAACCGTCGTCGGCAGCAAGAGCGTCGCGAACAGCAGCAATCCGCCGCCCGCGGCGAGACGAGGCTCCAGCCGGCGCCCGCCCGCCCACAGGAGCGCAAGGACCGCGCCGAGGCAGAGGCTCGCCGTCATCGCGAGGTCGAATGGCATCGACAGGCCTTTGAGCGCCGTGGCGAAATTCATGGCCTTCGCCTGCAGGAGGTGCGGCGCATACCAGAACAAGCGGCCGCCGCCTTCGGCGCGCCAGACCAGGAGCGGAACGATCGGCAAAAGCAACGGCACGGCGCGCAAGGCGCGATGCACCAGGTCGCGCCGGCTTCGCACCATCGCCAGTTCCGCACCGGCAACCAGGAGGAGCAGGATCGCCCACCCCATGATATGGGCGGTCCATACCGCGATGGCGCCGAGACCGAAGGCAAGCGACGTATAAAGGCTCGCCCGCCGGCTGGCATACCACGCCGCCGCGACGAGCAGCGCCAGCGCCACGGACAGGCAATAGTTGAGGAAACCGAACAAAAAGGGCTGCGCGAAAGCGAATGGCAGCGCGAGCATCGCACCCCCCGTCACGCGGCCGTGCGCGGAACGGGACAACAAGAGGATGCCGGCAACGGTTAGCGGAGCGATCAGCGCGCTCACGATGCGCGTGGCGGACTCCACTCCAAGCAAGGGCGACAGCGCCAGGACCGGAAGGTCGACGCCGAGATTGCCGACCCAGCGCCAGTCGACGATAAAATAACGGTCGAGTGCCGTTCCCGGCGCGATCGCCGCGAAGATATGATGGCGCGCGAGATGATTGGGGTAATCCGACGCTCCGGGCACTGTGACGGCCAACATCGGCACGGTGGCGAGAATGACGAGCAGCACCGCGCACGAGAGCGGGAACCCATTTTTTCCGATCATCATCCCGCCGCATTCCTTCCGGCAAAGCACCCTATTTCGCGCGCGGTAATTTGCCGCGCTACCGGAAAGCAATTCAAGCTGACGGTTCGATTGCATACCGATCGAGGCACACCCCGCGCAGCGAAAAAACCTGCCGCTGTCCCATATCCTCGAACTATATCCCCGCAGTAAATACTCGGCCCTGACGTTCCAGGCTAACCATGCGAACATGATGCACGTCCATCCGAAAAATTGAAATTTTCCCGAACACGAATCTGACGGTACCGAGTTTCCACCTCTCGCGTTCGCCCGGCGGCTCGGATGGTGGGTTTATCGGGCTCGACAACCCGAGAACAATAGCGAAGCCCGTGCCACCAGAAAACATGGCCGCGCCGAAAGACATGCTGATTTTGCCATATGTGCCCGCCCGTGCGGCCAGCGGATTAGTACATCCAAGTGTATATTTTGACTGGCGATTCTCATCGAGCCATCAAAATCAACAGTTTAAGCACCGACTGGCTGGGGCGGCAGGAGGCCCAGCCAAGCGCACAAGCCGCTAAATGCTTGATATTGCTAACGTGCAGGAACCGCCTGCACAGTCCATTGACTCAATTTAATGGCACAGTGTCAAGGCGCGATTTCAAACGCTTCTCGGGCCGGACGGCTGTATGTCCAAGGTCCATGCATTCCCGCGTATCTCCTTCACTCCTCAATCGCTGCAGTATCCACTACCGCCTATCTTCCCCCGGAGCGCCTCAGCTACTCCCCAAAGGTGTTCTTCGAAGCCTAACCTTGCTTCTCCAGCAACGTCTGTTGCGCGGCGCCGCTTCTGTTTCACCCTCAAGCCGTTCATTGTGCCTCTTCTTTGCCCTCAAAACCACTCGGTCCGGGCACGGTTTCGTTCTAAGGAATATTAGTAATGCGGTCCAGCGCGCTGTGAGTACGTAATGCCGAACACACTTGCTGCGCCAGCTCCGGATATCAGCGGTGAGCTAAGGGGAACCCCGGATTTGAGAGAGGATCCGGAGGACCGCCTCGGCACCGTCATCAGATGAAACAGCGGCCCGAAGTGGAGGACGCCCGCCTAGCTCTCCCTGGCGGGAGCGGAGGAAATCTTCGGCTCGGTCCTCGTCGCCATCAAATGCCTTGATGGCCGCCCTCCGCACCCGCGCAACGCGCTCCCGCTGTATGACAGCCTCGGCCGTAGCGATTCTGAAGCCCTTGAGGATGTAGGCTCCAAGTAGGCCGCTATCGCGGGTCTCCAGCACGTCAAGGAGAGTCGGTGGCCGCGACTGTGTCGCGAGCCACCGCTCGAGCCTCAGGAGCAGGTCGTCCTCACTCTACAAGGCGCATTCCTTCGCGGTGCTCGGCCCAGCTCTCGTCGATGATGGCGCGCGCCTCATCGGTGGCCAGCTTCGAGAACAGGGACCAGCCGCTGGGCAGGCAGGTGCGCCCTAGAGCCAGTCCGTGCAGGTGAGGCACGCCCGGACGAGCCGCCCTCCCTGGGAGGTGGAGGCAGAGGACGATCGGCGTCTGATAGATTTGCGCCAGGTAGAGGAAGTAGCTCCTGCCAATCTCCCACATCTCCGCCAGCCGCAGAGGCGCCTCGATGAGATCGGCTTCGGCGAACCGCACGGCAACGTTCGTAACGATGTCGCGAATCGTCCCGAAGGACGCCTCATCATAGGTCCTGCAGAGGGTCTGTGCGTCCAGTCCCATGAAGCGGTAGGATCGGCGGGCTTAGCGACGGGATAGAGCCGCCGGAAGACGGCCCTTTCGGCTGTCATCACCAATCCGTCAGGGGCAGGATTCCGGACGACCCCGAAGCTGATCTCCGGATGCGCACCCGTCACGGGCGCGTAGTCGCCGTTGGGCATGGGCGCGTGCTTCTTGATCAACATCAGAATGCCTCTTGATACCGAGTGGCCCGGATCATCTTCGCGGCCGCTGCGTCGACGCCATCGGCTCGTTCGAACCGATCGACGAATGGAGCATGGAACGACACTCGCGAACCGTCAGCATTGAGCTCCACGAACGGAGCCGGTGCGGATGGGAGAAGCCAATAGCCGTCTCCGGGTAGCCAGTAGAGGACCATGTCCTCCATGATGCGCGGCTCGCCGCCGACATGGGCCAGAACCGTGAAGGTCACTTCGTCGAGGATCTCGGGAATTGGATAGCGTCCCTGATGGGCCAGGATGATGTCGGCGCCCGTCTGCGCGGCAATATCGCGGATCGCCTCGCTGAAGACGCCCTTGCCGCAGGAGGTTGTGGCGAGGATGAGTCTATCCTGCTCCAGATAGAGAGCTCCGACCGGGAGCAGGTCGGGTGCGACCGACGCCTCGCCTCCACCCGCCGCTGCGTGGAGGAACTTGATCATTCGACGAGCAGTGCGGGAGGTGCCGTCGCCCAAAACTGCAATATTCATAAGGAGGAACTCCGATAGCATGAGGTCCGGCTCGTGCCGGCCTAAGCTCCCTTCGAATTTCATCTCTTCGGGAAGCTCGCTTCCTCCCTTCTGTCCTTGTTTGGCCCCGACGGCCGGCGGCCCCTGCCACACCCGCCGGTGGAAGCTCGAAAGGTCGGTTACGAGGAAGGTCTCGCTGCGGCCAAACAACACCAAGCGGCGCGCGAGCGGCTTCTGGATGATCGGGAGGATCGGATCGTCGTCCGGGAAGCGGATCAGACTTCCCAACAGCTTCAGATCGCCTCGGCGAAGGAAGACTCGCAGCGAGAAGCCGATGGGGCCCGCCGCGATGCAGACGCCTATGCGAAGGTCACGCGCGAGAAGGCGGAGGCCGACGCAAAAGCCGCACGGGACAAGGCGGAGGCGGAAGTAAACGAAATTAAGGCCGCTGCCGAGCGCAACGCCAGGGAGAAGGGCCTGGCCGACGCACGGGCGTTGATTCAAACCGATCAGGAGGCTGTGGCTGAAGCGAAAGCAGCAGCCAAGAAGGATCGCGACACTGCGGCAGCGGAGCGGACGGCGGCGGCCGCTGAACGAGCCCGAGCGAAGGCGGAAGGTCTGCTGTCGTCGCCCTGGCCCAGCGAGCAGCCGCGAAAGCGGCAGTGATCGAAGCTGAGGCGAAGCAGAAAGCGAGCGACCTCGTGGACACGGTGACCGAGGCGGTGAAGACCTTCATGGCGCGCTACAACGCCGCTTCGGAAGTGGAGCGGGATACCCTCAGAAGGACTCCGGCGTTCGAAGCAGTGACGACCCTGGCGACCGACATCGCCGTGCGGGCCACCGTGGCGGACTCAGAGGACAACGAGGTGGACGACCTGCTGCTTCAGGCGGCGGCTGCTGGGCTGCACCCGACGGTCATCTCTGGGAGATTGTCTGGAATCCGGCCAACCTGCCCGGCCCCGATTGATAGGCTGGCCGCTCGCCGGTTGGCGCCGGATAGCCGCTTGCGCCGACCGCCGTGGCCGGCTCAGCTACCCGACGCTGCCGCGTCTTCGCGAAAAACCGCCGCGGAACCCTGCCCTGTTGATGACGCGCCGATGGGCTTGGGCTCGAGTATTGGAGCACCGATACGGATCGCATGGAGATCGTCGAGGCATCCAGCCACCTCCGACCAGAAATCGGCTTCCGTCCGTTCTCCGGCGGCGCGAAGATTCCGAATCTTCTGCGTCAATATAGCTGGTCCGCGATCGCCATATCGATTTTCGATGGCGAGCACTTGGCCCCAAAGGTCGTTTTCGGCCCGGGTTCCCATCGGTGCGACTCCATTTTGCTCCCCCCGAGCATATCACCGGTCCCCGTCCCTTCCAAATCCACGGGCATGACGGAGCGTTCGGCGGGTTCCCGCGTAATACGGGCAGAAATCGGCATTTCGGGAGGATCGCATGGCCATCGAATGCACTGCCTATCGCGACGACAAGGGAGGTTTGCACTCGACGCCTGAGAAAGCGACGCTTGCCGACCTGGCGGGCGTGCTGGGCCGGGTAGGCGAAGAGGGTGGCATGACCGCAGGCGTCGCAAAGCTGCTTTTCGAAAAACGCGAGGAAATTGAGCGCGTGTTCGCTGAACACGACCGAATGGTCGGAGCTGCCGATATTGCATCCGGCGAGGGCGGCGATGTCATCCCGATCAAGGAGGCCCAATAGTCTCGCTCAGAGCGGCGAGTGCTGATGGAACGCGAGCTTCCAACCGCCCGCGCGCCGCGCATAACCGGAACTTACCAGCGCCGCATAAGGCTCGCCATCGGCGCGCGTCACTTCGGCGCGGTAGCTGATGATTGCGAAGTCTTCGATCTCCAGCACCTGGCGATCTTTCATCGCGAGGTCACGCCACCGGTTTGCGCTCGTCGCGGTTGCTGCCACCTCGGCGCGCGAATGCACGCCATGCATCTCGCCCATCTGCGGAAAGGCGAGCAGGCATCGTTCATCGACATTATCGAGAAAGTGCTCCTTTCCCATTAGCCAAAAGCCCTCCTCGATCTGATAAAGGTCCTTCCCTGTTGTCATTGTCCCATCCTCTCAAGGCCCAAGAAAACGCCAAAATCCCTTATGGCGCACCGCTACGAAGCGACCTGAGCAGCGTCGGCGTTACTGGATCGGTGGCGCCAAGGCCCCGACGGGATCAACCTGTCGGCGTCCCTACCGCTTGGCCGGCCTTGAATATCCCGCAAGCGATACGGTCGCCACTATTGCCCGACGGGTCGGTCTTCTGGTCGTCGGCCGCGGCGTGAACGACCATAGCGGAGCTGTCCGCGTCCATCAGGCCGGCGAAGGTCGCGCCCTTCAGTTCATAGGCAAGCTTGCCGCGACCATTTGCGTCCACCACAAGGTTCGGCATATCGCCGGCATGCTGTCCAGCTGGCGCTTCAAGGCCATGCTGTGCGTTGGCAGGATTCCAGTGCGCGCCCGCGCTTTCGAATTTCGGCGCATCACACTTGCCGGTCATGTGAACATGCACGCCGTGCTCGCCGGGCGGGAGCCCTTCGACCTGCAAACTTAGCATCACGCGTCCATCGTCGACAGTCGCCGACGCGTTGCCCGCTGGCTTGCCATCCGCCGTCTTGATATCCGCCACGGCGCGTTCGGTCGGCAGGACCCCGGCGGCATCGGGCGCCGCCTCTTCCGCAACCACAGAATCGTCCTGCGCCGGTGGCGTCGATGCATCGGGCGCGTTGCAGCCCGTCAAAAGGGGCAGAAGCGCGATCATGGCCCAACTCATCTTGTTCATCTCGAAAGCTCCCTTGCCGATGATCATGCAAGGCCAACCATCGAACGCCGGCAATGTTCCGCAGCTTAGCACGAGATCGATCGATCAAGCCCCGCGCAGATCGTGTTGCGGCTCAAGCCCTTCTTCGCCTGCCACAGGCTTACATGAAACGATCCCTCTGGTTCGGCTCGCGCGTGCCAATGGCCGGTTGCGGTCAGGCCGTTTATGATGCACTCCGTATAAAAGCGGGCGCTCTTGCAAGCCGATTTTTCTAGAGCCTGCCCAGCACGGCACTTCGATCAGAACTGATCTTTTAGCATCTCACCGATCGAATTGTTGAAGTGGCTCTCCATCGCGGCGCGCGCCCTTGCGGGATCACGCGCGACAATCGCTTCGGCGACCTCTCGGTGCAGCGCCAGCGTCTCATCGCGTTCTTCGTGCGTTGTGCGACCAGCCCAGGCGCGCGGGATCGCAACCGCCATCAACTGCTCGAACGAACGGACGATCTGGTAGAAGAGCTGGTTACCGCTCGCCTTGGCGATCGTCTGGTGAAACGCCGTGTCGGCCGCAGTGCGCGCCGCCTCGTCATGCCCGGCCGACAAGCCGTGCGCGGCGGCGAGAATCGCTTTCGCCTGTTCGTCGGTGCGGTTGATCGCCGCCAGTTCGGCGGTGCGCAACTCGAGCGTGCGGCGCACCTCCCACACATCGGCGAGCGACACTTGCGCCGTGTTTACGGCATGACCCATTGACGCCGCCATGACGGATCCGTCGATCGCGCCTACGCGCGGCTTGCGGCCGTTGCCGACATCGACGAGGCGAAGCGCGGCGAGGGCGCCGAACGCCTCGCGCATTACCGGCCGGCTGACACCGAGCTGCTGCGCAAAGCTTCCCTCTCCCGGCAGCGTATCGCCGACCTTGAGGTCGTTGATACGGATGAAGTCGCGCACCGATTCGACCGCGCGCTCGACCAGCGAGCCCCGCGCGGCGGGGTCGAGCATGCCGCTCATGCCGCGACTCCCACCCGGCGCATCGCAGTCGGCGCCATGCCGAAGCGGCGCGAGAAGGCGCGCGTGAAGCTGGCGTTGTTGAGATAGCCGCAACGATAACCGATGCTTGCTACCGGCAAGTCGCTCGCCGCGAGCATCTGCCGTGCCTGGCGCAGTCGCCGCTCGCTCAGCGCTTCGGCGACGCTGCACTGGTACAGCTCCCGAAAACCGCGGGTCAGCTTGTCGCGGTTGATGCCGCAGCTCTTTGCAATGTCGTCGATCGTGAGCTTCTCGTGCCAGCGCGTGTGGCCGTCCAGCACCGTTTCGAACTTGCGCGCGATGTCGCTTTCGGGCGCCAGGCTCGGCTGACCCTCTACCGGCACGAGATCCCCGGCGCGCAGCGCGGCGAAAAACTGGCAGAGGAGTTCGATACTGCGCGCCAACCGCAGCGTGTCGGCCGCGGCTTCGTCGCAATCGGGCGCGACGATCGACTGGGCAAGCGCGCGCAAGTCCGAGGGCAAATACCAGCGGGCATCCGGGTCGGGCATGTCACCGAACAGCCGGTGGCACGCACCACGCGACACCGCAACGACCAGCAGATGCTCTTCGCTTTCGAGTTCGCGAAAAGCCAGCGTCCGCACCATCGGCTCGCCGACGTCACCGAAACCGAGCAACAACGCATCCGGCGGCAGCAGCCGGCGATCACACTCGCCGCGACCGATATAGGTCGTCATTTCGGGCGACACGATCACAGGATGTTTGGACGGCATGACGCGATTCTCCTGCCTCAACCTCTAACCTGTCTGATAGCTTTTGCAATAGCTATCTGACAGGTTCCGGCGCGCGGCGCATCGCAAGCAGGAAAGCGAAGAAGGACATTGCGCTGACGATGACCCCGACCAGCGCCAGCGCCTCGGCAAGCATCGCCTCGCCGCCCATCAGCGCACTGACGCGCGTCACCACCCAGGGCGCGAGCCCGAACCCGATCAGTCCTGCGATGGCGATGAACGCGCCGATACAGAGCCCGCGAAGTTCGTTCGGAAGCAGCACGGTGAGCGCGACCGACACAACAAGGCCGGTCACCGCACCGCACATCGACATCACGCCGAGCGCGACGGCGAGGCCGGTCACGCTCGGCATTAGAGGGAACAGCGCCGCCGGCACGCCGATACCGGCCGCGATCACCGCTCCCAGCAGCAAGCCGCCGCGGCGCCGGCTCTTCTGCCCAATATCGGCCGAAATCCCGCCGAGCGCCGCGCCGGCGACCCCCGTGCCGAACATCAACGCGCCGACCCAGCCGGCGAAGTGCGGCGGCTGCAATCCGAAATCGCGCGAGAGCACCGGAGCGACCCATACCGTTGCGGCAACGTCAGCCATCACCACCGCGACCTGCCCCGCGAACAGCGGGCCGAGGAAGGCGCGCCGCGCCCAGAGTTCGGCGGCGACGATACGGAAGGGCGCATCGGAACTCGCCTCGACCTCGCGCCGCGCGGGCTCGCGCAGGAACAGCAAAGGCAGCAGGCATACCGCGCTGATCGCGGCGAGCAGCACATGCGTGCTCCGCCACGGCGCGAGCCCCCCGAGCCAGCCGGGCGCGCCGAAATCGGTGAGCAGCCCGAACAGCCAGCCGGTGAGCGCAAAGCCGAGCGCGACGCCGAGCGCCTTGCCCAGATTGACGATCAGCATCGCACGCCCGCGCTGTTCGGGCACGCAAAAATCGGCGCAGAGCGAGAGCGCCGCGGTGAGCGATCCGGTCGAGCCGATCCCGACGAGCATGCGCGCGGCGGTCAGCCACCCCGCGCCCGGCGCGAAGGCGGTAAGCAAGGTTCCGAGCGTCCAGAGCAGCGCCAGCCCGATCGTCAGTCGCACCCGGTTGCGCCGGTCGACGAGGATGCCGATCGGGATCGAAAAGAGCACCATCGGTACTGCGGCGCCGAGCCCCTGGATCAGCGCGAGCGCATCGTCGCTGAGCGCCAGTTCGGCCTTGGCGCTTTCCTGGATCGTGCCGAAACTGCCGAGCGCAGTGAAACCGATCGTCGTCACCAGCGCGAGCAGCAGTAGCGGGACGAAGGTCGCGGTCGCGGTAAGCCGCGCAGACGGCACGGCAAGCGGTTCGGTCTGCGTCGCCATCAGAGGGTGAAAATCTTGCCGGGATTGAGCAGATTCCGCGGGTCGAGCGCGCGCTTGATCATCCGCATCTGCTCGACCGCCGCGCCGAGTTCGGCGACGAGCCACGCCTGCTTGCCGATGCCGATGCCATGTTCGCCCGTACACGTCCCGTCCATCGCGAGCGCGCGCTCGACCAGCCGGGCATTGATCGCCTCAACCTCCGCCATTTCTTCGGGCGCGTCCGGATCGATCGAGAAGATCACGTGGAAATTGCCATCGCCGACATGGCCGAGGATCGTCGCGGGAACGCTCGCCGCATCGAGATCGACATGCGTTTCGGCGATGCATTCGGCAAGCCGGCTCATCGGCACGCACACGTCGGTGGCCCAGCCGATCGCCCCCGCCCGCATGTTGACCGCCGCATAATAGGCCTCGTGCCGCGCACGCCACAATTTGCTGCGTTCCTCGGGCAGGTTCGACCAGCTGAACGCACTGCCGCCATTGGCTTCGGCGAGCGCCTTCACCGTCTCGACCTGTTCGGCGACATGCCCCGCGCTGCCGTGAAATTCGAAGAAGAGCGTCGGCGCCTCGGGATAATCGAGCTTCGACCAGCGGTTGACCGCGATCATCTGTTTGGCGTCGAGGATCTCGACGCGCGCGAGCGGCACCGCGCACTGGATCGATTGCACGACGGTATCGACCGCGCCGCCCAGCGTGCCGAAACTGCACACCGCGGCCGAAATGGTCTCGGGCACCGGATGCAGGCGCAGCGTCACTTCGGTGATGATGCCGAGCGTGCCTTCGGAGCCGACGTAAAGCCGCGTCAGATCATATCCCGCCGCAGACTTGCGCGCCCGGCGCGCGGTGCGGATGACCTCGCCCTGCGGCGTCACGACCTCAAGGCTGAGCACCGCATCCTTCATCGTGCCGTAACGCACCGCGTTCGTTCCCGACGCGCGGGTCGAGGCCATCCCGCCGATCGTCGCATTGGCGCCCGGGTCGATCGGAAAAAACAGCCCCTGATCGCGGAGATGCACATTGAGTTCCTCGCGGCGCACGCCCGGTTGGACGACGCAGTCGAAATCCTCGGCATTCACCGCGATGACCCTGTCCATCAGGCTCATGTCGAGCGAGATGCCGCCTTGGATCGCGAGCGCATTGCCCTCGATCGACGTCCCCGCACCGAAAGGCACGATCGGAATATCGGCTGCCGAGCACAGCTGCACCAGCGCGACGACGTCGTCGGTCGACGTCGCGAAAACCACGGCATCGGGCAGCACGGGGGCGAAATGCGACTCGCTCGATCCATGCTGCCCGAGCGCCGCGTCGGCCCGCTGGAAACGGTCGCTGAACCGCTCTTCCAGCGCCGTCACCAGGCTGGCGGGGAGCGGCTTGCGTTCCCCCGAATGCGCCGTCCCCCCCATCGTCAGAACTTCAGGCTCGCGCGCACGCCATAACGGCGGCGGTCGCCAGTGATGCCGAGGTCGGAGGCCGGCAGCCCCGCGAGCGCCAGCGTCGTCTGTTCGATATAGCTTTCGAAATATTCGGTGTTGAAGATATTGTTCGCAAACAGCGCGACTTCCACCGGTCCGGTGCGATACGCAATCGACGCATTGGTCAGCCAATAGCTGTCGAGGAAGGTCGGCACCGTCTCGTTCAGCGTCGCGGCAAGACGCTTGCCCTTGCCTACCAGCCCCGCGCTCAGCGTCACGTCGCTGTCGCCGCCGGTCTCGATCCGGTAATCGCTCGCAAAGCTCGCGGTCCAGTCGGGCTGGAAGGTCAGCCGGTCGGACGCAAGCAGCCGGCCGGTCGTCGCGGTATAGGCGCTGTCGTCGGTGATGCGCGCGTGCATCCAGGTCAGGCCGCCGCGCAGCGTCCAGTCGCGCACCGGGCGCACCATCGCTTCGAGTTCGACGCCATAGCTTTCGACGTCGCCGGTGTTGAGGTCGACCGTCACGAGCCCGCCACCCGCCGCCGGCGCGATCGAGTTGAGCCCGATATAATCCTTGTAATCGCTGTAGAAGACGCTCCCCGACAGATTGAGGCCCGGAGAGGAATATTTGGCGCCCGCTTCATAGGTCCAGGCCGAATCGCCGCGATAGGTGCGCGTCGGCGCCGTCGGCGCGTTGAAACCGCCGCCGCGATAACCGCGCGCCACCGACACATAAGTCATCAGGTCGGGCGTCCATTTGCGCGTGACCGACAGCTTGGGCTGCCATTCATTCGACTTGATCCGCGCGGTAGGCACGATCGCGCCCGAAACCGCTCCGTTGGCGACGCGATCCTCATGGTCATAGCGCAGGCCAAGCGCGACTTCCCAATCGAGGTTCGGCTTCCAGAAGACCGTGCCGAAGGCGGCATAGGTGTCGGCGAAATTCCTCGCGCTGGTGGTGCGCACGATGTTGACCGGCCCGAGAGAGATGGTGTCGCGCGATTGCGCTTGCACCATTTCGTTGCTGTAGAAGATACCGAACAGCGTCGAGAAATGGTCCGACCATTCGCTGTCGAGCCGCGATTCGAGCGTCATCGTGCGCAGGCTGTCGCGCGCGATGGTCCGCACGATGTCGCTCGGCCCGAAATCGCCCTCACCGTCGGGAGTGAAACCGTTGCGCATGTCATAGGCGCCGATGACGCTGAGCCTCGACCCGCCCCCGAGATCGCCCTCGGCGCGTACGTTGATGCCGCGATATTTATACGACACCGCATTCAGCGTGTTGAACTGGACGTCGCGTGAATAATCCCTTGGGCCGCTGACGCGCGAATAGGGCGTATTCACCCCGTCGACCCAGTCGTAATAGCCTTTGACGGTCAGCGCGAAATCGTCCGACGGCGTCACGCGCAGCGTCGCGTTGATCGAGTCGGTGTTGAACGGATTGGCGTTGCCGCCGATCACGCTGTTGTGAAGGAAGCCATCCTGCTGGCGATGCGCCGCAGCGACGCGGAGCGCGACCTTGTCGGGAACGATGGGCCCCGAAACCGAACCCGACACCGTCCAGGCATCGTCCGGCCCGGCATAGCTGGCATTGGCGCGCACTTCGAAATCATTGCCCGGCTGGCGCGTGATGACATTGATCGCGCCGCCCATCGTATTCTTGCCATAGAGCGTGCCCTGCGGCCCGCGCAGCACTTCGATGCGCTCGACGTCGAGCAGCGGGTTGTTGAGATAGGCGGTATTCGGCTGGTAAATGCCGTCGATGAACAGCCCGACGCCCGGCTGCACGCTCTGCACCAGCGTTACGCCGACACCCCGGATCGAAACAAAGGCGCGGCCGGTACCGTCGCTGTTGATGTTGAGGCCGGGCGACAGAACCGCCGCCTCGCGCACCGAATTGAGCCCGCGCGCCGTCAGCGTATCCCCGTCGATCGCGGTGACCGCGATCGGCACGTCGGCCAGCGTCTCGTCGCGCTTGCGCGCCGTGACGACGATGACGCCGTCATCTTCGCCTTCGGTGACGGCCGGCATCGCCGCGCTATCCTGCGCAAAGCCGGGCGTGGCCCCCGCTACCGCGGCGAGCACGAACGACGAAACGGCAGCAAATTGGAACTTGGTCATCAGGCATCCCCAAAAACGGCGGTCTCGGCCGCCCGTTGGCACCTATATGACAGCTTTGAACCTATATGAAAGGTCTCGTCGTTGTGCCGATCCGCAGCCCGGCTTTGCCGACCGCGCCTACCAGCAGCTATAGCCGCCATCGGCCAGCACGATGCTACCCGTCATCAGACTCGCCATATCCGAAGCGAGAAACAGGATCACGGAGGCGACCTCCTCGGGCTCGCCCAGCCGCGCCTGCGGCGTGCCGTCGATCCACCGTCGGTACATGTCGCCCTCTTTGTCGGCAAAGGCGTTGAGCGGCGTCGCGATATAGGTCGGCGCGACCGCATTGACGCGCACGCCCCGGCCCGCCCACTCGGCGGCAAGGCTCTTGGTCAGTTGATGCACCGCCGCCTTCGACGCATTGTAATAGCTTTGCGACTGCGGCCGGTTGACGATGAACCCCGACATCGATCCGACATTGACTATGCTCCCCTGCCCCGCCGCTAGCATGCGCCGACCAAAGGCGCGCGCACACCAGAAGCTGCCGTTTAGGTTCACATCGAGGACGTTGAGCCAATGTTCGTCGGCGACATCCTCCGCCGCGGTTTCGCTGCGTGCGATGCCGGCATTGTTGACGAGAATATCGATCCGGCCATGGCGCGCCAGCATCGCATCGGCGGCGGCGTCGACCGCGGAGCTGTCGGTGACGTCGAGCTGCTCGGCGAAGACGGCATATCCCTTGGCACCAAGGTCGGTGACCGCGCGATTGAGCGCGGCCAAATCGCGATCGGCGATAGTGACGCACGCACCGGCTTCGGCCAGCGCCTCCACCGTCGCAAGGCCGATCCCTTGCGCCCCGCCAGTAACGAAAGCGGTGCGCCCGTCGAGGCGTAGTCTCTCAAGATACATGGTCTTACTCCGGCACAAAGGCAGCGGCGGGCATCACGGGTTCGTGGAGCGCCTCGTCCCGCGCCATCTGGTACACCGTCCGGTAAACGCCGAATTCGGACCAAGGCATCGATCCGTCCTTGGCGAAGCCCGCCCACAGGTCATGCACCTGATCGGCAAGCGCCTGCGGCGGGTCCATCCCCGCGAGCCCGCGCGCGCCGGTGACGCTCGGCAATGTCTTGAACACGAACGGCAACTCGATCCCGTGGCACGCGCCCAGTTCGCCATCGCACGCGGGCGAGCGCCAGTCGAACTCGTACATCCACGTCCTGCCCTGGTGCGCCGCGGCATATTGGCGCGCGGGCCAACGGAAGACGAGGTCACTCATCGCGTCCGTCATCGCCTCGCCCGGCCGCACGCCTTTTCTCTTATAACCATAGGCCATGAGCGCCGATTTCGCCCGCGGCATCGATCTGCCGAGCAGCCAGCGCGCGAGGAGACCGCCGACCTTTCGGCGCACGCCGGTGGGGACGAAATAGAGATTCATCTCCTCCGCATTGGTTCCGATGACAATTTCCACATCGCGGCCGGCCCCTCTGCGAAGCGCATCAATCGGCTTTTCGGGCAGCACGTCGTCCCCATGGACAGGAATGAAACGGCTGATCCCGTAGACCGGCTCGCGCCCTTCGCCGTCGCGAAGATCGACCGCCCACGGCTTCGCCACCTTATCGAGCGCGTCCATAGCGGCGGCGTGCGAAATGGTGCGGAAGCCGTCGGCGTCGGGCGTCACGCGCAATATTTTGGCTAGCTTCTTCACCAGCCGCTGCGCCACGTCGATCTCGCGTACCATCGCACCATGGCCGCTCTGGATGATCGCACGCGCGAACAAGCCCTCCGCGAGCGGCGAGGTGACAAGGTCGGCGATCGCCATCGCGCCCGCACTTTCGCCGAATACCGTGACATTGGCGGGGTTGCCGTCGAAGGCCGCGATATTGCGCTGGACCCACGCCAGCGCAAACAGCATGTCGCGCAGGCCGAGGTTCGTGGGCACGCCGGGCACCGGGAGGAAGCCGTCGATGCCCATGCGATAGTTTATCGCGACGCAGACGATACCCGATTTCGCGAACGCGGTCCCGTCGTGGACCGACGCGTCCTTGCAGCCGCCGACAAAGCCGCCGCCGTGGATGAAAACCATCACCGGTGCAGCGCTGGCCTCTCTTGGTGCCCAGATATTGAGGCGGAGATAGTCGCCATCGCTGCCGTCGCTTCCGCGCCCGACAAGCGGCAACAGGTCGATCGCAGGAAAAGGTCTGATCCGGTGCGGCGCAGCCGGACCCGGATCGTCCATATCGCGCACGCCGTTCCAGCCGAGCGGAGGCTGCGGCAATTCGAAGCGCTGCGGAGGGGCCGCATATGGAATACCAAGAAAGCGCACGACGGAGCCGCCAATTTTGCCGCGGATCGCCCCGCTTTCGATTTGGAGTATTCGGCCATCTAGTTCATCTGTCATGGCACCAGTCTATCATCCGGCACAGTCCCGCGCCTACGACCGTCGATATGCCCAGCGGATGAAGAAGTGTGCCCGGATACGCCGGCTATGACACGTATCGGGGGGACGGCCTTCTTCCAGGAATATCTCAAAAAAAACCTCGTGAGTTGCTTCAAATGGCCGGTTGCGGTCAGGCCGCTTCAGGACCAATCCAAGGAAAGCGCGTCCGTCAGCCTCAGCCAAATTCGCTTCCTGGCGCGTCGAGGGATGCGCGCTCAGTCTCGTTGCCCAAATCGCAATTCCAAAGAGCCAGCGGAACCCGAGCGGAGGGCAATCATTATCTTCGTGGGGGGCCCAAGGAGACATCATGCCCTCGCTCACCGCAACTGCCATCAACTGCTCACTCTCGGCGAAGGGCCGCAAGAGTTCGACCGACGCAATGATCGCCGTGCTTGCAGAACATTTCGCAGACCATGAAGTCGAGGTGAGCGAGCCGATCCGCATCGCCGCCCACAACGTCAAATGGGGTGTTTCCTCGGACGAGGGCGAGGGCGACGATTGGCCCCGCATCCGCGAACGGATTCTCGGCTCCGATATCCTCATCTTCGGCACCCCGATCTGGATGGGCCAGCCGTCGAGCGTGGCGAAGCTGGTGCTCGAAAGAATGGACGCGTTCCTCGAAGAGACCGACGGGCCCGGCCGGATGCCGAGTTATTCGAAGGTCGCAGTCGCAGCGATCGTCGGCAATGAGGATGGCGCCCACCATGTCTGCTCGCAGCTCTTCCAGTCGCTGAACGACACCGGCTGGACGATCCCGGCGGTCGCGAGTTGCTATTGGGTCGGCGAGGCGATGGGCTCGGTCGACTTCAAGGATCTGGAGCATCGCCCGCGCATGATCACCAAGACCGCGAAGATGGTCGCGAGCAACGCCGCGCATCTTGCTCGCCTGCTCAAGCAGTCGCCTTATCCCGGCTGATATTCCGGCGTAATCGGGATCACAAGCTCGCGCCGACCAGCCGCAGCCCGTCTTCCCGCCCGACCGGCGGGCGCTTGCCCGCGGCCCATTCGGGCCGGGCATCGAACAGGGGATAGGCAAGATCCGCGATCCGGTCCGCTTCGCCGAGGTGGAGATAATTGGCGTCGAAACAGGCGATCGAGGCGAGAGCGGAGAAATCGGGAACACGCAGCCGCTGCTGGCCGAGTTCCGCTCCGCAGCGACGGCGCAATTCCTGAACCATGCGGTTGACATGCACCTGCGTCAGCCCGGTCGCCTCGGCTATCTGTCGCTGCGTCAGCAGGAAATCGCATACACCGTCCGCGCGTTCGCCACCCTGACGCACGAACATCTCGCACATCAGATGCGCCACCCGTTCGATGGCGTTGCGCTGCCCAATGCTTGCCATCCACTCGCGCTGGATCGCGCCCGCCACCAGCTCGCTCCAGCAGAAAATCTGCGACAGATTGGGACAATGTTGCAGCAGATCGCACAGTTCAGCGCGACCGACTTCGGCGATGCTAACGTGCCGCACGGCAGCCAGCGAATGATCGTGACGCGCGATCGTGAACAGGTCGAGACCGCAGATCTGCCCCGGAAGGTAGATGCCGACGATCTGGCGCCGGCCGTCGTGAAGCTGCCTATATTTCTGCGCCCACCCCGCAAGCACGACATAGAGGGCCTGCGGCCGTTCCCCCTCGCGAAGGATATCCGCGCCCCGCCGAACGTCGCGGGCGTTGCGCGCCAGGCTGGCTTCCCAAAGCACGCGTTCGCCCGGTCCGAGCAACCTGTTCAATATCTCCCGAAAGGGCATGAAGGATCACCTTTGAAAGCCAGGCCCGCATGATGAACCCCAGATGTATGAGACACATCAATCCATGTTAAGGTTGCGCTCGCCCTGCCCCGTTTCGGGCCCGGCTCCGCGAATAAGTTGATCCAGATCATCTATTCGGACTCTTTGCGCGGGCGCGCCGGACCGCGACCGGAACTTCGGAATCGCGGGCGGGTTGTCGGGGCAGAGGGGATCCGAGGAGACTCGCGATGCCACGCGGCGACAAATCGAGCTACACCGACAAGCAGAAGCGCAAGGCCGAGCATATTGAGGAAGGCTATGAAAAGCGCGGCACGAGCCACAAGGAGGCCGAACGCCGCGCCTGGGCGACGGTGAACAAGGAATCGGGCGGCGGCAAGAAATCGGGCTCGGGCCGCGGCAAGAAGGAAAGCCATGCCTCGTCGCGCAAGGGCGGCCGGAAGGGCGGGTCGAGCCAGAGCAGCGAAAAGCGTTCCGCCGCGGCGAAGAAGGGCTGGGAAACGCGTCGTCGCCGCGCCGCCGGCTAGGCGTCAGCATGGCGGAGGCGACCGCCCTCGACGCGATGGAAGCGCGGCGGCACGCGATGATCGCCGACCAGATCGTCGCACGCGACATTCTCGACCCCCATATTCTGCAAGCGATGGCGGATGTTCCGCGCGAACGCTTCGTGCCCGAGGAGCTCGCCGAATTCGCCTATGAGGACCGCCCGTTGCCGATCGAGGCGGGGCAGACGATCTCGCAACCCTATGTCGTCGCGTTGATGATCGACGCGGCGCGGATCGGCCGCGACGACCGCGTGCTCGAGATCGGCGTCGGCTCGGGCTATGCGGCCGCCGTGATGAGCCGCCTCGCGCGGCGCGTCCACGCCATCGACCGTCACGACGAACTCGCCGAGCGCGCGCGCGAGCGCATGGCCGAGCTCGGCTACGACAATGTCGTCATCCGCACCGGCGACGGGACGAAGGGCTGGCCGGAGAATGCGCCGTTCGATGTCATCCTCGTCGCCGCGGGCGGACCCGCCATGCCCCAGCCCTTGCTCGACCAGCTCGCGATCGGCGGGCGACTCGTCATCCCCGCCGGCGCGGCCGAGCAGCAGCGGCTGATGCGTGTGACCAACGACGGCGAAAGCGGATATCGGGAGGAAGATCTGGGGCCAGTCCATTTCGTGCCGCTGATCGGCGAGCATGGCTGGTCGGGCGCCGACCGGACGTCTCCACCCGGCGATGCGGCGCCCGCCCGGATCGTCGCCGCAGCATCCGAGCCGCTTCCCGAAATCCACGATCCCGCCATTGCGGAAGCCTTCGACCGTTTTGCCGATGCCCGCATCGTCCTTCTCGGCGAGGCGAGCCACGGCACCTCCGAATATTATCGCGCGCGCGCCGCGATCACGCGGCGGCTGATCGAGCGGCACGGCTTCACGATCGTCGCGGTCGAGGCCGACTGGCCCGACGGCGCCGCGATCGACCGCTATGTCCGGCATCGCTCCGCGATCGCCGCTCCCGACGAGCCGCCCTTTCGGCGCTTTCCGACCTGGATGTGGCGCAATCATGAGGTCGCCGCCTTTGCCGACTGGCTCCGAACACACAACGAAGACCGCGAGCCCGCCGCGCGCGCGGGCTTCTTCGGCCTCGACCTTTACAGCCTCCATGCCTCGATCCGCGCGGTGCTGGCCTATCTCGACCGGGTCGATCCCGCGGCGGCCGCCATCGCGCGCGAGCGCTACGGCTGTCTCGGCCCCTTCGGGTCCGATCCGGCGAGCTATGGCCGCATGGCGGTCAGCGAGGGGAATAGGCAATGCGAGCAGGCGGTGATCGAACAGCTTCGGCATCTGCTCGAAAAAGCGCGCGACTATGCCGCGGAAGACGGCGAGGATTTTCTCGACGCGGCGCAGAATGCGCGCCTCGTTGCAAACGCCGAGGCCTATTATCGCGCGATCTATTATGGCGCGGCCGAAAGCTGGAACCTGCGCGACCGACACATGTTCGACACGCTCGACCTGCTGCTCCAGTCGCGCGGCGCGGCGTCGAAGGCGGTGGTCTGGGCGCACAACAGTCATATCGGCGACGCGCGCGCGACCGAGATGGGCCAAAGCCGCGGAGAACTCAACATCGGCCAGCTGTGCCGCGAGGAATATGGCCGCGAAGCCTGTTCGATCGGCTTCGGCACCCACGGCGGCACCCTGATGGCCGCAACGAACTGGGGCGGCGATATGGAGGTCAAGCGCGTCAACCCGTCGCGCCCGGGCAGCTATGAGGCGCTGTTCCACGAAACGGGGCACGCGCTCGCGCTGCTCGACCTGCGCGAAGGCGAGCGCCCCGATGCCCGCGCCCGCTTGATGGAACCGCGGCTCGAACGCTTCATCGGCGTGATCTACCGCCCCGATACCGAACGCTGGAGCCATTATGCGAGCGCCACCCTGCCCGAACAGTTCGACGCATGGGTCTGGTTCGACGAGACCACCGCCCTTTCTCCGATCGGCGATGCGGACGTTGCGGAGGACTTGCCCGAAACCTGGCCCTTCGGGCTCTGATCGACGCCCCGAGCCTAATCTTTTTTGGCACCGAACAGCGCGCGCAGTTCATCCTTCGCGCGCTCGAGCTTCGCTTTCTCCTTTTCGGGCAGATTGTCGCCCGCGCGGTTGATGTAGAATGTCAGCATACCCATCGCCGATTGAAGCGGCGTTCCCTTGCGGCGCTTGCTGTGTTCGGCCGACCGCTTGAGCGACCGGGCGATCTCCTTCGGATCGTCCTTCGTGAACAGGTCTTTCTCGAGGTCGAGCGCGTCCGAATGCTCGGTCACCTCCTGCGACCATTTTCTGTCCGGCATATCCTTCGCCTTTCCCAGCCCGTGATGGTGCTCGGAACGCGCGAAGACGCCCCGGGGAGCCGGCGCCCGCGCCGCTATCTTGCTCGATCTTATACCAGATCAACTTTCCATAAATCGGCCGCGCCCGCTCCCGGAACAAATGCGGAGGCATAACGTCGTTTGGGAGACACTACACGAAAGGCGACCCCATGACGCGCTCCCTCTTCCTTGCCTTGCCCGCACTGGCCCTGCTCGCCGCGTGCGGCACCCAGGACAATGCGACCACCCAGAGCGAAACGGCGACGGTTCCGGGCGACGACGGCACGGTGGCGGCGCCAGCCGACACGATGGATTCGGGAACGCCCGGCTCCGGCAGTTCGGCAACGACCGATACGACGGTGCCGCCCACGGCTCCCGATGCGAACGCGGGCCCGGAAAACACGCAGGACACCAGCACGACGCGCGCACCCGGGCCGGTCAACCCGCCGACCGACGACGCGGTTCCACCTCCCGCGAAATAGGCGGCGCGATCCGGCTGCCCCTCATCCCTATCCAAAGGAGAAACATCATGACCCTGTCCGATATCGCAACCGACGAAACCGATCGCCTGATCGCCTCCAACAAGGTCGAAGGCACCGCGGTCTACAACAGCGAAGGCGAGAAGCTCGGTTCGATCTATAATTTCATGGTCGATAAGCGGAGCGGCCGCGTCGAATATGCCGTGCTGCAATTCGGCGGCTTCCTCGGCCTCGGCAGCGACTATTATCCCCTGCCCTGGGACGTGCTCACCTATGACACGACGCAGGGCGGCTATGCGGTCAATCTCGACAAGACGCTGCTCGAAAAGGCACCGCGCTTCAGCGCCGACCAGCGCCCGGATTTCACGCGCGACTATGGCCGTGAAGTCTATGGCTATTACGGGCTGAACTATCCCTATTGAGCGCGGCTGAACCCAGCTGGGCCCCGGCAGCGCGATGCAGGACATGGAAGCAGGCAGGCGCGCGCTCGTCGCCGCGCTCCGGAAAACGGACCTCCGCATCGCGGTGGCGGAAAGCTGCACCGGCGGCCAGCTCGCCGCGCTGCTCGCGCGCGATGTCGAACTCGGCCCGCATCTCGATCGCGGCTTCGTCGTCTATTCGGCCGGCTCCAAACACCAGCTGCTCGGCGTCCACCGCGAGGACGTCGACCGCTGCGACGCGGTCAATCCCGAAGTCGCCGAGGGTCTGGCCCGCGGCGCGCTCGCCCGCAGCGACGCCGATCTCGCAGTCGGCATTACCGGCTTCTGTGGCCCGCAGCAGGATGATGAGGAGGTCGGCCTCGTTCATCTCGCCTGCGCGGCGCGCGGCGGCGCGTTCCGGGCGCAGGAATGCCATTTCGGCGCCATCGGCCGCGACCGCGTGCTCGACATGGCGGTCGCGGCCGGTCTCGCCCTGCTTGCCGAAATCGCCGGCGATCTCGCCATGCCGGCGCTCGCGGTGGACCAAAAGCGGCAGCCGCGCGTTTCCTGGCTATCCCGCTCCGCCCCCTCCGAATAGCGCCGCAGCCCTGTCGACGGCCGGTTCGGCCTCGTCGAGATGGAGATAGTTGGCGTTGAAAGCGGCAATACTGGCGAGCTGGGCGAAGTCCGGAATGAACAGGCGCAGGTTGCGCAACTCGACCGAGCAGCGCCGCCGCAGTTCCTGGACCGTGCGATTGACATGCACCTGCGTGAGCCCGGTCGCCTCGGCCAGTTGCCATTGGGTCAGCAGGAAATCGCATTCGCCGCCGCCCGATGCCGGAATGCCCTGCTGCCGCGCAAAGATTTCGCACATCAGCTGCGCGACCCGCTCGATCGCGTTGCGCTGGCCGATGTTGATCGTCCATTCGCGCTGAATCGCCGCGGTGACGATTTCGCTCCAGCACAGGAACTGCGCGAGGTTCGGGCATTGCCGGACCAGCGTGATCGCTTCCTGCCGGCCGATTTCGGCGATGGTCAGCCGCCGCACCGCCGACAGCGAATGATCGGTGCGCACCACCGTGAACAGGTCGAGATCGCACGGCTGACCGGGCAGGAGAAGCGCCAGGATCTGGCGGCGTCCATCGGGCAGTTGCTTGTATTTCTGCGCCCAGCCGGACAATATGATGCGCAGCGCGGCCGGGCGCTCGCCTTCGCGGACGATATCGGCCCCCTTCGCATAATCGCGCGCGTTGCGCGCAAGGCTGGCCTCCCACAACAGCCGCTCGCGAGGGCTGAGCAGGCGATTGAGAATCCGGCCGAATGTCACGCTGTAAGCCCCCGTCATGGAGGCCTGATGTGCGGTATGTGACAGGCACACATTCACACAGGTTAAGTTTGGCGCGCGCATCGATATTTTTGATGAAACGCGCCGTCTGCCGAGTGGTGCGGAGGGCTAGATCATCAACCGGAGCAGGTCGGGGATGGTCGCCGTGGCAAAGCCGATCGCGCTGTCCGATATGCCATAGGGAATGAAAAGCTCGTCGCCGACACGCAGCGCGCCGCACGTATAGACGACATTGGGAACATAGCCCTCGCGATCGCTTTCGGCGGCCGAAAGGATCGGACAAGCCGTCCGCCCGAGCACGCGCGAAGGATCGTCGCGATCGAGCAGCGCCGCGCCGAGGCTGTATTTCCGCATCGCCCCGACCCCGTGCGTCAGCAATATCCAGCCTTCGTCGCATTCGATCGGGCTGCCGCAATTGCCCATCTGGACGAATTCCCAGGGGAAGGCCGGACTGAGCAGGGGAATTCCTTCATCGTCCCAATCGGTCAGCCGGTCCGACGCCAGCAAGGTGATATTCTTGCCGTCCTGCCGCCCGACGATCAGGAAGCGCCCGCCGACTTTCCGCGGGAAAAGGGCCATTCCCTTGTTGCGCGCGGCGCGGCCCGAAAGCGGCGCGAGGCAGAAACTCGCGAAATCCTTGGTCCTGAGCAGTTCGGACCGAATCGAATGCCCCGAATAGGCGGTATAGGTTCCAAGATATTCCTTGCTTCCGTCGTCGTGGGTGAACTGGACGAGCCGCAGATCCTCGAGCCCGTTGCGCTGCGCTTCGGTCACCGGAAAGAGCACGCTGTTCGATATCGGGCTGTCGGGCTGGCGATGCACCATCGTCGGATGATCGGGTCCGAGATCGTGCCAGTCATCGGGCACGCCCGCCATCGCCGGCCCCGACTGCGGCCAGAGCCGGAAATCGCCGCCGGGCCCGATGATCCCTTCGCGAAAGGCGATCGAGCTGATGTGCCCCTCGCCGACCGCGCGCATCGACATGACGAACCGTTGCTGGTTGCGCGCCAGCCCGCTCTGGTCGGGATGCGGCACGATGCTGGGATTCATCAGCGCCGCTGCGGCATAGCTGTATTCGTGACAGAAATAGGCCCCGATCAGCCGCCGCTTGACCGGCGAAATCCCGCCTTCGTCGAGCGCCAGATCTTCGGCGATCTCGGCGAAACGCTCATCGAAGATCCGGCCGATCTGCCAGTGCCGCTCCGAAAAATCCTTCCAGACCGTATCGAGCTCCGCTTCCGCCCGATCCTCATCGAGACCAAGGATGTCGCGAACCAGCAAGGCGGCGCGCGACGCTTCGACGACGCGTTCCTGCCAGGCGAGATGGAAGGGGCGCAGCACGACCCGCGAAGGATCGGCTGTCAGCTTCTCGCGCAGGATGCGCAGCGGCGTTTGGTCAGGTCTGCAATTCAGCATGGGCGAGACCGGCATCCTCTCTGGCGCCCCTCCGCCAGAATAGGGTGTCCATCGCGCGGTAGGCAAGGTGGAATGCCAGCGTCGATTCGGCGCCGACGTTCAGATTGACCCCCCGCGGGGTCAGCCCGTCGCAGCATCGTCCCGTTTCGATGCTGGCGATCGCGACCGCACGGTCGTTGTCGCCGAGAAACCATCGCCAGGCGGCCTCGGCACGATCGCGCCACGCCGCGGCGCCGGTCGCCCGATAGGCGGCCGCGCAGGCGTCGATCGTCGCCCAGGCTTCGAGCGGCTGCTGATCGAACGGCAGATTGTCATGGTCCCGGCCAAAGCCTTCCGACCCTATCGGGCGAAAACGGCCGCCACTCGCCGCCTGCCGTTCACAAAGCCAGTCGAGCTTTTGCAGCCCCGCCCGATGCCATTCATCGACGCCAAGGCCCCCGCCCGCGACGATCAGCGCCTGCGGGAGCCGCGCATTGTCATAGGTCAGAACGGGCTCGAACCAGGCCCAATCGGCGTCATCGTCGCTCTGGAGGCCGGCGAGCAAGGTCCCGCCCCGCTGCATGAGCGCGTGCGCGGCCTCGTCCCTGGGGAACCGCCCCAGGAGTTCGCCGGCCCCCAGTGTGGCGAAGGCGACGGCGCGCGGGCTCCGGACTTTTCCAAAACCGCGCGCGGCCTTGTGGAACCATCCGGCGGCCCAGCGCGCGAGTTCGTTCGACTGTACATGCGCCGCGCAATGCCCCAGCGCCCAGATCGCCCGCCCGTTGCTGTCGTCCGACCCGCGAGCCTCGAGCCAGCGGCGATCATAGCCCATGAAATTGCGGAACGCCGCTTCCTCGTCGTTCCACGCGTGCTGGATGAAGCTCGCGAACCGCAGCATCTGCGCGTCGACGGCGGGCGCCGCCGGCAACCCGGCGAACAGCATCAGCGCGCGCGCATTGTCGTCGAGGCAATAGCCGTGCGCACGATCGGGGACGCTGCCGCATCCGTGCTGCAATATCCCCACATCGTCGCACAGCGCCCAAACTCCCGCGAGCGCGGGCGCCGTCCGATCGGCCGGCACCGACAGGCTGTGAAATGCGACTTCGTCGATCGCCGCCGCGCTCTGGCGGATGATATGCGGCCACGCCGTCCGGCGGCCGCGCCGATAGGCGCGCGCCTGCAAGGCGCGCCGGCCCTCGTGCGATGCCAGCAGATCGAGCACCGCACCGGCGATCGCCGCGCTGTCGTTTTCGGGCACGAGCACACCCACGTCACCGGCGAGCAATTCGCGCGCATGGATGAACGGCGTCGACACGACCGCGCGGCCGAGCGCAACGGCGTAGGCCAAAGTGCCGGACGTGACCTGCGCAAGGTTCGGATAGGGCGCAAGATAGATGTCGCACAGCTCGATCTGGTCGAGCAGTTCCTCGGTGTCGAGAAAGCGATTATCCCATGCGAGATTGGCGCCGACGCCGAGTTCCGCCGCGAGTGCCTTGAGACTTTCGCGATACTGCTCGCCTTCGGCTGCCAGCAGGTTCGGATGCGTCGCGCCGACGACCCGGTACAGGACGTCGGGATAGCGGGCGGTGATCGCCGGAAGCGCGCGGATCGCGATCTCCAGTCCCTTCCCCGGCCCCAGCAGACCGAAAGTCGAAAGAATCGGGCGGTCAACCAGGCCAAGCGAGGCGCGAAGCGGCGAATGCGCGACGAAGGTGCGATCGGGCGTGCCATGCTCGATCGTCACGACATCCGAAGGCCGCGCGCCGTAGAGGGCGATCAGCGCGCTTCGCCCGAATTCGCTCATGACGATCAGGCGCGACGCGCGCTGGACGATCCGCTCCATCACGCGGCGCTGCGCCGTGTCCGGCTCGGCCAGAACGGTGTGCAGGGTGACCACGAGCGGCGCGGCGACGCGATCGATCAGATCGAGGACCATCCCGCCCGCGGCGCCGCCGAAAATACCGAACTCGTGCTGGAGCCAGACCACTTCGGCTCCGCTCGCATTGATCGCCGCCGCCGCGGCCCGATAGGAATCCGGATCGTCAGCCTCGATTTCCCTCGTGATGGCGGGGTCGCCGAGCTGCGCGGGATCGGCGCGCATCGCATAGACGTCGATGGCCGTCTCGGGGTATTCGCGGCGCAAATGATCGTGGACATCGGCGGTATAGGTGGCGATCCCGCACCGGCGCGGCCGGAAACAGCCGATCAGCGCGACACGCCCCACACGGCTCTTTGCAGTGCGCTCCAATGCGGATGTTATCTCGTCGGCGTCTTCCGGAAAACGCGGAACGAACCTGTCTTCGCCATCATATTTCATGTTCGACCTCGCTTCGCCTTGTCCCCTCCACCGGCGGGCATGTTCAGCGGCTGCCCCCCACCGGCGCATCGGCGCCCGTGCGGGGACCACGATCCGTCGGCGAAGGCGCCGCACCGCCGCCGCCTTGCGGGTCGGAATCATAATCTTCGGGATTGCCCCGCCCGCCTGCGCCCGCACCGCTTCCGGTCGCCGGCCCGCTTCCCGTTCCGGCCCGCGCGCCGCGATTGGCAGCGGCATTGCCCGCTATCCGATCTTCGCGCGGATAATCCTCGGGCCTGACGGTGCCGACATTCTCGCGATTCTCGACCTTTTCGGGTGGCAGCGATCCGGGCGTCTTGATATTCTTGTCGGTGGCTTCGGGGCGCGCGTCGCCGAGCGGGCCGCGCGGAACATTGTCGCTCATGGTCAACGTCCGGCCGCAAGCTTGTCGAGTTCGACGCGGTGCGCCTCAACCACGGGCACGATCTCGCCGGCCGCCTTCTTGAGCGCGTCGGTATCGCCGTTCGTCGCATAAGCGTTGTGCAGGGCGAGCGCGGCGTCGTGCGCGGTGCGCTGGTGCGCCAGATAGGTCGCATCGATTGCGGCCGCATCGGCCGCCTTGATCTCGTCGAGCATCTTCTGCTGATCGGCGTCGAGTTTGGGCGGCGCAGCCGTAAGCCCCGCGGCGGTCGCGGCAGCCTTGATCTTCGCCGTCGACTGGCCGTGCTGATCGATCATCATCTGTGCGAATGCCTTGACGTCGGCCTTGTCCGATTTGGCGAGCAACGCCTTCGACGATTCGATCTCCCAAAGATCGCCGGCACCGGCCTTGGCGATATAGCCCGCGGCGTCGGTGGGCGTCGCGGGCGTACCGGCGACCGACTCGTTATCGACGGGCGCAGCCATCGTGTCGGTCGGGACGGTGGCGCTGCCGTCCTCAGGCGGCGCGCTCGTATCGGCGTTTCCGCCGCATGCGCCAAGCAGCAGCACGGCGGTGATCAGACAGGCCTTTTTCACGGGATTCTCCCTTGATTTCTGCCCCGACCCTCGCATCGACAACGACATCGACCGGGCGAAGTTCCCCGCGCCGGGCCGTCCTCGTCGCAAAGCTTGATCTGTGATAATATTGGTCGAAAATTGCTTCTGCCGAACCACGGCGAGAGCAACCTCGGAGCGCTCTGCATCGTTGCCCGAACCGAAGTGGAGCAAGAGATGCGAACAGGAAAGCTCGTAGCCGTCGCCGCGATCGGCGCCGCGCTCTGGAAATATTTCAAGGCACCTCCGCAGGCGGCGAAAACCGATGATCACGCCGCCGCCTTCGCCGATGCCGAAACCCATCCCGAGAATTTCGACCAGACCCGCTCGGCCGGCCCCGAAGCCATGCGCGACATGCCGCGGCGCGAATGGAACAAGGTCGATCAGGCGACCGATGAATCCTTTCCCGCCAGCGACCCGCCCGCCTATTGAACGAGCATGGCGATGACGACCTTCACCCTGCGCTATGCCGAGGACGGGCTCGGTCTTGAAAAGCGAGTTGAATTCGATGCCGGAAATCCGGCGCAGGCGCTGCTTATTGCGCAAGGCGAAGCGGAGGGCCGCTGGGCGGAGCTCAGCGCCGACGGCAAGACGATCTGCCGTCTCGGACGCGCCGGCACCCCCGCGGGCGATTATTGGGTGATCCTTTGATTGCGGACGAACCGGCTCCGCAGTGACCGCCCCCGCGCACTCCTCCCCCCTTGTCAATCCGGACGATAGCGCCGACGCTCGGGATCGCGCTCGCAACGAAAGCGATCCTTGATCCGATCGTTGAAAAAAGCGCCCGCGGATGCCGCGTTGCACAAGCCATCGAACAGCGCCTCGGGGACGTCGAAATAGAAATAGGAGCCGCTGTCCCGAAAGCGGATGCAGAGGATCGAAGCGTCCGCGTCGAACGCGGCGCGATCGATCATCGACGACCGGTCGATCCGGCATGTGCGCATCGGAGCGGCGGCTCCCGTGCCCGCTACATCGTCACGAGTTCGGCGGGCGGCAGCCCCGCCGTCTCCGCCCGACGCTTCAGCTCTTCCTTGCGCGCCAGCAACCGTTCGCCGAGCGCGTCGAGATCGACGCCCGCCGCGCGCGCCTGCTGGAACATATTGTCGTGCTGTTTCTCTTCTTCCTTCACATGATGCTTGATCTCTTCGGACAGCACGGTGACCTTTGCCTCGAAATATTCGTCGTCCGGACCCGATGCGACGATGTCGTTGATCAGCAGCTTCGCGCCGTCATGCTCGACATAGGCCTCCTTCAGGAGGTCGTCGTCGATCATGCCCTTGAGCGCCGGGTAGAAGACCTCTTCCTCGATCTGGGCATGGATCTTGAGTTCGGTGCAGATGCGGTCGGCGATCTTCGCCTTGCGGTCGCTGCCGCTCGCCTTCTCGAATTCCTCGAACAGGGCTTCGACCGCACGGTGGTCGGCGGCAAGGATGTGCGTCGCGTCGGTATCGCTGGATTTCATTGCAGTCCCTTTCCTGTGCCCCCATGCGATTTAAATGAATATCTTCCCCCGGAAGTTGCAGACATCCGGCGCGGCAAGACAGCAAATCGCGAAAATAGTGGGTGAAATTAATCCAGGTTATGACGGTCCTTTTTCCGGCCGATGATCGCCGCCGCGCCGTGAACCGCGGCCGCGGCTCCGCTATTCGATCACCACCCGAATCGCGAAGCATGGGCTGCCGGCTTCGTCGACCACGTCGATACGAAGGCCATTATCCTGCATCACCATCTCGGGATCGTCGCTGAGCAGATTTCCGCCATAGCGAACCGCCTCGCGCCGCGCGGCATAGAGGTCGGGAAGGTCCATCCCGGCGTCGTCGACATGCGGCGACCCGTTGGTCGTGTTGAAGTAATAATGGGGCATTGAAATACTCCCGGCTTGTTGCGCGGACCGCCCGTTCAAACCCGCGAGATATTGTTTCGATGCAGATAAGCCGACGAAAAGCTTGAAATTTTGGCGAGGTTCGAAAAATGCAGGATCGTCAGCGATCGCGACGGCCGGCCGATCGCTCCCATTTTTTCGAGCTGCCGGATCATCCGGTTCACATGCACCGGCGTCAGGCCAAGCAGGTCGGCGAGTTGCTCCTGCGTCAGCGGCACCTCGAAATTCGTGCTCGTCTCGGTCGCGATGTCGCTGACCCGGTCGTGAAGTTCGCAAAGCAGGTGCGCGAGCCGCGACAGCGCATTGCGCCGGCCGATATTGAGCAGCCATTCGCGGCTGATCGAGGATTCGATCAATATGTCGATCAGCACGGCGCGCGCGACGGCGGGTCGCGCCATCGTGAGCCGTTCGAGCGCCACCAGCGGCACCAGCGCGAATTCGGCCGGGGTCAAGGCGCGGATGTCATGATCCGCCTTGTGCAGATAGAGCGATTGCAGGTCGAGCGCGTCGCCGGGCAATTTCAGCGCGACGATCTGCCGGCCGCCGTCCGATGCGACTTTCTGGCGATAGGCGAAGCCATCGAGAAGAATCGGACAGACCTCGGCCTGGTCGCCTTCGCGCAGGATCGAACCGCCCGGCGGCAGGCGCTTGATATGGTGCGGCAACGCCGCGATCGCTTGCTGATCGGCAGTCGACAAGGGGCTGTGGCTGAGCAATTTCCGTATCAGGATGCTCAGCGGCCCCAGTTCCATTTGCCGGCGGTGCTGGTCCATCCACCGCGACAAGGGCGTGACGTCGCTCGGCACATCATCCTCGCTTGGCGCCGGTCGGCACCCGTCAGTCGAGGGGGTGCAGTTTCCAGACGTTGGCTTCGGTTTTCGTCATGCGGGCCAGCAAGTGCCGACCTTCCCACAGGGCAACGTCCACGCCCTGGTTTTCGTTGCGCGCGATCTGAAACGCATGGTCGGGACCTTCGGCGTGAAAGTCGATCCGCCGCGGTTCCGTCGCTTCGGTATCGCTGATGATCAGATGAAAGGCACGCATGGCAGTGCTCCTTCGTCGGGAGCAAGTGCTACCTGGCTCTCGGCTTGGATGATCGGCTGACCGCATTAACGGGACTGCGGCATTGAGCCGAAACCACGAAAAGCCGATCAGGGTGGAACCGCAGCCGTCGAGATCGAGTCCTACACGGCCCTGCGCACCTGCGCGCTAACATGGATCATGTTTACGCGATGGATCGGCGCCGGCCTGCCGTCCGTCGGCGCGACCGTTAACCTGCATCACGATTCCCGAAAAAGAAGCCGCGTGCCGGATCGGCGTCCGGAACTTCGCGCAGCCCGAATCGTCGGTCAGCGGGGTGGGTGCCGCAGGAGCCGGCCGTGATCGACGAGAAGGACGCCCATACCGAACGGCCCGATCTTAGCGGACGCCGCGCCGTCGTCACCGGCGGAACCACCGGTATCGGACGCGCGATCGCCGTCCTGCTCGCGAGCCATGGGGTCAAGGTTTTCGTCTGCGGGCGCACGCCCGAACATCTGGATGACGCGTTGGAGCGGATCGCCGAGGTCGGCTATGGCGACGGCATCAACGTCGACCTTTCGATCGCCGAAGACGTCGATGGCTTTTTCGAAGCGGCCGGGGCCTATCTGGGCGGTCTCGACATCGCGGTGATCAACGCCGCGATCCCCGCGTCGGCGCTCGCCGAAAGCGGCGAGAGCGAAACGCGCTACCAGCTCGAAACCGACCTTACCGCCTATCTCGTCTGCGCGCAGGAAGCCGCGCGGCGGATGGGCGCGGGCGGCGACATCATCTTCATCGGGTCGATGTCGGCGGTGTCGAAAACCCCCGGCAGTTCGATCTACGTCGCCGCCAAGGCGGGCATTCAGGGATTCGCCGCATCCTTTCGCAAGGAACTCGCCGAGGACGACATCAAGGTCGGATTGATCGAACCCGGCTTTACTGGCGCCGACTTCCAATACCCCGAATTTCCGCCGGAAAAGCAGCGCGAGCTGATCCATGCCGACAAGATGCTGCGCGCCGAGGATATCGCCGTGGCGGCGCACTTCATGCTCACCCAGCCGCGCCGCACCGCGGTTTCGCTCATCCGCGTCGAGACGCGGCTCGACCACCCCTGACCGTTCCGGTCCAGGCATCCGCTCTCAAACATCGCGCCGCCGGGAGCGTCACCAGAACGAACAAGGAGACGAACGATGTCCGATAAGCGTGAAGAACTTCTGGATGCGGCGGAAACCGCTCCCGTCGAACGCATTGCGCGCGTGCTCGCGGGCCATGCGCTCAGCCGGAACGCCGAAGGCGACCTCACCTCGGCCGCGCGCGCGGTCGACGACAGTTGGCCCGAATATAGCGACGCCGCGCTCGCCGTGCTGCGCACGCTCCGCGAGCCCAGCGGCCGCATGGTCGCGGCGGGCGACGCCGCGATATGGGACCGCATGATCACCGCGGCGATCGAAGACGAGACGATTTCCGATGGCTGAACCTTTCGCCGTCGACCGCCTCGTCTTCGGCCCCGACGATGTCGACCTGTCGCGCTCGCCGCTCGCGGGGCATTTCGCCGCCGAAACCTATGTGCTCGGCGCGTTCAACCCGGGCCTGACCCGGCTGCCCGGCGGCCATCTGCTGATGATGGTGCGCGTCGCCGAGGCGCTGCGCGATCCGGTTGCGGGCGGCCATGTCCATTGCATCCGATGGGCGAGCGGGCGCTACCTGCTGGACGCCTGGCCGCTCGACCTTTGCGATACCGCCGACCCGCGCAAGTTCCTCGTCCGCGGCGGCGCGTGGCGCGTGATGGCGCTGACCTCGCTATCTTGGATTCTGCCGGTCGAGCTGTCGGAGGACGGACTCGACGTCGTCGCGGTCCATTATGATTGCGCCGTCGCTCCGCATGCGGATTTTCAATGCTATGGCGTCGAGGATGCGCGGATCAGCCGCGTCGCGGACCGCTGGCTGATGACGACCTGCTCGGTCAGCCCAGAGCGGCATTCGACGACGCTCTATAGCTCGACGAACGGCCTCGACTGGCAATTCGAGGACATCGTACTCGACCATCAGAACAAGGACATGCTGATCTTCGAAGGGCGTATCGATGGACAATATTGGGCTCAGACCCGCCCCCTCGGTGACCTTTATTTCACCTACCCGCCGGGGTCCGAATGGCGCGCGGGCCCCTCGATCAACCTCGCGACCTCGCCCGATGCACTCCACTGGAAGCCGCACCGGGCGCCCGGCCTGCGCCCCCATGCCGCGACCGTCGCGAACGCGCGCATGGGTGGCGGTACGCCGCCCATTCTCACCGATGACGGCTGGCTCACGCTCTGGCACGGCGTCGAGCCGAAGGAGATCGTCGGCATCTACCGCACCTACTGGTCGCTGCTCGACCGCGACGACCCATCGAAGCTGATCCACACTGCACCCGAACCGCTGCTGGAAGCCGCGCCCGAACTCACGCGCCCGCTCGAAGACAGGCTCTATGTCCGCGACGTCGTCTTCACGACTGGCATCGCCGACGGCGGCGATCATTATATCGTGGCGTCAGGCGAAGCCGACCTCGCTTGCCGGATCACGCATGTTCCGAAAGCGCATTTCTCCATCGGATCTGCTTGATCTATTATGGCTCATGGTCGCCGGCGGTCGTCAACATTGCCCATCGGCGACGGTAGGTCGGCGACGAATTTCAGCTCATATTTCATGTAGGTCCCGATCCGGGCGAAACCATCCGGTCTTCCGCCTCGTACCAATATTTGGATGCGTCGGTCAAATCCTCGTGATCGACGATGACGAGCAGGTCATAGTCCGAGAAATAGCGGCCCATCGGATCGACGACATGTTTGCCGCGCGCGTAGGAACCGAAGAGGATGATCTTGAGAACGCGGCCGTTGCGACGATGGTCGGCGGTGCTTCCGCCCGTCGCCTTCGCGAACTCCTCGAGCAGAATCTGGACGTCCGCTGCATCATCTAACCATGCACGTTGACGACCTGCTTACGCACAATCGGCCGTGACTTACCGCGACGAGAAGTTATGTGCGGCTTGGTGCGACGAGACCGCGCGGGTTTCGGAACCTCAAGCCGGTCGGCGATACCGGCCTTGCGCGCTATGCGGACAATTTCATTCTCCCATTTCCGGAACCACGCGGCCATTTCAGTTTCCAGTTCGTAGCCGTCATAGATGCGCTCCATCCCGGCCTTGAGATGATTGAGCATCGCCTCGGCGGTTTCATAATCTACGTCCGCCCACTGACGGGCATCCGACATCGAACGTGCGGGAAACTGTCCGAAGGAAAGCCAGACCTTCGTTCCGTCTCCGGTCACGCGACGTTCGTATTTCCAGAGCTTCTTACCACTGGGCATGACCTCGATCATGAGTCCCGGCGTGCGGGGATCGTAAAGCCTGCCCTTGCAATGGGCGTCGATCGACGCGGGTGTAAATGTCTTATTCCCTGCCATTGCCGACTCCTTGGTCGGTTCCCCGGAAGCAAAAAATCATGGGGACAAATCGCGGGTCAAGCGCCGTCCAAACCGGTCTAACCGAGTCAAACCCGGTCCAACTACTCGTTCGATCGCGCGTCACGCTTTCTCCTTGATTTCAACTCCTTAGAGCCGAATCAAGGGCACCGGCTGGCTGGGGCGGCAGGATTCGAACCTGCGCATGGCGGTACCAAAAACCGCTGCCTTACCGCTTGGCTACGCCCCAACGGCCGGTGCGACGCGCGCTCTATAGCGCGTCGGCGCCTAATGCAAGGCGGGCCGGATCAGAGCCGCATGACCCAGCCATGCGGGTCGGCGGCGCGGCCGCGCTGGATGTCGACGAGCTTGCCCTTGAGCATTTCGGTGACCTGCCCCGGGCCGCCCGCGCCGATCGTGAAGCTTGCCTCGCCGCGCGTCACCTTGCCGACCGGGGTCACCACCGCGGCGGTGCCGCAGGCGAAGCTTTCGGTCAGGCGGCCGCTCTCCGCATCGCTCTGCCATTGGTCGATCGCATAGGGCTCCTCGCGCACCGTCAGGCCCGCGTCCTTCGCGAGCGTGATGATCGCGTCGCGGGTGATGCCGGGCAGGATCGTGCCGGTCAGCGGCGGGGTGACGATGCTGCCGTCGTCGAACACGAAGAACATGTTCATGCCCCCCAGTTCCTCGATCCAGCGATGCTCGGCGGCATCGAGGAAGACGACCTGGTCGTGCCCCTTGGCGATCGCCTCGCGCTGCGCGACGAGGCTGGAGGCATAATTGCCTCCGCATTTGGCGGCGCCGGTGCCGCCGGGTGCGGCGCGCGTATAATCCTCCGACACCCAGAGCGAGATCGCGGGCGCGCCCGATTTGAAATAATTGCCGACCGGCGAGGTGATGACGAGGAACTGATATTCGGACGCCGGCTTGACGCCGAGGAACACCTCGCTCGCGAACATGAAGGGGCGGAGATAGAGCGCACCGCCGTCGACGGGCGGGAACCATTTGGCGTCGGCCGCGACCGCTTCCTTCACCGCCGCGATGAACATCTCCTCGGGCAGTTCGGCCATCGCCATGCGGCGCGCGCTCGCGTTGAAGCGCGCGGCATTGGCCTCGACGCGGAACAGCGCCATCGACCCGTCGTCGAGGCGGTAGGCCTTCAACCCCTCGAAGATTTCCTGCGCATAATGGAGCACCGCGGTCGCGGGATCGAGCGTCAGCGGGCCGCGCGGCATCACTTGCGCGTCGTGCCAGCCCTTTTCGTCCGAGTAGCGGATCGACACCATATGGTCGGTGAAGACGCGTCCGAAAAGCGGATCCGCAATCGCCGCCGCCCGTACATCGTCCGCCGCCGGATTGGGATGCGGGAGATGGGTGAAGGCGGGAGCGGACATGCGAAAACACCTTTGGTTGCTGGTTTCGGGAGCGCGCCTCTTGCCAAAGAGCGGCCCGGCGCGCAACGGTAGCGACTATGCCGGATGAAAATTTTCTTTCACAAGTTCCCGCCGCTTCTGCTCTTTTCTTGCGCGAAGAGGAGGTGCGTCGCGGCATCGAATTCCTCTTTTTCGCGCACGCCTCGCTCTGGCGCGCGATCGACGCGCGGCTCGCCGAAAAGGCGCTGGGGCGCGCGCATTACCGCGCGCTCTATTTCATCGCGCGGCAACCGGGGCTGACGATTTCGGATCTGCTCGCCTTGCTGGGCATCACCAAACAGTCGCTCGGACGGGTGGTGAAGGAACTCGAAGCGCGCGACTATCTGACGACGCGGCCGGGCAACCGCGACCGGCGCGCGAAGGAACTGCGCCTGACCGACGCCGGCCGCACGGCGGAGCGCGAGATATTCGCGGCGCTGCGCGATACGATGAGCCGCGCCTATACCCATGCGGGACAGCAGGCGGTGACCGGATTCTGGCAGGTCAGTGAGGCGCTCGTCCCGCCGCGCGAACGGCGCCGGATCGCGGAGTTGGGGAAGGACGCGGGTTGAAAAAGCGTCGCCCCCGCGCAGGCGGGGGCCGCTATCGATGTGGCGCAAGGCTGCCAGCGGCCCCCGCCTTCGCGGGGGCGACGACTATTTTATCCCTCGCCGCGCGCGATGTCCGCCAGCTCGCGCCCGCGATCGCGCGCCGCGCGCAGCACGTTGGTGAGCAGCGCGGCGAGCTGGCCGTCGCTGTCGAGTATGTCGAGCCCCGCCTGCGTCGTGCCGCCCTTGCTCGCGACCTGCGCGATCAATGTGCCGGGCTTTTCGCCGCTGTCGGCGAGCAGCGCGGTCGCGCCGCCGAAAGTCGCGGTCGCGAGCTTCAGCGCGTCCTCGGCCGACAGGCCGAGCCGCTCGCCGGCCGCCGCATAGGATTCGATCAGGCGAAAGACGAACGCGGGGCCGCTGCCGGTGAAGGCAGTGACCAGATCCATCGTCGTATCGTCGGGGAGCGCGACGACCGTGCCGAGCGGATCGAGCAGGCTGGCGATCGCCGCCTCGTCGGCGCTTCCGTGGCTGGCGACCGCCGACACGCCGGCGCCGATGCGCGCGGCGAGGTTGGGCAGGATGCGGACCTGTGCTCGCGCCGCCGGAAAGCGCGCCGCGAGGTCGGCGAGCGAAACGCCCGCCAGAATCGACAGGAGATGGGTTTCGCCCGTCACGACCTCGGCAAGCTCGCTCGCCACGTCGCCGAGTTGCTGCGGCTTCATGCCCAGCATGATCCACTCGGCGCCGCCGCCGGAGCCGAGCCATTCGGCGAGCGAGGCGAATTGCGCGATGCCCTCGCGCGGCGCAGCGAATGGGTCGACGATGGCAACCGCGGCCGGATCGAGCCCCGCTTTCAGCCAGCGACCCAGCATCGCGCCCGCCATATTGCCGCATCCCACCAGCAGCATCCGGCCGGCAAAATTCTTCAAACTCTTCGTCATGGTCCCTGGTTCTTCTTTGTTACCGGCAGCTGCTTTCGGGACCCGAGATCAGGTCGAGGCAGCGGCCATCGATCTTGTTTGCATCCACGGTCAAGCCGATCAGCGACGCGAGCGTCGGCATGATGTCCACCGTCATCACCGCATTGGGCTGTTCGAACGCGGCCATCCCCTTGCGCCAGAAGAGGATCGGCACGCGGCGGTCGTAATCCCACACCGAGCCGTGCGTCGCGACATAGCCGACACCCGATTCGGGGATCGGCGTAACTCGCGGCTTCAGCGCGATGATGAAGTCGCCCGACCGCTGCGGATTATAGGAGGCGCTGAGTTTGTCCATCAGCGTCCATGTATCGGGTGCGCGCTTCGAAATCGGATGCGCGCCCAATTCCTCGCGCGTCACCACCGCCTCGATCTGCGGATGCGCGCGCAGGCGCGGCAGCAGCTCGGCGAGCGCCGCCTTGCGCTGCGCCGCGGTCAGCGTCTTGGCGAAATAATAATCGCCGCCGTCGCCATACAGAATGGGCTGCGGCAGGCCGAGCTTTTCGGCGACCGCCTTGCCGATCGCTTCGGGATCGAGCGCCTTGTCGACACGCTGCGCATCGGGCCAGGCGTTCTGGCGGTTGCGCTCGGGCAAATCATGGCCGCCATGGTCGGCGGTCAGCGCGACGACATAGTCGATCCCGGTCGCGTCGAGCCGCGTGAAGAAATCGCCGAGCTCGCGGTCGAGCCCCGCCATCTGGATACACATCTCGCTGCCTTCGGTGCCGGTGCTGTGCCCGACATAGTCGGTCGCCGACAGGCCGACGATGAGGAGGTCAGTGCTGTCGCCTTCGCCCATCTTGCGTGCCTGACGGAGCGCGGCGGCGGTCGCGAGCACCGCCCCGTCGGCCTCGGGCGAGGCCATGAAGCGGCGGAAGTCGCCCGCATCGCGCGCCATCCGGCCGGTACCGACCGAGCCGCCCTTGTCGAGCGGGATCGCGATGTCGTGCGGCGCGCAGTCGGCGGGCAGCGTCAGCGCGGGGCGCGCCTGGCCGATCGCGGCAGCGATCGCGGCGCTCGCCTGCTGCGCGGTCGGCGACAGCGTGGTGCCGCGATAGCTGGTGAGGCCGGTGGGCACGAGCCACATCAGCTCGTCCGCCCGGCGTCCGCCCATCATGATCGCCGAACGGTCCTTGCCCGACACCGAGACGACCTGCGCCTTCGGATCGCGCGCCTTCATCAGGTCGCCGAGCGTCGGGACCAGCAGATGGTTCACCGACGGCGCATATTTGCCGCCGCCCGAACTGGTGTCCGCGACGGTTTCGTCCTCGGCGCAATAGATGCGCTTGTCCTCGCGCGCCGCCGACAGATCGAAATAATGATTGGCGACGATGCCCGTGTGCGCCGGATGGTTGCCGGTCAGGATCGTCGAATGGCCGGGGCAGGTTTCGGTCGCGCCATGCGCCTGATAGCCTGACGGGAAGACGATACCCGAAGCGAGGCGCGCGAGACCGCCGGTGAAGCGGCCGCGATATTCGGCGAACAGGTCGGCCGAAAACTGGTCGACCGCGATCATCACGATCAGTTTCGGCGCCGGGGTGGCCGCCGTCACCTTCTGCACCGGCGGCGGCGCATCCTGCGCGAGACCGTTTCCGGCGGCGGCAAGGCACAGCGCGGCGGCGAGGGTAGCGGACAGCGATTTCAGCTTCACGGGCGGCTTCTCCATAAGAGGTATGTCAGCGCGGGCTGTCCTCTCGACGAAAGCCGCCTATATGGCAAGCCTTCGAACGATCAACAGCTGCGGACGGGCCATGAATTTGCTGAGTGAGGCTTTTGTGACACGCATCGGGCGCGCACTGCTCGCCGTGCTGGCGCTGATCCTCGCCGCATTCGGTCCCGCGCACGCGCAATCGACGCATATCCAGCCGAAACTCGTCGCCGAATCGGCAGCTCCCGCGCCCGGCAGCGCGACGACGCTGGCGCTGACCATGACGCCCGACAAGACGTGGCACGGCTATTGGGTCAATGGCGGCGACGCGGGCTTCGGCCTGTCGGTCGAATGGAACGCGCCCGAGGGAGTGACGATCGCTCCCTTCCGCTACCCCGTTCCCGATGCGCTGATCCTCTTCGGCATGATGAACCATGTCTACGAGCATCCCTATGCGCTGCTCGCCGAGGTACAGATCGACAAGAGCATCGCGCCGGGCACCGACCTGACACTGTCGGGCGTCGCCAACTGGCTCGCCTGCACCGACAAGGTGTGCGTGCCCGAAAAGGCGGTGATCTCGGTCGCGCTGAAAGCAGGCGACGGGACGGTTTCCGAAGCATCGCGCGCGCGCTTCGACGGTTGGCGCGCGCTGCTTCCGCAGCCGCTCGACCGCCACGGCGCATGGGAACGGCGCGGCGACATGGTGCGCTTCGCCGTTCCCCTGCCCGCCAGCACCACGGTCGATACCCCGCATCTGTTCGTCGAGACGCAGGATGTCGTCGATTACGCCGCACCCCAGCAGTTCAGCCGTAACGGCGATCAGATCATCGTCGAAACGCGTGCCAAGGGCGAGAAGGCCGGGCCGGTGTCGGCGCTGCTGAAGCTCGGCGGCGGGCGCGGCCTGTCGCTTAAGCTCGAGCCCGGCACCGTGCCCGCCGCGGGCGAGGCGATCGCCGGCCCCGCGGACGGGATCGACGGGACGCTGTTCTGGACCGCGCTCGGCGGCGCGATCCTCGGCGGGCTGATCCTCAACCTGATGCCCTGCGTCTTTCCGATCCTCAGTCTCAAGGCGCTCAGTCTCGCGCGGTCGGGCGGCGACGCAAGGACCGCCAAGGTCGAGGCGCTCGCCTACACCGCCGGCGCGGTCATCACCGCGCTGCTGCTCGGCGGCGCGTTGCTCGCACTCCGCGCGGCGGGCGAACAGGTCGGCTGGGCCTTTCAGTTGCAGCATCCGGTCAGCGTGCTCGCGCTGCTGATCCTCGCGCTCGCGATCACGCTCAATCTGCTCGGATATTATGAATTGCCGTCGTTCGGCGGTGGACAAGCACTCGCCGAAAAGGGCGGCGCGGCGGGCGGCTTCTGGACCGGCGCGCTCGCCGCCTTCGTCGCCACCCCGTGCAGCGGGCCGTTGCTCGGCGCGGCGCTGGGCGCGACGCTGGTTCTGCCCGCATGGGCGGCACTGCCGATCTTCGGCGGATTGGGCCTCGGGCTCGCCCTGCCCTTCCTCGCCATCGGTTTCGTCCCCGCCTTGCGCCGCCGCCTGCCCAAGCCGGGTCCATGGATGGACCGCTTCCGCAAATGGATGGCGCTGCCGATGGGCCTCACCACGCTCGCGCTGGCATGGTTGCTGTGGCGCCAGCTCGGCAGCGGCGAGCAGCTTCTCTGGCCCAGCCTTGCCGTCGCGATGGCGCTGGTCCTGCTGACCCATTACGGTTCAATCCAGCGCGGCGACCGGCGCTCATGGCTGTTGATCGCCTCGGGCCTGCTCCTCGTCGTCAGCCTTGCAGGGACGGTGACCGAGGTTGTCGAGGCGGAGCGCAGCTTTGACGGCGCGGGCTCGACCTTCTCCCCCGACGCGCTCGTCAAGGCGCGCTCCACCGGCAAGCCCGTCTTCGTCTATTTCACTGCCGACTGGTGCCTGTCGTGCAAGGCGAACGAAGCCGGTGCGATCGATCGCGAGGCGGTGCAAAAAGCCTTCGACAAGGCGGGGGTCGTCACACTCGTCGGCGACTGGACGAACGGCGATCCGGTCATCACGCGCACGCTTGCCGAGCATGGCCGCAACAGCGTGCCGCTCTATCTTTGGTACGCACCCGGGGCGACGAAGCCTGAAATCCTGCCGCAGATCCTGACCCCGGGCCTGCTCACCGGCAAGGCGGACGGCTGATGGCAAAGCAGCGCGCCGACCAGTTGCTCGTCGATCGCGGTCTCGCCGAGAGCCGGACGCGTGCGCAGGCGCTGATCCTCGCCGGGCTCGCCTTCGTCGGCGACCGCAAGATCGACAAGGCGGGACAGCAGATCGCCGACGACGCCGAGGTCAGCGTCAAGGGCCGCGATCATCCGTGGGTGTCGCGCGGCGGGATCAAGCTCGATCATGCGCTCACCCATCTCGGCTGGGACGTGGCGGGCGCGGTCGCGATCGACGTCGGATCATCGACCGGCGGCTTCACCGACGTGCTGCTCAGCCGCGGCGCCGCGCGCGTCTATGCCGTCGATTCAGGCACCAACCAGCTCGCGTGGAAGCTGCGGCAGGATGCGCGCGTCATCGCCCACGAACAGACGAGCGCGCGCATCCTGACCGCCGACCATATCCCCGAGCCCGTCGACCTGATCGTCTGCGATGCGAGCTTCATCGCGCTGTCGAAGGTGCTGCCGGTGCCGATGGGCTTCGCGAAACCCGGCGCGCGCCTCGTCGCGCTGATCAAGCCGCAGTTCGAGGCCGAACGGCACGAAGTCGGCAAAAAGGGCGTCGTGCGCGACGCCGCCGTCCACGCCCGCGTGTGCGCCGAAGTTCGCGATTGGCTGACCGGCGAAGGCTGGGATGTCGCCGACATCGTCGAAAGCCCGATCACCGGCCCCGAGGGCAATGTCGAATTTCTGATCGCGGCAGTGAATCGTCGCGCTTGACGCTGCGCCGCACAATCGCGACACAAATGCAATGGATTCGCATATGGGGGATAGTGCGGACATGACCGAAATCGCAACGCCGAGCCAGCTTCGCATGTCCTATCTGCGCTGGGCGCTCGTCACCGTTCCGGCGATCGTGCTGATCGGCAGCCTGATGGGCCTCTTGTCGAACAGCGGCTACGGCAATCGCTGGTTCGCCGCGCTCGACCTGCCACCGATCACGCCGCCGGGCTGGGTCTTCGCCGCCGTCTGGCCGATCCTCTATATCTGCCTCGGCCTGTCGCTCGCGATGATCCTCCATGCGCGCGGCGCGAAGGGACGCGGCTTCGCGCTGCTGCTCTTCTTCGTCCAGCTCGTCGCCAATTTCGCCTGGTCGCCGCTCTTCTTCAGCCAGCATCAGGTGACGACCGCGCTCTATCTGATCATCTTCATCCTGATGGTGACGATCGCCACCGCCTTCGCCTTCGCCCCGATCCGCAAGGCGGCGGCGTGGCTGCTCGTCCCCTACATGGCCTGGCTCGCCTTCGCCGCGATCCTCAATTTCCAGATCGATCAGCGCAATCCCGCCGCCGAAACCCTTGTCCCCGCCGCCGCCAGCACCCAGATAGGGAGAAGGCAAGGGGATGACCCCCACTAAGGAATATCAGACATGCAGAGCGAAAACCGCTTTTTCGACGACCTCGCCAAGATGGTGAACGGCATTGCCGGGACCGTCGCGGGCGCCGGACGCGAAGCCGAAGCCGCGATGCGCGACCGCGCGAAGGAATGGGTCGGCCGCATGGATTTCGTCAGCCGCGAGGAGTTCGAGGCGGTGAAGCAGATGGCCGCCACCGCGCGCGCCGAAGCCGAAGCGCTGAAAGCGCGGCTCGACAAGCTCGAGGGTGCGACGAAGCCGGCGGCGGCATCGAAGGCCGCGGCGAAACCGGCCGCAGCGAAGCCCGCGGCGAAACCGGCCGTCAAGCCCGCGGCGCGCACTCCCAAGGCTGCGCCCAAAAAATGAGCGTCGCCCCCGCGCAGGCGGGGGCCGCTGTCGGCGTGGCGCAAGGTTGCCGGCGGCCCCCGCCTGCGCGGGGGCGACGGTGACTGCCGGACTCGCCAGCGTGGTCGGAACCCGCTAAAGGCCGCGCCTATGAGTGACGATCTTTACGACGACGATGACGGCCAGGACGCAGCGCCGATGGAGATGCTGGCGTCCTATTTCGCCGCGCACGACTGGCCGCACGAGATGGTCGGCGAGGACGAGATTGTTGCGACCGCGCAGGGCAGCTGGACGACCTATGAATTGCGCGCGGTGTGGCGCCCCGACGACGGGGTGATCCAGCTCCTCGCCTTTCCCGACATCCGCGTCGTCGAGGACAAGCGCGCCGTGGCGCACGAGGCGCTCGCGCTGATCAACGAGCAGCTCTGGCTCGGCCATTTCGAGCTCTGGTCGAACAGCGGCACCATCCTTTTCCGCCACGGCATGCTCGTCGGCGCCGATGCGGGGTTGTCGCTCGACCTGACCGAGACGCTGATCGAAAGCGCGATCGACGAATGCGAACGCTTCTATCCGGTGTTCCAGTTCGTGCTGTGGGGCGGCAAGAGTCCGGCCGAGGCGCTCGCCGCCTCGCTCATCGAAACGCGCGGCGAGGCCTGAGCCCGCCTCTTTCCCGTTCGCCCTGAGCTTGTCGAAGGGCCGTCCTTCCTTTCCACGTCGAGAAGAAGAACGGCCCTTCGACAAGCTCAGGGCGAGCAGATGTTGGACAAAAGAATTTACCGCTTCTCGAACTTCGTCAGCCCCGCACCCAATTCATTCGCCCCGATCACCAGCGGCTCGCCGCTCCAGTCGGCGACGAACACCGACCGGCGGTCGATGCCCGCGGGCAGGCTCGCGCGGTTGCCCTCGATGACGAGGCCGCGCGACGGATTCTTGCGCTCCTCGGCCGCGACGGCGATGAAGGCCGAATAATTTTCCTTGTCGCGGCCCTGCACGAACAGATTGTTCGTAATCCGACCGACCGAACCCGAGGGCAAGTCGATCATATAGTTGGTCGCCTTCCCCTGCGTGTCATCGAAGCTGTTGTCGTCAACGTCGACCTGGACCGCGCGCGTCTTCAGATAATGGCCGCCGCTGCCCTTTTCGAAGCGCGAGCGCGTGACGGCGACGCGGCCGTAGATGCCGGTGTAGACGCTGTGCGCGCAGCTCAAACCCCGGTCGCAGCGGCCGAGGCGCGAAAAGGTCGAACGGTCGATCGTCAGAGTCGCTTCCGGATCGTCGGCGGTCAATATGCCTTCCTCGCTGTTTCGGAACATCGCGTTGACGACGTCGAGATCGCTCGTTTCGAGCCGGATCCCCGCGCCATTGCCGTCGGGGACGCGCATGTTCTGGAAGACGACGCCGTCGACGCGTGCGCCATCGCCGCGCAGCACAAGCGCCGCCTTGCCCTCGCAGGTCACGCCGTCGAAGACAGCGCGGCCGGGCTCGGCGGCGACGAAGGCGATGCGTCCGGCGGTCTGCACCGCGCAGTCGCGGTGATAGCCGGGCGCGATGCGGATCGTCCCCTCGCCCTCGCCGATCGCGTCGACCGCATCCTGCAGCCGCGAAAAGCCGCGGCCGTCTATGCTGTAGGGCGCGCCGCCCGTCTGCGCCGGCAGCGGCGCGGACGCGAAGAGCAACGGCAGGGCGAGCAGCGGCAGCAGGGGCCGGCGAAGGATCGATTTGAACATGGTCCGCGCATAGCGATTTTCGCGGCGCAAGTCGTTGGCTAAGCTGGTTAATCGCGCGACTGTCCCGCTTTCGGACAGGCGCGGACACGTCCATTAACCGTCGCCCCCGCGAAGGCGGGGGCCGCAGTCGGCCTTGCGCAAGGTTGCCAGCGGCCCCCGCCTTCGCGGGGGCGACGAGTCTCAATCCAGATTGGGCCGCAGCCAGCGCGTCGCGGTCTCCAGGTCGACCCCGCGGCGTTGCGCATAATCCTCGAGCTGATCGCTCCCGATCCGCGCGACGCCGAAATACTGGCTTTCGGGATGCCCGAAATAGAAGCCGCTGACCGCCGCCGTCGGCAGCATCGCAAAGCTTTCGGTCAGCACCAGCCCGGCGTTTTCACCCGCCGCGAGCAGGTCGAACAGGATCGGCTTGAGGCTGTGATCGGGGCAGGCGGGATAGCCGGGAGCCGGGCGGATGCCGCGATATTGCTCCTTGATCAGCGCCTCGTTGGTCAGTTGCTCGCCGGGCGCATAGCCCCACAATTCGGTGCGGACATGCTGGTGCAGCCGCTCGGCGAAAGCCTCGGCAAAGCGGTCCGCGAGCGCCTTCAGCAAGATGTCCGAATAATCGTCCTTGTCGGCGCGGAAACGCTCCGAGTGCGGCTCGATGCCGTGGAGGCCGACCGCGAAGCCGCCGATCCAATCGCCCGCCGGATCGATGAAATCGGCGAGGCACATATTGGCGCGGTCGCGGCTCTTCTTGATCTGCTGGCGCAGGAAGGGGAGCGTCACATGGCGTTCCTCGTCGGCGAGGTGGATCGTGACGCTGTCGCCGTCGCGCGCGCAGGGCCAGAAGGCGCAGACGCCGCGCGCGGTGAGCCATTTCTCCGCGATCAGTCTGTCGAGCATCGCGTCGGCGTCAGCCTTCAATGCCTGCGCGGTTTCGCCGACCACCTCGTCGTCGAGGATCGACGGGTAAGTGCCGTGAAGTTCCCACGCGCGGAAGAAGGGCGTCCAGTCGAAGCACTCGCGCAGATCCTCGAGCGACCAGTCGTCGAAGCGGTGCAGCCCGGGCTGCAACGGCGGCGCGGGCTTGTCGCTGAGATAGGCGTCGTAATAGTTCGCGCGCGCCTCCTCGATGCTGAGCAGCACGCTCTGCCCCTTGCCCGCGCGCACGTCGCGAACATGGGCGTAATCCTCCTTATAGCCCTGGACATAGGCATCGCGCCCGGTGTCGCTGACGAGCGCCGTCGCGACGCCGACCGCGCGGCTCGCGTCGAGAACGTGGAGCACCGGGCCCTGATAGGCCGGGTCGATGCGGAGCGCGGTGTGGACCTTCGACGTCGTCGCGCCGCCGATGAGGAGCGGCATCGTCATGCCCGCGCGCTGCATCTCCTCGGCCACCGTCACCATCTCGTCGAGCGAGGGGGTGATCAGGCCCGACAGGCCGATCATGTCGGCGTCATTCTCGTTCGCCGCCTCGAGTATTTTCGACCAAGGCACCATCACGCCGAGATCGACGATCTCGAACCCGTTGCACTGAAGCACGACGCCGACGATATTCTTGCCGATGTCGTGGACGTCGCCCTTGACGGTCGCCATCACGACCTTGCCCTTGCCTTTCGCGCCCGGCTCCTTCGACGCTTCGATGAAAGGCAGAAGGTGCGCGACCGCCTTCTTCATCACGCGCGCCGATTTGACCACCTGCGGCAGGAACATCTTGCCCGATCCGAACAGGTCGCCGACGACGTTCATCCCGTCCATCAGCGGCCCTTCGATCACCTCGATCGGACGCGGCATCAAAAGGCGCATTTCCTCGGTATCGTCGACGATATGGGCGTCGATGCCCTTGACCAGCGCATGTTCGAGCCGCTTTTCGACCGCCCAGCCACGCCATTCCTCGGCCGCCTTTTCCTGCGCCGCGTTGGTGCCCTTATAGCGTTCGGCGAGCGCGATCAGCCGCTCGGTCGGGCTTTCGGCCTCGCCCTCGACCTTGCGGTTGAGGATGACGTCCTCGCAGGCATTGCGCAATTCAGGATCGATCGTGTCGTAGACGTCGAGCTGGCCCGCATTGACGATCGCCATGTCGAGTCCGGCCGGAATGGCATGATAGAGAAAAACGCTGTGCATCGCGCGGCGCACCGTCTCGTTACCGCGAAAACCGAAGGACAGATTGGAGAGGCCGCCCGAGAAATGCGCGTGCGGGCAGCGGACGCGGAGTTCCTTCACCGCCTCGATGAAGTCGACCGCATAATTGTCATGCTCTTCGAGCCCCGTCGCCACCGCGAAGATATTGGGGTCGAAGATGATGTCCTCGGCCGGGAAGCCGATGGTTATGAGCAGCTTGTAGGCGCGCTCGCAAATGTCGATCTTGCGGTCCTTGGTATCGGCCTGCCCGACCTCGTCGAACGCCATGACCACGACCGCGGCGCCATAGGCCATGCACTTTTTCGCATGGCTCAGAAACTGTTCTTCGCCTTCCTTCATGCTGATCGAATTGACGATCGGCTTGCCGGGAACGCATTTCAACCCCGCCTCGATCACGTCCCATTTCGAGCTGTCAATCATCACCGGCACGCGCGCGATGTCGGGCTCGGCCGCGATGAGCTTCAGAAAGGTCGTCATCGCATATTCGGCGTCGAGCAAGCCTTCGTCCATATTGACGTCGATGACCTGCGCGCCATTTTCGACCTGCTGGCGCGCGACTTCGACCGCCGCCGTATAGTCATCGGCGAGGATCAGTTTCTTGAACGCCGCGGAACCCGTGACGTTGGTGCGCTCGCCGATATTGACGAAGCTGGAAGAGGAGAGAGAGGCGGTCATTGATGGATCCGGGGGAAAGAGATCAGAGAGCGAGCGGGCGGGCGAGGACGCGGTCGTCGTAGAGCTTGCCCCCGACGTCGAACCGACGCGTCCCGAGGTCGGCGAAGCCCTGCTTGCGGTAGAAGGCGAGCGCGCGCTCGTTGCGGGCATAGACGCCGAGGAGCAGGCGGCGATGCCCCTGGGCGGCAGCGATAGCCTCCCGCATCAGCGCGGCGCCGAGACCGCTGCCGTGGAAGCGCGACAGCGAATAGATGCGCTTGAGCTCGATATCGCCCTCCTCCGCCACCGCAAGATCGGGGCTGGCGACGAGCGCGAAGCCAATCGGCGCGCCGCCCGGCTGCGCCTCGGCGAGCCACGCCCGCGCGCCCGACGCCAGATAGGCGCGATAGGCGGCCTCGCTATGCTGCGCGGCGCAATGGCCGGTGATCGCCGCGCCGTCGAGGATGCCGGCGAAGGTTTCGAGGAAGGTCGCGGCGCCGATCAGGGCGAGCGCAGCGACATCATCCTCTCCGGCCTCGCGAATCGTCCATGTCGGTCCTTCCCCCATCACGAAGCCGCCGCCATGGTGAAGGGCTCGAGCCCGGCGAGCCGGGTGCGCACCGGAACGGCGGGGACAGGCCGCGGCGCGAGGCCGTCGATCGCTTTCGCCATCGCCGCGATATGCGCGGGCGTCGAGCCGCAGCAGCCGCCGAGGATATTGACCTGTCCGTGCTCGGCCCATTCGCGCACGAGTTCCGCGGTCGTCTCGGGCAATTCGTCATATTCGCCGAGCTCGTTGGGCAAGCCCGCGTTCGGATAGACCATCACCAGCGCATCGGCGAGATCCGACAGCACTTTCACATGCGGGCGAAGCTGCGCCGCGCCGAACGAGCAGTTGAGCCCGATCGTCAGTGGCTTCGCATGGCGCACCGCATACCAGAAGGCCTCGACCGTGTGCCCCGACAGGTTGCGTCCCGACAGGTCGGTCAGCGTCATCGAGATCATCAGCGGCAGTTCGCGCCCGACCTTCGCTTCGGCCTCCAGCGTCGCGGCGATCCCCGCCTTGGCGTTGAGCGTATCGAAGATCGTCTCGATCAGGATGAAATCGGCGCCGCCTTCGGCCAGCGCGACCACCTGTTCGCGATAGACGTCCTTCAATTCGTCGAAGTCGATCTCGCGAAAGCCGGGGTTGTTGACGTCGGGCGACAGCGACAGCGTCTTGTTCGTCGGCCCGACCGCGCCCGCGACGAAGCGGCGGCGGCCATCGCGCGCCGCAAATTTGTCGGCGGCTTCGCGCCCCAGCCGCGCGCTCTCATGGTTGATGTCGGCGACCAGATGCTCGGCGCCATAATCGGCCTGGCTGATCCGGTTGGCGCTGAAGGTGTTGGTCGACACGATGTCCGACCCCGCCGCCAGATAGGCTTCGCCGATCGCGGTCACGACGTCGGGCCGGGTCAGCGCGAGAATATCATTGTTGCCCTTCTGGTCGTGAGACAGGCCCAGCGATCCCGCATAATCGGCTTCGACCAGCTTCCTGAGCTGAATCTGGGTGCCCCAGCCGCCATCGGTCAGCAGGATGCGCTCCTTGGCCGCCGCTGCAAGGGCTTCGCGTGCCCCCATTTTCAAATTGGCGCTCATGCTGCCTGATCCTTTGCGGTCGAAACCGGCCGCAGGCCCAGCAGATGGCAGATGGCATAGCTGAGCTCGGCGCGGTTGAGGGTGTAGAAATGGAAGTCGCGCACGCCGCCCGCATAGAGGCGGCGGCACATTTCGGCGGCGATCGTCGCCGCCACCAGCTGGCGCGCCGCGGGGTGATCGTCGAGACCGTCGAACAGCGACACCATCCAGGCCGGGATCGCGGTGCCGCACATATCGGCCATGCGCCGCGTCTGCGATACGTTCGACACCGGAAGGATGCCGGGGATGATCGGCGCATCGATCCCCGCCGCGGCCGCCGCGTCGCGAAAGCGCAGGAAGCTGTCGGGCGAGAAGAAGAATTGGGTGATCGCGCGCGTCGCCCCGGCGTCGAGCTTGCGCTTCAGATTGTCGAGGTCGGCTTGCGGGCAATCGGCGTCGGGATGCACTTCGGGATAAGCGGCGACCGAAATGTCGAACGGCGCGATCGCCTTCAGCCCGGCGACCAGTTCGATCGCATTGGCGTAGCCGTCCGGGTGCGGGCGATAGGGCAAGCCGCCGGGAACGTCGCCGCGCAGCGCGACGATATGGCGCACGCCCGCTTCCCAATAGGCCTGCGCGACCTCGTCGATTTCGGCGCGCGAGGCCTCGACGCAGGTCAGGTGCGCCGCGGGCGGCACGCGGCTTTCGGCGGCGATGCGCGCGACGGTCGCGTGGGTGCGCTCGCGCGTCGACCCGCCCGCGCCATAGGTGACCGACACGAAGCTGGGCGCCAGCGGCTCGAGCGTGCGGAACGTGTCCCACAGCTGCGCTTCCATCTTCTCGGTCTTCGGCGGGAAGAATTCGAAGCTGACGCCGATGTCGCCGTCGAGGTTGGCGAACAACGGCGTAGCCGCGGCGCGGCGCGCCTCCGCCAGCGAATTGAGGTTCGACGTCATGCCGCAAGCCTTTTATTTTGCCCGCCTTCGCTGGCGGGGGGTTGATCTTCATCGCTGCGACGGCGGCCGAGCCACAGCTTCACGGCCAGTTCCCCGCCTTCGAGCGTTTCGGTATTTTCAAGGAGCAGCCCCGCCGAGGCGAACCAGCCGCGAATCTGCGCGTCCGAAAAGCCGAGGCGCGCGTGCGCCGCGAGCGCGCGCAGTTCCTCATCCTCATGCGGCGCGAAATCGACGACGAGCAGATGACCGCCGCCGCGCAGCACGCGGCTCGCCTCGGCGATCACGCGGTCGGGCTCGTGCGCGAAATGGAGCGCCTGGTGGATGACGATGCTGTCGATGCTGGCGTCGGCGACCGGCAGGTCGAGGAAATCGCCCTGCAGCAGGTCGACGGGCACCGGCTGCCGCTCCAGCTTGGTGCGCGCGATACGCAGCATTTCGGGGCTCCGGTCGAGCGCGGTGATCCGCCGCGCGGTCGGCGCGAAAATCTCGGCCATCCGGCCGGTCCCGGTGCCGACGTCGAGCAGATGGCCCAGCCGGCGGTTGTGCATCATCGCCAGCATCGCGGCCTCGACTTCGCTCTCGGCGACATGGCGCGACCGGATCGCGTCCCATTCGGCCGCATGCTCGGCGAAATAGCGTTCGGCCGCGGCGGCGCGCTCGTCACGTACCGCCGCCAGCCGCCGCGCATCATGCGCGATGACGCGCGTCTCGCGCGCGGAAAAGGGCCATTTCTCGGCCTGGCCGATGATCTCGGCCACCGGCCCTTCGGCGGCGATGCGCAGGAAAACCCAGCTTCCCTCGCGCCGCCGTTCGACGATCCCCGCCTCGACGAGGATACGCACATGCCGCGAAACGCGCGGCTGGCTCTGATCGAGAACGATCGCGAGTTCGCCGATCGCAAGCTCCATCTCGCGCAGCAGCGCGACGACTCGCAGCCGCGTCGGATCCGCAAGAGCGCGGAAAATATCGATGAGCTCGCTCATGGACATACATATAAAGCTTTCTTTATATCCGGTCAACCGAGCGCCGCGCCCCGATTTTCCGCGGTGCGCGTCGTGGTCGTGAGCGGATTGCGACAAATGGCGGAGGCCAATCGCCACAAGGACGGTTGCACGCCATTTGGCGAGTGGGTAATTCTGCGCGCGATTGGCAATGTTCGGGATCGATCAGTTCCTGTGCCGGTCGATCAGTCCAAATTGAGAGGGGTATACCCACATGAAGAAATCGATCACTCTGTCGCTCGTCCTCGCCGCCTCGATGGGCCTCGCTGCTTGCGCCGAAAAGGCTGCCGACGACACGGCCGCCACGACCGAAGACGCAGCCGCGACCGTCGAAGGTGCCGCTGACGGCGCGATGGAAGCTGCCGAAGGCGCCGCCGACGCGACCGCCGCCGCCGCTGGCGAAGCCGGCGCCGCCGCCGACGCTGCGGCCGATGCCGCCGCTGCCGGCGACGCCGCCACCGCCACCGACAAGGCGGCCGAAGCTGCCGGCGCTGCCCAGGAAGCCGCCGACGCCGCCAAGGGCGCGATGGAAGAAGCCAAGAAGTAAGCTTCTTTCCGGCCTCTTCGGGGCCGAAGAAACAGGAAGGGGTCGACGGCTTGCCGGCGGCCCCTTTCCTTTTCGGGAGAGGCTTCGCAGCGCGGTTGCCAAGCCCCTGATCCCCGGTTAACTCTCTGCCCATGGCCGGCTCGCCCGGTCATTCATTCGAAAGGAATATCCATGCGCAAGATCATCATCGCCTCGATGGCCGCCGCGGCCTTCAGCCTCGCCGCCTGCTCGGAAAAGACGCAGGACGCCGCCGGCGAAACCGCCGACGCCATGGCTGACGACGCCGCCGCCGCGGGTGACGCCATGGCCGAAGGCGCGGCCGATGCCGCCGATGCGACCGCCGATGCCGCCGCCGACGCCGGTGCCGCGGTCGAAGGCGCCGCCGACGACGCAGGCAATGCCGTCGAAGGCGCGGTGAACGCCGCCGGCGCCGCCGCCGACAAGGCGGGCGACAAGATCGCCGAGGAAACCAAGAAGGCCGAAGCCAACGACAAGCAATAGTCGCCGGCACGCCCTTGGGCTGTCAAGGAGGGGGCTCCATCCGGACGGGTGGGGCCCTTTTCATAGGGAGCATATGATGCGAAACCTCGTGCTCGCCGTCCTGCTGGGCTTGCTCGCGACGGGATGCAGCCGCACCGACAATGAACCGGGTCCCGGCGGCGTGACCGTCAGCGAAGCCAAGGCGCTCGACGACGCCGCCGCGATGCTCGAAAGCCGCGACAGCGCACCCGCGGCCGATCAGCCGGCCGGAGAAACCGCCGAATAGCCTTCCCTTGCCGCGCTGCGAGGGATAAAAGATGCCGTTCCGCGACTGGCGCTGAAGATGGAGTTCCATCGGGGAACGGGACCGATGCGAGCCGCGCGCCTGGGTGATCCACGCCAGCGAAGGACCATCCGCATGACCGACACGACCACCATCGTCTTCCTGCTCTTTCCGGGCATCACCCAGCTCGATTTCACCGCGCCCGCGCAGGCGCTCTCCCGGATGCCCGGCGCCATATTATCGGGCGCGGCGGCGAACCTCGATCCGATCGCGACCGATAGCGGCTTCGCGATTCTGCCCACGCATGATTTCGCGAGCGCGCCGCAAGCCGATATTCTCTGCATCCCCGGCGGGCACGGCGTGACCGACGCGCTGAACGATCCGGCGACGATCGGCTTCATCGCGCGGCAGGCGGCGGGCGCCGCGTGGGTAACGAGCATATGCACCGGCGCCTTCCTGCTCGGCCGTGCCGGATTGCTTCGGGGCAAGCGCGCGACGACGCATTGGGGTTATACGCATCTCCTGCCGCTCGTCGGGGGGCGCCATGAAAACGCCCGGGTGGTCGAGGACGGCCAAGTCGTCACCAGCGGCGGTGTGACCTCGGGACTCGATTTCGCGCTGACCCTGATCGCGCGGATCAAGGGCGACGCGGTGGCGCAGGCGATCCAGCTCGCGATCGAATATGATCCCGCCCCGCCCTTTCCCGGCGGACACCCCGATCGCGCGCCGGAGGCGGTGACCGCGGGGCTGAAAGCGCGCGTCTACGACGCCGCGGCGGCGCGGATGGAGGCGGCGCTCACGATCCTTTGAATAAAGAGCATGTTCCCCCGCGAAGGCGGGGGCCCATCTCCTGTGGGCGCTATTCCGAACCCACCGGAGATGGGTCCCCGCCTTCGCGGGGACACACAGGCTGGTTCAACCGCAATCCGCCAGCGCGATCTCGTAGAGCTTCGCCCAATATTTGCCCGTGACGAAAAGGCGTTTCTTCTCCGCATCCCACGCGATGCCGTTGAGCACGCTGTCGGTGCCGCGCGCGCCAGCGTCGGCCTTCAGTCCCGACAGGTCGAGCAGCGAGGCGATGTTGCCGGTCGCGGGGTCGATGCGGACGATGAAATCGGTCATCCAGACGTTCGCCCAGACCTGCCCGTCGATCGTCTCCAACTCGTTGAGCATCGGGATCGGCCGGCCGGCGAAGCGCACCGTCACGCGCTTCCGCTCCGTCATCGTCGCCGGGTCGAAGAAACGCAGGTCGGGCGTGCCGTCGCTCAGCACCAGATCGTCCCCAACCATCGTCACGCCCCAGCCCTCGCCGTCATAGCTGAAGGTCCCGGTCGGCTTCAGATCCTCGATCGACCAGCGGTTGCCGACGCCGCCCTGCCAGGTGACGCCGATGATCTGATCGCCCCAACGCGTGATGCCCTCGCCGAACTGGTCGGCGGGCAATCTGGTTTCGGAGAGCGCCTTGCCGGTCCGAAGGTCGAGCCGAGCGACGCGCGATTTCCCATATTGGCCGGTGGCTTCGTAGATATGCCCGTCGTGCCAGAAGAGGCCCTGGGTGAAGCTGGTCGTGTCGTGCGGATAGCTCTGGACGATGCGGTAGCCGCAGCGTTCCACCGGCGGCGGGGCCGTAGTGGCCGCGCCGGGTTCGGCGAGGAGCGCGAGGGCAAGGAAGAACATCATCGCCGCCCTAGCTATGCCGCATCGCCTGAACTGACAATGACGGAACCGCCGTGCCCCTGCGAAGGCAGGGGCCCATCTCCGGACGGCGGGTTTCCGCGCGACCGGCGGATGAAAAGGCGACGGCAGGAGATGGGCCCCTGCCTTCGCAGGGGCCCGGAAAGAAAAGGGCCGGAGGATCGCTCCCCCGGCCCCGTTTCTCGTTGGCTGAGCGCCGAACGGTACGGACTTAAAAGTCCATGCCGCCCATGCCGCCCATGCCGCCGCCGCCCATCGGCATCGCCGGCTTGTCTTCGGGAAGCTCGCTGACCGCCGCTTCGGTGGTGATCAGCAGGCCCGACACCGACGCGGCGTCCTGAAGCGCGGTGCGCACGACCTTGGTCGGGTCGATGACGCCGGCGGCCTTGAGGTTCTCATAGACGTCGGTCGCGGCGTTGAAGCCCTGCTCCTGGTTGTTTTCGCGCAGCAGGTTGCCAGCGACAACCGCACCGTCGTGGCCGGCGTTGGCCGCGATCTGGCGCAGCGGCGCTTCGATCGCCTTGCGGACGATGTCGATGCCGCGGGTCTGGTCGTCGTTGGCGCCCTTCAGCCCGTCGAGAGCCTTGGTCGCATAGAGGAGCGCGGTGCCGCCACCGGGGACGATGCCTTCCTCGACCGCAGCGCGGGTCGCGTGCAGCGCGTCGTCGACGCGGTCCTTGCGTTCCTTGACCTCGACCTCGGTCGCACCGCCGACCTTGATCACCGCAACGCCGCCGGCGAGCTTCGCCAGACGTTCCTGCAGCTTTTCGCGGTCATAGTCGCTGGTCGTGGTTTCGATCTGCGCGCGGATCTGTTCGACGCGGCCCTTGATCGCCTCGGCTTCACCCGCACCGTCGACGATAGTGGTGTTGTCCTTGTCGATGGTGACGCGCTTCGCCTGGCCGAGCATGTTCAGCGTGACCGACTCGAGCTTGATGCCCAGGTCTTCGCTGATCATTTCGCCGGCGGTCAGGATCGCGATGTCCTGCAGCATCGCCTTGCGGCGATCGCCGAAGCCCGGCGCCTTGACGGCCGCGACCTTCAGGCCGCCGCGCAGACGGTTGACGACGAGGGTCGCGAGCGCTTCGCCTTCGATGTCCTCGGCGATGATCAGGAGCGGACGGCCCGACTGCACCACGGCTTCGAGGATCGGCAGCATCGACTGGAGGTTCGACAGCTTCTTCTCGAAGATCAGGATGTAGGGATCGGCGAGCTCGACGATCATCTTTTCCGGGTTGGTGATGAAGTAAGGCGACAGGTAGCCGCGGTCGAACTGCATGCCTTCGACGACGTCGAGTTCGAATTCGAGGCCCTTGGCTTCCTCGACGGTGATCACGCCTTCCTTGCCGACCTTGTCCATCGCGTCGGCGATGATCTTGCCGATGGATTCGTCGCTGTTGGCCGAGATCGAGCCAACCTGGGCGATTTCCTTGCTGGTGGTGACCGGCTTGGATTGCTTGGCCAGTTCAGCCACGGCGGCGGACACGGCCTTGTCGATGCCGCGCTTCAGGTCCATCGGGTTCATGCCGGCGGCGACCGACTTCATGCCTTCGCGAACGATCGCCTGCGCGAGAACGGTCGCGGTGGTGGTGCCGTCACCGGCCTTGTCGTTCGCCTTCGAGGCGACTTCGCGCAGCATCTGCGCGCCCATATTCTCGAACTTGTCCTTGAGTTCGATTTCCTTGGCGACGCTGACGCCGTCCTTGGTGATGCGGGGCGCGCCGAAGCTCTTGTCGATCACGACGTTGCGGCCCTTGGGGCCCAGCGTGACCTTGACGGCGTCGGCGAGGATGTCGACGCCCTTCAGGATGCGCTCGCGCGCGTCGCGCGAAAATTTAACGTCCTTGGCAGCCATTGGCTCATTCCTTTCAAAGGCGCAGAAAACTGCGCAACTTCACTCTCAATTCGACGGATGGACTCAGGCGATGACGCCGAGGATGTCCGATTCCTTCATGATCAGCAGCTCTTCGCCGTCGACCTTGACTTCGGTGCCCGACCATTTGCCGAACAGGATGCGGTCGCCGGCCTTGACGTCGAGCGGGGTGACCTTGCCGTCGTCGGCGCGGGTGCCCGAACCGACCGAGACGACTTCGCCTTCCTGCGGCTTTTCCTTGGCGGTGTCGGGGATGATGATGCCGCCGGCCGTCTTTTCTTCGGCTTCGATACGGCGGACGAGCACGCGGTCGTGCAGCGGACGAAATTGCATGGATATCCCTCCAAAAGTGCAATGGATGTCGCTTAGCACTCACAGGGCGCGAGTGCTAACAGGCGGGCATATGGGTGGGAGTCCGATGGGCGTCAAGCGGCCCGGATCAAGTTTTTTGCGTCAGGCCGGAAGCAGCCCCAGCCGCGCGCGCATCCGCCAGCGCATGATCAGCAGCGCGGCCACCACGACCAGCCCGACGGCAAGGCCGATCCATACGCCCACGCCCGCAAGCGGCGTCCAGAAACCGAGGTAGATCGCCGTGCCATAGCCGGCGATCCAATAGCCGCAGATCGCGATGATCATCGGCGTGCGCGTGTCCTGCAGCCCGCGCAGCACGCCGGCGGCCACCGCCTGCGCGCCGTCGAAGAGCTGGAAGGCCGCCGCGACGACGAGGAACTGCATCGCGAAACCGACCATCGCCGCGTTGCGCGCCGCATCGACGTCGACATAGATCGACAGCACGAGCGACGGGAACAGCCAGATCAGCACCGCCATCGCCGCCATGAACCCGACACCGAGCGCGAGCGAAGCGAAGCCCGCGTGGCCGATCGCGCGGTGATCGCGCGCGCCATAGGCGAGCCCGACGCGGATCGTCGATGCCTGCGCGACGCCGAAGGGAATCTGAAAGGTCAGCGCGGCGACCTGCAGCGCGATCGTATGGCCCGCCAGCTCGGCCTCGCCGATGCGGCCCATCAGGAAGGCGGCGCCGGTGAACAGCCCGGCTTCGGCAAGGATCGTCAGGCCGATCGGCGTGCCGATGCGCAGCATCTCGACGAAGCGCGACCATTCGCTGCGCCACAAATTGCCGAACAGGTGGTAACGCCGCAGCCGCCGGTCGGTCTGGATGACGACGATATAGGCGACCAGCATCAGCGTGCTCGTGAGCACGCTCGAGATTGCCGAGCCGTGGAGACCGAGCGCGGGCATGCCGAGATGACCGAAGACGAGCGTCCAGTTGCCGAGCGCGTTGACGAAGAGCGCGCCGAAGGTGATCGCCGTTGCAATGGCCGGCCGGCCGAGCGCCGACACGAAGATGCGCAGCACCGCCGCGGCGATCATCGGGAACAGACCCCACATCAGGATGAGCAGGAACGAGGCGGCGCGCGCCGAGGTTTCGGGCGGCTGCCCCGTCGCGCGCATGATCGGCCCGCCCGCGGCGCAAATGCCCATGAAGAGCAGCGAGAGGAGCGCGGAGAGCCACAGCGCCATGCGCACCGTGCGCCGCACCTCGCGCACCGCATGTTTGCGGCGGCCGAGCTCGGCGGCGATCAGCGGCGCCGACGCGCCGATCAGCCCGGTGCCGGTCCACAGCAGCAGGCCGAAGATCGCGACGCCGAGCGAGGAAGCGGCGAGCGCGGCGTCGCCGAGCCGCGCGACGAAGATCACGTCGATCGCGTGGACAAGCATCTGCAACAGGTTCGCGGCCGCCAGCGGCACGGCAAGCGCCAGCGTCGCGCGGAATTCGGCGCGAAGACCCTGCGGCATATCCGCGGTCAAGGGGGCGGCCCGTTGCAGCATAGCCGGCCCGGATAGGCGCGCGAATGTTACGGTTCAAGTACGGCGGAGCGGCGACGGTTCATTTGTGGTTGGGGGTGGCAGAATGGCAACAGCGGCCACCATCCCTCATCGTCACCCCGGACTTGATCGGCGATTATCTTCGACATCCGTAACGCTCCTTTCCTTCGTCATTGCGAGCGAAGCGAAGCAATCCAGAGCGGTTTACGCGGGCCCTGGATTGCTTCGCTTCGCTCGCAATGACGAGATTACGGATGCGAGGGGGATAATCGCCGACTTGATCCGGGGTCCATTCGCGCCGCGTTGGAAAAATGGATCCCGGATCAAGTCCGGGATGACGACGGCATTTATAAGTTCACGACCCAGGTCATCGCTCCTGTCCCGTGCGCGGCAGCCTCATCGGTTCCAAAGCCCCGCCATCTCATAGGCAAAAGCCAGAAAGGTCAACGTCAGCCCCACCACGAACAGCCGGTAGGCATAGGCCAGATAACGATATTTGCGCCGCGCGAGGACGATGCCGTTCTGATAGGTATCGCGCAGCATCGTTTCATACATGTCGTCCTCGCTGCGCAGCCGCGCCTTGACCGCGGCGATATAGTCATCCTCCTCCATCTGCGAAAAGCGGCCGAAGAAGAGGATGTTGCTGTGATCCTTGCCGTCCTTGTAAACGACCGGCGGGCCCTTGCCGACGCGCGGGAGCACCGCCGACACCGCGAGCAGCGCCGAGAGGAAGGAAAAGGTCGCGAGAATCGTCAGCGGCATCGCGAGCGCGCCCGCCCCGGCGCGCGCCTGCCCGACGGCGAGGGTGAAGACCACGAAAGTGGCGCCCATCAGGATCGACGCCTTCTGGTCGGCCATTTGCGACAGTTGCATCGTCAATTGCTGGTTGGTGCGCACCAGATGAACCGCGTTCGGCGGATAAGAGGTTGCCGCACGTTCGGGCGGTATCTTTGAATCTGCGCTGTCCATGCCAAGCTGCCCCTGCCCCATTTGCCCCGTCAGCGACCCGCCACAGGGATGACATGAAGTGCCGGGTGCGGCAAGATGCTGCCCTGTTCCCGCCGCAATCGCTTGCCAATCGGCAAGCATCGCGGCATTCCCGCGCGCAACTTTCTACCATTATGGGACGCACCCTATGAGCACCGCCCTGCGCGACCAGATTTTCGGCCTGATCACCCCGTTCAACAAGAAGGGCATCGAACTGACCGACGCGACCACCTTCGCCGGCGACCTCGAGTGGGACAGCCTGACGGTGATGGATTTCGTCGCCGAGGTCGAGGACACGTTCGATATCATCATCAGCATGAACATGCAGGCCGAGATCGAAAATGTCGGCCAGCTCGTCGCCGCGGTCGAAAAGCTGCAGGGCTGACACCGCGATGACCGACCTCTTCACCAAATTCGACCCGCTGATCCAGCAGCGCGAGGCGTTGCTCGCGACCGGCGTCACCGATCCGTTCAGCCTGGTGATGGAAAAGGTGCTCTCGCCGACCGTCGCGATCTGCAACGGGCGCGAGACGATCCTGCTCGGCACCTATAATTATATGGGCATGACCTTCGACGAGGACGTCATCGAGGCGGGCAAGGACGCGCTCGACAAATTCGGCAGCGGGACGACCGGCAGCCGCGTGCTCAACGGCACCTATCAGGGGCACAAGGAGTGCGAGGACGCGCTGAAAGAGTTTTACGCCATGGATCACGCCATGGTGTTCTCGACCGGCTATCAGGCGAACCTCGGCATCATCTCGACGATCGCGGGCAAGGGCGACTATGTCATCCTCGACATCGACAGCCATGCCTCGATCTATGACGGGTGCAAGATGGGCGACGCCGAAATCGTCGCCTTTCGCCACAACGACATCGAGGCGCTCGAAAAGCGCCTGAAGCGCCTGCCCGCCGACGCGGGCAAGCTCGTCGTGCTCGAAGGCGTCTATTCGATGCTCGGCGACGTCGCGCCGCTCAAGGAAATGATCCGTATCGCCAAGGAAAATGGCGCGATGGTGCTGGTCGACGAGGCGCATTCGATGGGCTTCATCGGCGAGCATGGCCGCGGCGTCGCCGAGGCGCAGGGCGTGATCGACGACGTCGACTTCATCATCGGCACCTTTTCGAAGAGCGTCGGTACCGTCGGCGGCTTCTGCGTCTCGAACCACCCGAAGTTCGAGATCATGCGCCTCGTGTGCCGCCCCTATGTGTTCACCGCATCGCTGCCGCCGAGCGTCGTCGCGACCGCCGCGACGAGCATCCGCAAGCTGATGCACGGGTCGAACAAGCGCGCGCATCTGTGGGAAAATTCCAAGACGCTCCACAAGGGGCTCAAGGACCTCGGCTTCACCCTCGGCACCGACGAGCCGCAGTCGGCGATCATCGCCGTCATCATGCCCGACCTCGAACGCGGCGCGATGATGTGGGAAGCCTTGCTCGAAGAGGGGCTCTATGTGAACCTCGCGCGTCCGCCGGCAACCCCCGCGGGCATGACGCTGCTGCGCTGTTCGCTGTGCGCGGAGCATTCGAGCGAGCAGGTCACCGAAATCCTCGGCCGTTTCGAGCGCGCGGGCAAGCGCGCCGGGATTATCGGCTGAACCGAGCGTTCACGCCGACCAGCGGATTCCTTTTCGCGGCGAGTTGAAGCCGCGCGGTCTTCGGTGCTTTGCGGCGCTCGGCTTGTCCGGTAAGAGATGCGCGTGTTCGAGCGGGATATCGACAGCGAAAATGACGGGCGGCGGGAGCGTATTCGCTTCTGGCTGACGATCGTCGTCGGCGCGGTCCTGACCGGTGTGGTCGGGGCGCTCGTCCTGCTGCTCGCGCGCGCCAACGACGATTACGATCGCTCGCTCGGATGGCAGACGCAGAGCATGGAAGTCATTTCGCAGACCCGCTCGGTCGACGCCGCGATCGCACGCGCCGAGGCCGCGCTCGGCCGCTTCGCGGTCGGGCTGCAAAAAGAAGACGGGCGCATCTATGAATATCAATGGGGCCGCGCGCGCCAGTTCATGACGCGGCTGAAGCGCAATGTGCGCGACAATCCCAAACAGATCGCGCTGGTCGAGCAGCTGGCGCGCGAGATGGACAGCCGCGGAGAACAGCTCGGCGATGCGGCGCTCAGCGCCAACTATAATCAGACCGTCGCCGCCATTTCCAAATTTTACGCCGCCGGTCAGGGCGACGGGCTGGCGCGGATCGACGATCTGCTGAGCGAGATCATCGCCAACGAACGCGCCCTGCTGCGCGACCGCAACCGGCTCGCCGCCGCCGACCGCGCCAGCCTCAACCAGGCGATCCTGCTCTTTTCGCTACTCGGCGCCGCCGCGGCGGTCATCGCGATCGGCGCGACCTTCTCCCTGATCCGCGCCGAGGGCGAACGGCGGCTCGCCCGGCGCGAGCAGCTCGTCGAAAGCGACCGCGCGGCGCAGCTCGAAGCCGCGGTCGAGGAGCGGACCGCCGAACTCGCCCACGCCAACGCGGCGCTGCGCAGCGAGATGTCCGACCGCGAGGCGGCGGAGGCGCAGCTGCGCCAGGCGCAGAAGATGGAGGCGGTCGGCCAGTTGACCGGCGGCATCGCGCATGATTTCAACAATATGCTCGCGGTTGTCGTCGGCGGGCTTGAACTGGCGCAGCGCTGGCTCCCCGACACGCCGGACAAGGCGCAGCGCCACCTCGCCAACGCGCTCGACGGGGCCAATCGCGCCGCCGACCTGACGCGGCGGCTGCTGACCTTCGCCCGCTCGGAGCCCGCACGCCCCGAAATGACGCCGATCGACGCGTGCATCGCGAGCTTCGCGCAGCTGCTCGAGCGCACGATCGGCGACCGGATCGCGCTCACGCTCGACCTTCGCGCCGGCGATCTCGCCTGCTGGGTCGACCGCCAGCAGTTCGAAAACGCTCTGCTCAACCTCGCGGTCAATGCGCGCGACGCGATGGACGGCCACGGGTCGCTGACGATCCGCACGCAGGGCGACGGCGAGGAGAAGGCGGCAGCGCTCGCGGTGCAGGTGATCGACACCGGTTGCGGCATGTCGCCCGAGGTTCTCGAACGCGTCTTCGATCCCTTTTACACCACCAAGCCGGCAGGCCAGGGAACCGGCCTCGGCATGAGCCAGGTCTTCGCCTTCTGCCGCCAGTCGGGCGGCGAGGTGCAGATTGCCTCGGCCGAAGGCGAAGGCACGCGCGTTTCGATGCTGCTGCCCATAGCCCAGCCGGTAGCGGAGGCCGCGACGGAAGCCGCGCCGGGCGAGACCGTCGCGCCCGCATCGCCCGCCAACGCGCTCAGCATCCTGGTGGTCGAGGACGATGCGCGCGTGCTGGCGGCGACGGTCGATGCCGTGAGCGAGCTCGGCCATAGCGCGGTCGCGTGCGGCAATCCGCTGGAGGCCGAGGCGTTGGTCGAAGAGCGGCTGGCCGAAGGTGGCGGCGGGTTCGATCTGATCCTGTCCGACGTGCTGATGCCCGAGCTCACCGGCCCCGAAATGGTCGCACAATTGAAACGGCGCTGGCCCGAATTGTCGGTGCTGTTCGTGACCGGCTATGCCGGCGACGCGAGCGAGGACGCCGCTTTCGGCGACCATGACGTGCTACGCAAGCCCTTCACGCTCAGCGCGCTCGACCGGGCGATCCGGCGCAGCGGCGAAACGCGGCCCGACGGCCAGCGGCTCGCGAGTTGAGTCCAGCCGTCATCCCGGCGAAGGCCGGGATGGCAGCTTCATTTACCTTATCGCCCCGCCCCGGATCAGCCGCGGTACCAGCGTCAGCGCGGCGACGAGCGGCCAGCGGCGCTGCCACGGCTTGATCTCGATCTTCGTTCCCGCGTGGCGATTGATCTTCCACGCCAGATAATCGATCCCGCCGGCATAGGTCAGGCTCGCCTTGGCGAGCCGCGCGACGCTGAGCAGCTTGCCCCGGCGCTGCATCCGGCGCCAGCGGCGGCGCGCGGCATTGGGGTGGAGCGAATTGGAAACCTTGCCGTCCGGACCGGCGCCCCGGCGCTCCGCCATCTCGGCCAGCGTCGCCAATGCGAACCGCTCGTATCGATCGGGGTCGGCATCGACGATCGACCCCGACCGCCCCTTGCGCTCGGCGCGTAGCTCGGCCTGATAGGTCTGCGCGAAACCGGCGCGCCAGATGTCGACCGGATCGGTCGCTTGCTCCGGCGCCAATATCGGCAAGGTCAATTCGAACAGCGTGACCGGCGCCTCGGCAACCGCCGCAATCGCGCGGTCCGCCGCGACATGATCGACCGACCAGACAAGGCGGCTCGGCTGGGCAAAGCGCGCCCATACGGACACGTTCGATGCCTCGTCGCTGTTCAGCAACTCGAAGTCGCGTTCGCTGAGCACCGCATATTTGGCGATCAGGCCGCCGTGCTGGAACGGGAAGACATTGGGGGGGATCAGCCGGTTCGCGGCCGCCATCCAGCGTTTCGCATAGGCGTCGCCATAATCGGACACGATCAGATAGAAATCGAGCATCAGCCCGTCGAGCTCGCTCTCGCGCAGGCAACTGCCATAGAAGAGCACCGCGCGCGCGCTGCCCGGATATTGGGCGGCGAGCGCCGCCGCCATCGCGGCGACGCGCGGATCGACGGGGGTCGCGAGCTCTTCGCGAACCAAATGTGCCAATCTTCCCGCATCCCCGAGCGAAGACGAGGGGCTAAGCCGAGCAAAGACGAAGCTGCGTTCCGGTTCTCGCTTCGCTCGAACGGGCCCCTCGTCTTCGCTCGGGGATGCGGATGGAAGGATTGGCTCAGGCATCGCCGAACGGCCCGCGCTCAGGCGGCGAGGCGCAGGAAGGGAACCGGCTGCGTCGAGGTCAGGATGATCGGCGCGCCGTTCTTCGCCTGGAAGATTTCGCCGTCGAGGATGACGTTCGACCGTTCGCCCTCGATACGGATTTCATCGCCCTGCTGGAAATGCACGCCTTCGAGTTGCTTTTGCCCCAGCGTCCCGCGCCAGGTCGCACCGAGCATGCGGAACAGCGCGCCGACGCTGCTGTCGGTCGCGAGCAGCTTCATATTGCCGTTCGTGCCATAGGCTTCGCTCGTGCGGATGCTGAGCAGCAATTTCTCGAGCGTCGTCACGATCAGCAGCGAGAATTTGCCCTTGAACTCGCCCTGACGGATCAGCGACACCGTCATCGGCTCGGGTTTGGGCGGCAGCCGCCCGCCGCCGACGCCGAAGATGATCGCGAACAGCGCGAGCATCGCCGCGAGGAAATGCGAAATCCCGTTGGGCAGGCCGAGCGGATAGATGCGGTTGCGGCAATAGAGCATCACGTCGGCGAGATAGGCGCCGCCGAGGAACATGCCGAGCACCGGGCGCGATTCACCGCCGCTGTCGAGCGAGATCAGCTGGCGCTCGATCACATGATCCTCGAGCCGGCCGCTCCCGACCAGATCGACGACGCGCTGAAGCGCCTTGATCGGATCGCCCTCGGCGCCGAGGTCGAGCGCGATCAAATTGGTCTTGCCGTTCGGGAGCACCGCGACCGGCGGCGGCGAGCCGCCGAAATGGCCGCCCGAATAAAGTTCGGTCAGCGCCGCCTGCACCGTGCCGTCGCCGCCGTTGATGACGACGATGCGCGGGGACACCATCGCCATCGTGCGGATCGCTTCGCCGATCTGGTCGACGTCCTCGACCTCATAGTGAAAAATGTCGGGATGCGCCGCGCAATATTCGCGAACGCGCGGCAACAGGGCGCGGTTGCCTGTCGAACGCGGATTCGAAAGGAGCGCGACGCTAGCCATGTCTTTACATATATTTCATCGAGATGGAGATCGTTCGCGGCGAATCCCCGACCGAAAAGGCCGTCTTCTTGTAGCTCGGCTTGCCGAGGTTGAAGATGTTGATGCTGGGATTGTTCGACATGCCGCCGCCATCGCGCGTGAGGTCGGTCTTGCCGTTGCCGTTGACGTCGTGGCGCACCGCGATGCCATAGACGCCCGCTTCGGGCAGCGGGACGCAGACGGTCATCGACCCGGCGCGCGCCGGCACTTCGGTGCGGGTGAGCCAGCGGCCCTTCTCCAGCCAGTCGGCCGAGGTGCCACGATAGCTTTGTACGCGGATCTTGCCGGTCGACGCCTTGACGCCGCTGATCTGGACCAGCGTCGACGGACCGCTTTTGCACTGCGACAGATCGTTCGAGATGACCCGGCCTTCCGCCTGCGCCGTTGCGGCGACAGCCAGCACGGAAACGCCAAGCAGCCCGGATAGAAATTTCGACATGACCTCAAAACCTCCAGAGGCTATAGCCACATCCGCACACGCTGAGCGCGCGCCGACGTGGGTCCCTGTCGCCCTTGAATCGGCATATCGGAAACAACTGCGGCCAAATCATGGTGATGGGGCGACGAAAGATTGAATAAGCTGCCTGCCATCGACCGCTATATCGCGCGGCTCATCTTCTTTCCCATGCTGGGTTCGCTGGTTCTGGCGTCGATGCTGCTCATCCTGGAAAAAATGGTTCGCCTGTTCGAGTTCGTCTCGGTCGAAGGCGGGCCGGTAAAGGTCGTTTGGCAAATGCTCGCGAACCTCATCCCTGAATATCTCGCGCTCGGTATTCCGATTGGCCTGATGCTCGGGATTCTTCTTGCTTTTCGGCGACTTGCGACGTCGAGCGAGCTTGACGTGCTGAAAGGCGTCGGCATGAGCTTCGGGCGCTTGATGCGCGTGCCCTTCGCCTATGCCATCGCGCTCGCGGCGCTCAATCTTGCTGTTGTCGGCTTCATCCAACCCTATGCGCGCTACGCCTATGAAGGGCTCCAATTCGACCTGCGCTCGGGGGCGCTCGGCGCGTCGATCAAGGTCGGCGAATTCACCAAATTGGGCGACCGCATGACGCTGCGCATCGAGGAAAGCTATAACGACGGCCGGTCCCTGCGCGGTATCTTCGTGCGCGGCGAGCAGCGCGACGGACAGCGGGTGTCGGCGACCGCGGCGCGCGGGCAGTTCCTCGCGACCGATGATCCCAACACGATCATCCTGCGCCTGTCGCAGGGCGTGCTGATCCATGAATCGCCCAAATTTCCGGTGCCGCGCGTCCTGACCTTCGACAATCACGACCTGCCGATCCCGCTGCCCAAGATCGAAGCGTTCCGCCTGCGCGGCGGCGCCGACCGCGAGATGACGATCCCCGAACTGTTCGTCGCGGGCAAGGACAGCAGCCAGCCCGAGCAGACGCGCCTCGAATCGCGGGCGAATTTCCACTTCCGCATCGTCGAGGTGATGTCGATGTTCCTGATCCCGCTGATCGCGGTCGCGCTCGCGGTGCCGCCGAAGCGATCGACCTCGTCGCTCGGCGTCTTCCTGTCGATCGTGCTGCTCGTCACCCAGCACAAGATCAACCAATATGCCGAGGATCTGGGCGCGCGCGGGACGATCGACCCGCTGATCGCGCTGTGGGTTCCCTATCTGCTCTTCGCGGCGCTCGCGATCTGGATGTATTACACGATCGCGCATGTTCCCGGCGGGCAGCCGATCGGCGCACTCGAACGTGTCGCCGCCAAGGCGGCGCAGCGCATCCGCGCGCTCCTTGCCGTCTTCCAGCGCAAGCAGCGGCTTACCTGATGCACCAGCTTCATTTTTTTCCCTCGCGCACGATGGCGCTCTATGTCGGCCGCCTGTTCCTCGTCCGCTCCTTCTCGATCCTCTTCGCGCTCGTGCTGATCCTCCAGACGCTCGACCTGCTCGGCGAGAGCGGCAAGATTCTCGCCGTGGCCGGCAACAGCGATTCGGACGTGTGGCGCTATGTCGGGATGCGGCTGCCGCAGATCATCGAGACCTTCCTGCCCTTTTCGGTGCTGCTCGGCACGATCTTGACGATGGTGACGCTCAACCAGAACAGCGAGGTCATCGCGATGAAGGCCGCGGGCATGTCGGCGCATCAGGTGCTCGCGCCGCTGTTCCTCGCCGCGCTGCTCGTCGCGGGGATCAGCTTCGCCTTCAACGAACGCATCGTCACCCGCTCGACCGCCGCACTCAGCGCGTGGCAGAAAGTCGAATATAAAAAGGTGCCGAAGGATAGCGGGATACGCACCAACATCTGGGTTCGCGACGGCGACGATCTGATCAACGCGACGACGGTCGATACCAGCGGGCCGGTGACCGTCCTCGGCTATGTCACCATCTATGAGCGGACCGGCGGCGTACTGTCGTCGATGCTGTCCGCCGACAGCGCGCGCGCCCTCGCGGGCGGCGGCTGGGAGCTGACGAACGCACGGCGCTTCATCCGCCGTTCGGGCACGCTCGAACCCTTGGGCACGATCGTCGCGGCGAAGAATGTCCGCCCCGACCAGTTCACGCTCGCGCAGGTCGATGGCGACGAGCTGCCCTTCCTGAAGCTCAAGTCCGCGATCGACGACCTCGAAGCCGCGGGGCGCCCGGTCGACGCGCTGAAGGGCGTGCTGTGGCACAAGATTTCGGGGCCGCTGTCGGCGATATTGATGCCGCTGCTGGGCGCGGTCGCGGCGTTCGGGCTCGCGCGCTCGGGCAAGCTGTTCGTGCGCGCGATCATCGGCATGGGGCTGGGCTTCGCCTATTTCGTCGCCGACAATTTCGCGCTCGCGATGGGCGACCTCGGCGCCTATTCGCCCTTCCTCGCGGCGTGGGGGCCGTTCATATTGTTCGCGCTGATCGGCGAGATGATCTTGATCCGGACCGAGGAGTAGCGACGGCAGGCGGAAAATCCGCTTCCCCCTTTCCTTCGCTCATCCTCCCCGAGACGGCAATGGGCCGCGGCACCTCCGCGCCGCGACCCACTGCGACCCATCGAGCCTCTTCGCCTGATGGTTCAGAAACGGAAACGGACGCTTCCCTGCACCGTGCGCCCCAGCGTACGCACGCCGAGCGGCAGCAGCTTTTCCTTCCCGAAATAACGGTAGACGTCGTGGCCGAGGATGTTGCCGCCCTCGAGCGACAGCGTCATCCACTTCACCGGGGTATAGTTGATCGCCGCGTCGAGGCGGTAGGTGTCGTCATTATACCAGGAATAAGCCGGATTGTTCGTCCACACGAACAGGCGATAGGGCGAGCGATAGTTGAACGCGACGCGCGCGCTGAACTTCGGCGTGTCATAGAAGAGCGCGGCGTTCGCGGTCCATTTCGACGTATTGGGTGAATCGAAAGCGCCGGGGAATTCCTCGGGATAGGGATATTCGACGCGTGCCTCCAGGATATGGCTGGCATTGAGGCTGACGCCGAAATTCTTCCCGATGCCGGGCAGGAAGTCGAAGAAGCTCTGCACCGATCCCTCGATGCCTGCGAAAGTGCCGTCGCCGGCGTTGCGCAATTGCTCGACGAAACCACTCTGCCCCGGCAGCCCATATTCGGCGAGATTTTCGACCGGTTCGCGGCTGTAATAAAGGAAGCCTGTCGCCTTCTTGTAATAGCCCGCGAGCGAAATCAGGCCGCCACGACCGAAATAATATTCGGCGCTGGCGTCAAAAGCCTGTTCGCGCTGCGCTTTGAGGCCGGGATTCCCCGCGAAAATGACCGGCGGGTTGGCGCGCGTTTCGGCAAAATAGAAGGGGCGCGTATTATAGAAGCTCGGGCGTTGGACGTTAGTGGTGTAGGATAGGCGCAATTGCAGCTTCGGCGTGAAGTGCAGCAGCGCAGTTACGCTCGGCAGGATGTCGGTATAATTCCCGCGACCGGGCGATTCCTCGACGATGTCCTGGAAACCATTCGACGCGTCGCCGGGGCGATAGTTGAAGCTGAACGATTTACCCCAAGTATTGACGTAACGCACGCCCGCTGACCCGTCGATCGGAAAGCCGAGCGCATCGAAGCCATAGTTGAGCTGACCATAGAAGGCGAAATTATTCTCGGTCGAATCAAAGGTCTGACCCTGGTCGCTCGGCGGGAACTCGCTCGAGAAACGTTCGGCATTGCCGGGGTCATTTTGCTGGATATAGGCGCGGATCGCATCGATATTGTCGCGTACGACCGATCCCGGGATACGATACCAGGACGCGCTGTCGACGCCTGCGATATCGGGTCCGGTCAGGCTGGCGCTGTCACCACCGGGAAAATCGCTGAGCGGGGTGCGCGCGCCGCCGATACGCGGAAAACCGTCGCGATAACCGTAATAGCGGCTGGTAAGGCGGCGGTTATAACGGAAACCCGCCTGAAAATTGCGCAGGAAATGCGCGTCGCTGAGCTGCAGCGTCAGGTCGGCCTGCGCCGCGAACTCCTTGTTCTTCGAACCGCCGCGATTGTCCTGGAAGCGATCGACGACATAGCTGTCGGCATCGGAAAGGTCGGCGCCGTTGAAGGTGATCGACGGCACCCCGCCCTTATACTGGTCCGAGGCGAAATCGACGGTCGCCGACGTCAGCGCGCCGGGGCGCAATATCTGCTCGACGAAATAATTGCCCTCGTTGCTCCAGTTATACTGGACGCTGGCATTGATCTGCGCGCGATCGCCGCGCCAGTGCGCCTCGAAGTTGGTTGTGTAGAGGTTCGAGTGGAACGAGTTATACTGTGCGTCGATGCCTGCGGGGATGCCGTTCGGATTGGTGAGCGTCAGCGACTTCACCGTCTGGCCGTCGGGCATCAGTTCGATGTCGCTGTAACTGTCGGCGGACAGGAAGGGCATATCCTGCACATAGAGCCGCTCGACGGAACGCTTCTCGCGCGAGCCGAGATAACCGCCTTCAAGCACGAAATCGAGATTGTCGCTTGGCTTCCATTGCAGCACCGCGTTGATCGAGGGCCGCGTCACGTGACCCGATTCGAGCCCATATTGGGCGCGATAGGGAATCACGACGGTATCGCCGTCGATCACCGTCTCGAACGGGGATTCACTTTCAATATAATTCTCGCGGTAGAAATTCTTCGTCCACGAGGCGTTGACCAGAAAACCGATCTCTCCGTCGCCCGCGTCCATCCGCTTGGCGACGAGCAGGCTGCCATAGGGGCTGACCTTTTCCGAAATATCGTCATAGACGCCGCGCGCGCTGCCGGCGATCGTCCAGCCGCGATTGAGGTCCATCGGGCGGCGCAGTTCGACATTGACGGTGCCCGCGATCCCGCCCTCGACCTGATCGGCCGTGCGCGTCTTGTAGACGTCGACCTGCTTCAGAAGCTCGGCCGGAATGTCGGCGAGATTGAGCGAACGCCCGTCGCCCAGATTGGTCTGGTTGCCGTTGATCGTCGTCTGAATCTCCGAAAGGCCGCGGATCGTCACGCTCTGCCCCTGGCCGCGGGCACGGTCGATCTGCACGCCGGTCACGCGCGACAGCGCCTCCGGCACATTGTTATCGGGGAGCTTGCCGACGTCTTCGGCGACGACCGAGTCGACGATCTGTTTCGAATTGCGCTTCGTCTCGTTCGCCGCCTCGACGCTGCCGCGGATGCCGACGACGACGATGGTCGCGTCATCGCTTGCTTCGGCGTCGCTCGTGACGCCATCCGCTTCCTGTGCGGCCGCGGCCGTCGGGACGCACCCGAACGCCATCGCTCCGAAAGCCGCCGAACACAGAATCGTCGATCTAATCCGCATTGCCCTGTCTCCCCACTTTTGCTTCGATTCGTTAACTCCTACAATATATCGTATACTGTCCGTCATTAAATGCAAGCCTGGTCTGCGATTCGAAGCGCCTCCCGCCGCGGCCCCTCGTGTACATGGGCCGGGCGCGTGCCATGCTCCTGAAAAGAAAGGCGCGTGGACGAGCTCGTCGAAGAAGCGACCCGCCTGATCGCCGGCTATCTTCGCCGCGCGCCGGCCGCGCGGGGCGAGGCTCGATGATGTTTTTCGGGACCTCGCCGGTCCTGAAAGTGCGATATACCATAGGCAAGCCGGTCCCGCGTGGGCGCCGCGCCCCATCGCGCCGCGCGCGCGGTATGGACGGTGTAGCCGCAGAGCAGGCCATAGAGCGCCAGCCCCTCGACCTGCCAGAAGGGCATCGTCGCCATGTTGAGCAGGAAGAAAGCGAAATGCGCGGCGATCAGCAGGAAGCGGTCGCCGCGCGCTGAAGCCGCCGCCGCGAACATCACCGTCCACAGGGCGATCATCGCCGCCACGCCGAACCAGCCGAGTTCGTAGAGCGTCGACACCAGCGTGTTGTGCGGATAGACCTTGAACACGCCCTCCCAGCTTTCCGGCCCCAGGCCGAACAGATGCTGGAGCGGCGTGCCATCGGCCCAGGCGTAGATATAGCTGCTCCAGATCAGCGGCCGGCCCGACATCACCTGGCGTTCGAGCAGGTCGAAGTCGCGCGGCGGCTTGATCAGCGCCGCCGGGTCGGCGAGGAAGGCGGCGAGGTCGGCGAAACTCTGACTGTAGGACAGCGCCGCGATCGCAAAGAGCAGCACGCCCGCGACGGTCGCCGTCACCGCCATCGCCCCGCGCTGATCGCGCCGCACGCTCATCGTCAGCCCACCGAGGAAGGTCGCCAGCGCGAGCGGCGCGAGCGCGAGGATCGTCGTGCGGTAGCCCGCGAGCAGGATCGCGACGAGCGTAAGGGTCAGAAAGGCGGTGCGCACCGCGCGCGGCGCCGAGCGCGCGAGGCCGCCGACCAGAAACCCCGTCAGCAGCGCGACCGAAAAGGCCGCCTCGTGATTATAGCCGCCGATCCAGACCAGCCCGTCGCCATCCTCTGCCCCCTTGGGCATATTGAGCGCCAGCGACAGCGCCTGAAAGACGAGCAAGGGCAGGAAGGAAACCATCGCCCAGTTCAGGAAGCGCGCCTCGGGATCGCGGCGCAGCGCCTGAAAGGCCGCAATCAGGATCACGATCATATAGGCATATTTGACCGCGACGTTGATGCCGCCCACCAGATCGCCGTTGAGGCTGGCGCTCAGCAGCGCGAGCAGGATCAGGGCATGGACGGGCAGCAGCCATTTGAGCGCCAGATTGGCGGGCCGCACGACGAAGAGCAGCCCGAAGCCGGTCACCGCGATCGAGAGCAGCGCATTGCCCGAAAGCCCGCCCGCGAGCGGCTGGAACATATAGAGATGATAGGCCCCCGCGGTGGTGCGCAGCCACAGCGCCACCACGACGAACGCGCCCGCCACGCTGCCCGCCCGCCGCGCCGCGACGACGAGCGGAACGAGCAGCAGCAGCGTGACGGGTATCAAGATGCCGAGCCCGAAGGCCGGACCATAGGGCAGCGCCTGCGCGGTCACGGCAGCGACAGGTCAGTCGGCATAATAGGGGCGGTACGCCTTGAGGAAGGTGCCGCCATCCTCATAGCCGGCGCGCTCCTGCTCGCGCACGTCGACCAGCGTCAGCACCGCGCCCAGCATTTCGGCATGAACGTCGTAGAGCCGTCGCAACGCCACCGACGCCGCCTTCGACGGCGTCTTGCGCCAGCGCACGAGGAAGACGACGCCGTCCGCCATGCTGGCGATCACGCGCGCCTCGTCGACCGGCAGCACCGGCGGCGTGTCGAGGATAACGAGGTCGTAGCGGTCGCGCACCTGTTCGATCAGCTCGGCGAGCCGCGGACTTTCCGTCAGGCCGATGCCCTTCGAATCGAGCCGTTGCGGCAGCAGGCAGGCGTCAGACAGGCTGTCCTTGACGATCGCCTGATCGAGCGTCGCCTCGCCCGCCAGAACTTCGTCGAGCCCGAGTTCCACGCCCTCGGCGAACTGCCGGCTCGATGCGCGTCGGCGCGCGTCGGCGTCGATCAGCAGCACCTTGCCGCCCGCCGCCGCCATCGCGCGGGCGAGGCCCATCGCGGTCGTCGTCTTGCCTTCGCCCGGCACCGCCGAGGTGATCGCGACGACGCGGACCGGCTGCGCGGCCTCGGCGAACTGGATCGAGGTGCGCAGGGTCCGGAACGCCTCGGCATAGGTCGATTGCGGCCGCTTGACCGGCAGCTCCGCGGGCGGCGCCGGCACGCCCGACTTGCGATAGCCGGGCAGCGTGCGCGCATCGGGGATCGAGGCGAGCGTCGCCAGCCCCAGCGCATCCTCGATCGCGTCGCTCGTCTCGAGCCCGCGCTCGAGCAATTGCAGCAGCACGACGAGCAGCACGCCGATGCCGAGCCCGCCGACCACGGCCATCGCCGCATAGATCAGCATGTTGGGCGAACTGGGCGCGCCGGGAACGCGCGCGCGGCTGACGATATAGGAATCGCTGCGTTCGAGCCCCGATTGCGCGACCGTCTGACGATAGCGGTCGAGAAAGGCCTGATAGAGCGTCCGCGCCGATTCGGCGTTGCGCTCCAACTCGGCGAGCCGCACCGACGCCTCATTGTCGCTCGCGAGCTTGCCCTGCGTCTGCGCGACCGAGCCCGCGAGCGACGCCGCGCGCTGGCTGGCGATGCTCGCCTGGATCGAGGCGTTGGCGACGATGCGCTGCACTTCGGCCGCGATATGCTGGTCGGCGGTGCGGAGCTGGTTCTGCGCCTGGATCAGCGCCGGGTGACGCGGGCCGTAGCGTTTTTCGAGCGCCGCCACCTCGCGCGCCGCCTCGGCGCGCTGGGCGCGGAGCTGGCTGACCACCGGCGAATCGAGCGAGTCGCCGAGTTCCTCGCCGCTCCGCCCGCCGCGCAGCTGCGCGCGCGCCGCCGAAAGCCGTGCCTGCGCCGCCGCATTTTCCGCCTTGGCCTGCGCGAGCTGCGTCGAAAGGCCCGACAATTCCTGCTGCGTCACCGTGCTCGCTTCGGAAACGGCGAAAAGATCGTGCGCGGCGCGATAGTCGGCGACCGCCCGCTCGGCGCCGAGCACCTGCGTGCGCAGATCCTCAAGCCGTTTTTCGAGAAAGCCTTGCGCGCGTTGCGTCGCCTCGGCCTTCGAACCCGCCTGGCCCGCGACATAGTCGTCGACGAGTGCGTTGGCGATCCGGGCCGCCTGCGCCGGCGTATTCCCCTCATAGGACACGCTGATCGCATAGGAGAGGCCGTCGCGCTTCACCGTCAGGCCGCCGAGCAGAGTGCCGATCGCGCGCTGACGCCCGATGAGATCGGGCTGCGCCGCCGGGGCACCCTGCCCCGCTGCCTCGTTGAACGCGGGATCGCGCGCGAGCCGCAGCCGGTCGACCACCCGCCCGATCAGCTCGGGCGAGCGCAGCGCCTGCACTTCGGTATCGACCGCCGCCGAGTCGGGATCGGCGGTCGGAGTCACCGAATCGACATCGATCACCCGCTCGGCCGTCCGTTCGAGCGCGACCTGCGCGGTCGCCAGATAGCGCGGCTCGGCGACGAGATAGGCGGCCGCGGCGACGATAATCGCCGCGACCATCGCCGCGCACAGCACCATCCATCGCCGGCGCAAAATCCCGCCGACATGACGGAGATCGATCAGCGCGCCGCGATCGACCTCGATGCCCGCTTCCCGGCGAAGCGGCGCGTGCCGTGAAAGCGCATCCATGTCACGCGGCGGCCAGGAAGGCGCGCACCGCGGGCGCGATGTCGGGGCGGCCGAGCGCGAGCGCGAGCGTCGCGGTCACGAAGCCGCTCTTGTCGCCGCAGTCGTAGCGTTTGCCGGCAAAGGTGACGCCGTGGAACGGCTGCTGGCCGATCATCCGCGCCAGCGCGTCGGTGAGCTGAATCTCGCCGCCCGCGCCTTCCTCCTGGCTGCCGAGCACATCCATCACCTCGGGCTGGAGGATATAGCGGCCGATGACCGCGAGCCGCGACGGCGCGACCTCCGGCGCCGGTTTTTCGACCAGCCCCTTCACTTCGGTGATCGGCCCGGCCTGCGCGCCCGGGGTGACGATGCCATATTTCTGCGTCTGGTCGGCCGCCACTTCCTCGGTGCAGATCAAATTGCCGCCAAGGTCGTGATAGGCGTCGACCATCTGCTTCAAACAGCCCGGCTCGCCGACCATCAGATCGTCGGGCAGCAGCACCGCGAAAGGCTCGTCGCCGACGAGGCGGCGCGCGCACCATACGGCGTGACCGAGCCCCAGGGGCTCCTGCTGGCGCACGATGGTGATGTCGCCTGGCGACGGACGGGTGCCGTCGAGCGACGACAGCGACTTGCCGCGCCGCGCCATCGCCTCCTCAAGCTCGAAGGCGTGATCGAAATGATCCTCGATCAGGCTCTTGCCGCGGCTGGTCACAAAGATGAACTGTTCGATGCCCGCCTCGCGCGCCTCATCGACGGCATATTGGATGAGCGGCCGGTCGACGACCGGCAGCATTTCCTTTGGCATGGATTTGGTCGCCGGAAGGAACCGGGTTCCAAGGCCGCCAATGGGGAACACGGCCTTGCGTATCTTTCGCATCTTTCCACCCTTTGCTGGTCACTGGGTTCCCCCCCAAAAACCAGTATTCGGATTCCGCAGACACGATCGCCACGTGCTGACGGGAGCGGTTTTCGCCCTTACGCTGCATTGCAGCAAGAGCGCGGCGTCGAAGCGTGTGCAAAGCGCGCCGGGGCTATCTCAGAGCTTCGGCGGGTCGCCCTTGAAGTACACGCCGCCCGGCACCGTCCCGCCGCTGCGCGAGCGGACGAGCGGGGTTCCGGGCGGCACCTGGATGTCGTGCGAGCCGATGATGATCTGGGCGGGCCCGTTGTGGACATCGAAGATCGGCCAGCCGCGGTCGCTCTTCACCACCAGATGATCGATGGTGATGACGAGCGGCTCGCTCGCGCCTTTCACCGCCATGATCGAAAAATGATTGGTGTCGCCGATCCCGCCGATCTTGATCGGATCGATGCTGATCAGCCGCGTCGCGCGGATGCTCGACCACAGGCGGAAATTGCGCGCGTTGCGGCCGCTCGTGCAATCGTCGAGCAATGTCTCGGTCGATTTGAGGTCGAACCCGCCGTCGCTATTGTCCCATGCGGCGCATTGGCGGAACAGGAAGCGCGCATTGCCGCGCTCGGTCGAAAAGCCGTCGCCGTTCCAATATTGCCTGTCGCGGCGCTTCCATTGAAAGCCGCGCATGAAACAGCGTTCGATGCGGAAATCATGCGCGGTGTCGGCAAACCCGATGCCGACGGGCAGGTCGGTCGAGCCGGTGGCGAGCGTGCCGCTCGCGCTGACATCCTCGATCACCCCGTGATGGCTGTCGTAGCGGATGCGCGCAAAGCTGCGTTCGAGGCCGCTCGCCCGCGCGCCGCGCACATGGAGTCCGGCGACGCCCGCCGCCACCAGATCGGGCGCCGCCGTATTTTCGATGACGCGGTAGCCGCCCGCCACCCTGACGTCGGAAATCCGCACATCGCGGACCGGTTCGTTGATCAGGAACAGGCCGTTGCCGACGTCGCGGGCGCGCACGCGGCGATAGACGCCGCCCGAGCGCACGACATAGACGGGCTCGCCGTCCGCGGCGATCTGGACCGCGCTCGCGGCGCGGCGGGAAGACATGTCGGCCATGCCCCGGCGTTAAGCGGAGGGGCCCGCACATGGCGAGCGCGATGCGGCGCGGCGTGGCGCGTCCGGGATCAGCGCAGCGCGGGCGCCGCATCGGCAAGATCGCCGCCGCCCTTGATTGCGAACCGGCGCGCAAGGTCGAAGAAAGGCGGACGGCAGACGCGCCGGATCCGGCTGAAGCGACGAAAACCTGCTTCCCCCGAGCCGATATTCAGCGTCATGCCCGCGCCCGCCTTCGCCAAAGAGGGCGCCCGCCCGTCGATCGCGATCGCCGACGACAGGGTGCGATCGAGCACATGGCGGCGCTCGGCGGCGTCGCGCCCGAAATAAAAGATGACATGCGGCGGCGCGCGCCGGTGGATCGCAGCGATCGCGTCCTCGATCCGGGCATAGTTGCGCAGCGGCAAGATCGGCCCATCGACCTCTTCCTGCATCACCCGCATGTCGTCGCTCGCGTGGCGGATGATATGGAGCGGCATGTCCGTGCCGCGCGGGTGCGCGGTCATCACTTCGCCTCCGCGCGCGCGGGCGTCGTCCAGCAGCCGCGTCCATCGTTGCTGCTCGGCATCGGCCGGCGGCGCTTCGTTCGGCCCCGCCCGCATCGCCGCCCGCCAAAGCCAGCCGGCGATCGCCTCCTCCTCTTCCTCGGGCACGAGCAGATAGTCGGGCGCCAGCGGCACGCGCCCGCCCCGAACACGCTTGCGCGCGATCACCTTGTCGGCGGCCCTGGCGAAATCGGCCGAGCGTCCGAAGATGACCGGCGACTTGCCCGAGCGCGCGATCGTCACGCCGTCGCCCTGTTCCTCGCCGGTCACGAGCAGGTCGAAGGCGAGGCCGGCAAAGACGCCGTCCGATATGACGGCCAATTCGAGCGGGTCGAAGTAGCCGGACGCCAGCCGGGTGACCAGGTCGCCCAGCCGCGGCGACGCGGCGTCGAATTTCAGCATCACGCGATTGCCCGCCGCGAGCGCGCTCGCGATGATACCCGCCGTGTGGAGCAGCGGCAGCGCGGCCGGCGCCGCTATGCCGATCACCCCGACCGGCTGATATTCCACATAGTCGCCGCCGCCCAGCCGCGCGAGCAGCCCGCCGTCGCTTTCGGGGCGCATCCAGCGCCCGACGCTGCCCTGCGCCGCGCGCAACACCGCCAGCGCGGGCGCGACTTCGGTGCGCCGCGCCGACTCGGCGTCCTGATTCGTCTGGTCGGCGGCGAGCGCGGCGCACAACGCGCCGGCATTTTCCCCGATCATCCGCATCGCCCGCGCCAGCCGGTCGCGGCGGACGGCCGGCGACACCGGCAGGTCGGCGAAGAATGCCGCACGTCGCGCTTCCAGCATCCTGCCCTTCCCGCAATTTATCGTATCCAGCTTCTAATCCGACGCCGACGCGTGGCAAGTTCAAGTCGAAGCGTTTCGTCGCATTGCAGCCAAATCGCCCAACCTTCGTTTAGCCGAAGCCGCGAGTTATCTGCTTATAATCCGGGGTCGTTTCCCTATTTTGTCCTATTTTGAATCGCGATTGCGGCAGCATTCGCTTCGCCTTTCAATTGCCTCTTTTCAAAGCTGGCAAGTTGACGCGCGGGGGTCATGCGCGATGATTGTTCGCAAGCGCAGCAAAATCGCCTTCATATAAATAGGGAGCAACGCGGTATGCGTATCGTAATGATCGGGTCCGGCTATGTCGGGCTCGTTTCGGGCGCGTGTTTTGCCGATTTCGGCCATCATGTGACCTGCGTCGACAAGGATGCGGACAAGATCGCCCGGCTTCGCGCCGGCGGCATTCCCATATATGAGCCCGGGCTCGACAATCTGGTCGCGCGCAATGTCGCGGCGGGCAATCTGGACTTCACCACCGAGCTTTCGGAGGCGGTCGGCGCCGCCGACGTCGTGTTCATCGCGGTCGGCACGCCCAGCCGCCGCGGCGACGGCCACGCCGATCTCTCCTATGTCCATGGCGCGGCGCGCGAAATCGCCGGGGCGCTCGCCGGCTTCACCGTGATCGTCACCAAGTCGACCGTTCCCGTCGGCACCGGCGACGAGGTCGAACGGATCGTCCGCGAGTGCAATCCCGCAGCCGAGTTCGCCGTCGCCTCCAACCCCGAATTCCTGCGCGAAGGCGCCGCGATCGAGGATTTCAAGCGCCCCGACCGCGTCGTCATCGGCATCGAGGACGAGCGCGCCCGCGCGCCGATGGAGGAAGTCTATCGCCCGCTGTCGCTGAACACGGCGCCGATCGTCTTCACCCGGCGGCGCACGAGCGAGCTGATCAAATATGCGGCGAACGCCTTTCTCGCGATGAAGATCACCTATATCAACGAGATGGCGGACCTGTGCGAACAGGTCGGCGCCGATGTGCAGGAGGTCGCGCGCGGCATCGGGCTCGACAAGCGGATCGGCGGCAAATTCCTGAATGCGGGCCCCGGCTATGGCGGCTCCTGCTTCCCCAAGGACACGCTCGCGCTGATGAAGACCGCGCAGGATCATGACGCGCCGCTGCGGCTGATCGAGGCGACCGTGGCCGTCAACGAACAGCGCAAGCGCGCGATGGGCCGCAAGATTCTGGCGGCGATCGACGGGCCGGTCCGCGGCCGTACCGTCGCGGTGCTCGGGCTGACCTTCAAGCCCAACACCGACGACATGCGCGACGCGCCGTCCATCGCGATCATCCAGGCGCTGCAGGATGCCGGCGCCAGGGTGCGCGCCTATGACCCCGAGGGCATGGAGGCGGCCAGGGCAGTGCTCAGCGACGTGGACTATGCCCCTTCCGCCTACGCCGCGGCGGAGGGCGCAGCGGCGACGGTGATCGTCACCGAATGGGATGCGTTCCGCGCGCTCGATCTCGCGCGCCTCAAAGCGGCGATGACCGATCCGCTGCTCGTCGACCTGCGCAACATCTATCGCCCCGCGCAGGCCGAAGAAGCGGGCCTGCGCTATGTCGGCATCGGCCGGCCGGACCTGATCGAGGACGCGCTTTCGAACGAAAGGCGCGCGGCATGACGGACGAGAGCCCCATCCTCGTCACCGGCGCCGCGGGCTTCATCGGCCATGCGGTGTCCGAGCGGTTACTCGCGCGCGGCGAGCGGGTGATCGGCCTCGACAGCTTCACCGACTATTATGACGTCGCGCTCAAGAAGGCGCGCACCGCGCGGCTGGCGGACAATGTGGGTTTCCGGCTGATCGACGGCGACATCGCCAGCCCGGGGCTTGTGAGCGAGCTGGTGGAAGCGAACGGCATCCGCCGGATCGTCCACCTCGCGGCGCAAGCGGGCGTGCGCTACAGCCTCGAAAACCCCTTCGCCTATGAGCATAGCAACCTCAAAGGGCATCTCGCGGTGCTCGAAGCGGCGCGCCACGCGGGCACCATCGAGCATCTCGTCTATGCTTCGTCGAGTTCGGTCTATGGCGACCGTCCGATCGGCGGCGCCGGTTTCCGCGAGGACGAGCCCTGCACCGCGCCGGTCTCGCTCTACGCGGCGACCAAGCGCAGCTGCGAGTTGATGAGCCAGAGCTATGCCACGCTCTACCATCTTCCGCTCAGCGGGCTGCGCTTCTTCACCGTCTATGGCCCGTGGGGCCGGCCTGACATGGCCTATTACGGCTTTGCGCAGAAAATCCTGCTCGGCCAGCCGATCGAAGTGTTCGGCGAGGGGCGGATGGCGCGCGATTTCACCTATATCGACGATATCGTCGATGGCATCGTCGGGGTGCTCGACAGACCGCCGGCGGCTGGCGAAAACCGGCTGCTCAACATCGGCGACTGCAATCCGGTCGGGCTGATGGACATGATTTCCACGCTCGAACGCGCGCTCGGCCGGACGGCGGTCAAGCTGATGCGGCCGATGCAGCCAGGCGACGTGACCGCGACCTATGCCGACATCTCGGCGATCAACGCGCTTACCGGATACAGTCCGAAAGTGTCGCTCGAACAGGGGATCGAGCGTTTCGTCGACTGGTATCTGGGCGAAATAGAAAATGGTGGAAGAGGGCCGATGGCAGCGGTGGCCTGAGCCGGGAAATCCGGCCGGGCGCGATTGGAGTTTATGATGCTGCAACGGACAAATATGTCTTCCGGCGATCGCGCGGGGTCGCCCGTCATTTGCGTGACCGGCCTTCGCGGCTTCCCGCACGTCATGGGCGGGATCGAAAGCCATTGCGAGGAACTGCTGCCGCGGATCAAGGCGCTGTGGCCCGATCACCGCTCGGTCGTGCTCGGCCGCGCGCCCTATCTGCCCGAGCTCAGGGCCGAGCATCGCGGGGTCGAGATCGTCGGCATCCCCTGCCCGCGCTCGCAGCATTTCGAGGCGATCGTGTCGACCTTCCTCGCCGTCCTGTCGGCGCGCAGGCGCGGCGCCGGGCTGGTCCATATCCATGCGATCGGTCCCGGCCTGCTGGCGCCGGTCGCGCGGCTGATCGGCCTGAAAGTCGTCGTGACGCACCACGGCACCGATTATCATCGCGCCAAATGGGGCCCGCTCGCGCGCGGCGCGCTGCGCGCCGGCGAGTGGCTGGCGCTCAGCTTCGCCGATCGGGTCATCGCCGTGTCCCCCTCGCTCGCCGCGCAATTGCGGCGGAGCTTTCCCGAGCGCGCGGAGCGGATCGCCTATATCCCCAACGGCACGTCCGACCTGCCCGGCGATGCCGATCCCGCGCTGATATTCGAGCGGCTGGGGATCGAAGGCGGCGACTTCCTCCTCGCCGTCGCGCGCCTCGTTCCCGAAAAGGGCCTGCACGACCTGATCGACGCCTATGAACGGTCGGGCTGCACCGCCAAGCTGGTGATCGCCGGGTCGGCCGATCACGAAAGCGAATATGCGCGTGAACTCCTCGCGCGCGCCAGCGACCGCGTGATCTTCGCGGGCGTCCAGTCGCGCGCGACGCTGAAATGCCTCTATGAACATTGCGCGCTGTTCGTGATGCCCTCCTATCACGAAGGCCTGCCGATCGCGGCGCTCGAAGCGGCGAGCTGCGGCGCGCGCATGCTGCTCAGCGACATCCCGGCCAATCTCGACATCGGGCTCGATCCCGCGAATTATTTTCCCGTCGGCGACGTCACCGAACTCACCGCGCGGCTGAATGCGGATTGCGCCAGCTTTCAGGTCGATCGCGACACCGTCCGCGAACGCTTCAGCTGGGACAAGGCGGCGGCGGACACACTCGAAGTCTATCGCGCCGCGCTTGCGCCGCGCCGGCCGGTTCCGCGCCCTTCCGCCACCCCGGGAACGGCGGGGGGTTAGGGCTGAAATAGCCGTGTCCCCGCCTTTGCGGGAGCACACGGCTTATTCAGACAAAGGTGATCGCGCCCTTAAGCGCGCAGCCGGGCGATCACCTCGGCCCGGTCGGCGGCGTCGATCGCGCCGCTGATTTCGATCTTGCCATCGGCCGTCCGTGCCTGGGCGATCCGCGGCCGCCATGCGCCGGCGCGCCATTGCCAGCTGCGGATACGCCAGCGGCCCGGCGCTTCGGACTCGATCGCCAAGGTTGGGCGGCCGGTGCGGCCGGCCCCGGCGTCATCGTCGTCGCGCCGGGTGCAGGCGCTCGCCGTGGCGGCGCCGGCGATTGACGTCAGCAATGTTCGTCGATCCATCGAATAACCTCCATTGAATGCGGACAGCGCCCGGTCATCACGGCGCGGCGATCTTTTCGGGCACGGTCTGATGCGCGCGCGGGGTGCCGCGCCCGGCAGCTCGTTTGATGACCGCCTTCCCGAGCCGCTGCCCTGGCAGCTCGACCAGCTTATAGGTCACAAAGGCAAGGGCATAGGTCGCGGGCACAACGATCGCGCCGGTCAAGATGAAACGCTCGACCGCGCCGAGCCCGGTGCCGAACCGCCCGATCACCGCCGCCGCGACGGGCTGGAGGATGAGGAGGTGGATCAGGTAGGTCCCATAGGAAAGCTCGCCCAGCCAATAGAAGGGCCGGCTGCCGAACAGCCGCGAAACCAATCCGATGACGCCGAGCGAGCGCAGGTGAACCAGCGCGAAAAAGCCGAACACCAGCAGCTCGCGAACCACGAAATGGGGCACGTCCTGCTCGCCCCCGATCGGGATCGCGGCGAGCAGCATCGCCGCGCCGAGGCGCGTCCACAGCCGCGCAGGGCTCTCGTCCGCACCGGCGGCGATCAACATGCCGGCGAGGAAAAGCTGGAGCTTCAACGGCAGGAAGGACGGCATCGGATAGTCGAGGCCCGCCGCCCCGGCGAGCAGCGCGACGGCCACCCCGCCCCCCGCCGCGACCAGCGCCGACGCGATCCAGCCGAACCGTCGCCCGAGCAATACCAGGAACGGAAAGAGCAGATAGAATTGCATCTCGAGCCCGAGGCTCCAGTCGGGCAGCGGGGTGCGAAAGGCATAATCGGGCAGCAATCCGAACAGGAAGCTCAGATGCAGCGCGATGTTCGTGAGACTGCCGTCGAGATAGCGTTCGGGCGGCTGCAGCGACTGGCCGAGGAAGCTGTCGATCGCGACGCGGCCCTCATAGATCGCCGGTCCCGCGATCAGCGCGGCGGCGAGCGTGACATAGAAAAGCGGCGCCAGCCGGAAAAAGCGCCGCGTCCAGAAGGCGGCCCAGGTGCCGGGCACGGTCCAGTCCTCGCGGCCCGCGCGCAGCCGGTATTGGAACATCATCAGAAAGCCCGAGAGCAGGATGAACAGATCGACGCCGAGGTCGGGCTTGCTCATCAACGGCAGCCGGAAACCGGTGAGGATCATCATATGTCCGAGCAGCACCCAGAGCGCCGCGACGCCGCGCAAGCCGTCCAGACACTCGACGCGCCGAATGTCCATTACTCATCTCCGCAAAGCTTCATCGGTGCCGCTGGTGATAGACGTCTCGCCGCGCGAAACCCGCTCGAATCGGCCAGTTGCCCCCTCGGGACGATGAAGCGGGCGCGCCTGTGTGCGCTGCAACAAATCGGCGTGGTAAGGGTTCCTCCGAAGCGCATTCCGCGCCAGGCCCCAACGAGGAATCATGCTGCACCGAAAGCGGATCTTGTTCGCGATCAACTCGCTCGCGGGCGGCGGCGCCGAGCGCGTGCTCGCGACCTTGCTCGGCGGGTCGGAGCCATGGCGCGCGCGCTACGACATCCATCTCGCGCTGCTCGACGACGAACCGCGCGCCTATGATATTCCCGAATGGGTCGAGGTTCACCAGCTCGACGCCCGGCATAAATTGCTGCCGAGCTTGACCCAGCTACGCGCGCTGACCCGGCGGCTGGCACCCGACGCGACGCTCAGCTTCCTTACCCGCGCCAATATCGCCAATGGCTGGGCGATGGCGGGGCGCCGGCGGCCGTGGCTGATCAGCGAACGGGTCAACACCAGCGCCCATCTTGGCGATGCGTTCGCGGCGAAAGCGATGGTGCGTCTCGTCTATCCGCGCGCGGCGCACGTTATCGCGGTGTCCGAAGGGGTCGTCGACGATCTCGCCGCCCATTTCGGCGTGGCGCGAAGCCGCATGTCGGCGATCGCCAATCCGGTCGATCATCGGCGCATCGCCGAATTGGCCGCCGAGCCGCCCGCCTTCACCCCCGCCGCACCCTATATCGTCGCCGCCGGACGGCTCGTTCCCAACAAGAATTTTCCGCTGCTGCTGCGCGCCTATGCCAAGGCCGCGCCGCCGGAGCGGCTCGTCATCCTCGGCGAAGGGCCCGAGCGCGGCGCGCTGGAGGCGCTCGCCGCGTCGCTCGGCATCGCGGGCCAAGTCGATATGCCCGGCTTCGTCGCCAATCCCTTCGCGGTGGTCGCGCGCGCGCGGACCTATGCGATGCCCTCCAATGCCGAGGGGTTCCCGAACGGGCTGGTCGAGGCGATGGCGTGCGGCGTTCCCGTCGTCGCGACCAATTGCGCCTCCGGCCCGTCCGAGATTCTGGCCGACCGGCCGCGCGAGAGCGTCACCGGCGGGATCGATGTCGATGCGGGCGCGTTGGTGCCGACCGATGATGTGCCCGCCTTCGCCGCCGCCTTGCACCGGGTGCTCGCCGAACCGCATCGCGGCGAATGCGGCGCCCGCGCGCGCACCCGCTCGCTCGCCTACGGCGTCGAGCAGGCGGCCGCTCATTATTGGGCCCGGATCGAGGCGGTGCTCGCCGCGCCGACCCGATTCACGAACATTGCAGCATCAAGTCCGGGAGTGAGCTCATGAAATGGCATAAGCAGATCGCATTGGCGGGCGCGCTCGCGATGCTCGGCGCGTGCGCCGGGCAAGCGCCGCTCGCCGGTAGCGGCGCCGCGCCGCCGCCCGCCGAAGCCTTCCGCCTCTCGCCCGGCGACAAGGTCAAGATCGCGACCTTTGGCGAAGAGACGCTGACCGGCGATTTCGAAGTGTCGCCCGCCGGTACGATCGCCTTTCCGCTGATCGGCGAGGTCAAGGCCGCGGGGCTCCAGACCGATGAACTGTCGAAGGCGATCGAGGCGAAGCTCGGCGACGGCTATCTGCTCGAGCCCAAAGTTTCGGTCCAGGTTGCGAGTTTCCGGCCCGTCTATGTGCTCGGCGAAGTCAACAAGCCCGGCGAATATCCCTATACGCAGGGTCTGACCGTCCGCGGCGCGGTCGCCAAGGCCGACGGCTTTACCTATCGCGCCAACGAAAAGCGCGTCTTCCTGAAGCGCGCGGGCGAGGCCGGCGAGCGCGAATATGAGCTGACCGCCGATTTCCCCGTGCTCCCCGGCGACACGATCCGTTTCGGCGAGCGTTATTTCTGATGGACATCGCCAGCGCATCGCTCGCCCCCGCTCCGGCATTCGAGGAGTCCGTTTCGGAGGACAGCGGCAAGCCGCACCTGCGCGGTTGCCCGGTGAGCTTCGCCAAGCTCAAGGCGCTGCTCGCCGCCGACCTCTATCGTTACGCCGGCCGCACCGGCTTCGGCGCCTTCGCGCGGCATTATGCCTTCACCCCGGGGTATAAATATACCGTGCTGATGCGCACGACCGGCTGGCTCAAGCTGAAACCGGCCAAGGCCTTCGGTCTCTATCCGCTCGCCAAATGGCTGCTGCTGCGCGCGCGCTACAAATATGGCTTTGCGATCCCCGAATATATGGAAATCGGGCCGGGGTTGTTCCTCAACCGTTTCGGCGGCTTCTATTTTCACGGCGACGCGGTGCTCGGCAGCAATGTCAACATCACCCACGGCGTCGTGCTCGGCTATATGAACCGCGGCGGCCGGCGCGGCGCGCCGGTGATCGGCGACCGCAGCTTTCTGGGGTCGGGGGCCAAGGTCATCGGCGGCATCACCGTGGGCGCCGAGGCGGCGATCGGCGCTAATGCGGTGGTGACCAAGGACGTGCCCGAGCGCGGCGTGGTCGGGGGAATCCCGGCGAAGCTGCTCTCCGATCAGGGGTCGGCGGGCTATATCAACCGTCTCGCCCCGCCCGAACTGCTCGCCGCCTGCGAGGGGGCATTCCCTGGGTCGCGGCAAAGTCCGGCTGACCGGGATTAGAGTCTGCATCTTGACTGAATAACCCGTGTGCTCCCGCCTTCGCGGGGACACAGGAATTTTCAAATGCTTCAGTCCACGATTATGATCTACAATCCCGAGAAGGTCACCCCGACCGAGATGCGATTGTCGGTGAATTCGCGGCCGGCGTTGAAACCCCAGCTCGATTGGGTGCGCCGCTGCACGTCGAACCGCAGCGCCAGCCGCTTGCTCACCAAATAGGAGGCGTTGGCGCGCCAGGTCCAGCGGTCGTCGCGCCGGTCGATATTGTTGAAATCGCGCTTTTCCAGCTCGCCGCCCGCGCTGATGATCAGGTTGCGCAGCAGCTCGTAATCGGCGCGCAGCGTCATGTTGGTGGCAAGATAGCCCGTCGCGCCGTTGACGCCGGTTTCCTTGATGCCGCGATCGACCGTGCCGGTGATCGTCACCAGCGGGCTCAGGAAATAGGCGAGCTCGCCGCGCACGAGGAAGCCCGAGACATCCTCGAACTCGGCCGCCTTGTAATCCTGATGAAGATAGCCGAGGCGGAGCGAGCCGCGCGCCTTGCGTCCCAGCTCGAAGCTCGCCCCGGCGGCCAGATCGAAGCCGGTGGAATCCCGCGCGGCGACCGGGCCGCTGCGTTCGCGATAGTCGCGCTTGCCCAGCGATCCGGCGACGAACAGCGCGACGCTGGGGCTCAGCGCATATTCGCCGATCGCGGTGCCGGTATAGCTGGTATGATCGCGGAAATCCTGATCGATCGGGTCGCCGCCCGGCGTCACGCTGTCGCTGTAATCGCGGTTCTCGACATCGATCACGCCGCGCACGCGCAGGCGGTTGAAGACATGCGTATAGGTCGCGGTACCACCGTTCAGCGTGAAGCGGATCGGCCGCGACGCCTGCGTCGGGCTATCGGGCGAGACGCGTTCCTGGCTGTAGCGCCCGTGGCGCAGCGTGACGTCGAGCGTGTCCGACTTGCTGATCGTATAGAGCGCACCGGCATTTACCGCATATTGGGTGGCATTTTCGCTCGACCGGTCGGCGTAGCGGAGCAGGTCGAGTTCGCCCTCGAGCGACAGCTTGAGGTCCGGCGACGGCCGCACCAGCGAAATGCGCGGGCGGATGCGCAGATAGGCGTCGCCGATCTCGTCATTCGGCTGCGCATAGAGATTATCGTCATAACCCGCCCCGACCGCGATGCGCGGCATCAGTTCGAGCGAGCCGACGCGGATCGGCTCCGCCGTGTAGTCGGGGCGGCGGCGTTCGAGCACGCTGACATTGCGGTCGCGCCCGAAGCTGTTTTCCCTCGATACCGAACCGAGCCCGTCGGTCGCATCCGATTGCTGCGCGAACGCGGGCGCCGCCAGGCCGCAGCCGCCGAGCAGCGCGATGGAAAGGACGCGCTTCACCGGCGCGCCAGCGTCACGAGGATCGGCCGATGGTCCGATCCGGTCGCGGACAATCGCCGCGCCGACACCAGTCCCCAATCGGGCCCGGCATAAAGATGGTCGATCGGCAGCACGGGAACGGCGCGCGGCCAGCTGGGCGCACGCGTCATGCGAGTGAGCGGGGCAAGGGCGCGGTCCTGCTCGCGCATCGCCGCGGCCCAGGGGGTCAGGTTCATGTCGCCTGCAACGATCAAGGCGTCGCGATCGATCCGTGCCAGCGCCCGCGCCACGTCGCGCCTGCGCACCGCCTGATCGCGCGAGGTCGGCCGGGGATAATGGAGCGTCGCCACCCTGAACGGTTTTCCAGCCGGCGGCGCGATCCGCGCCCAGAGCAAGGCGGGGCCGAATTTGCGGCCGTTCCGATCCTTCAGGAAATAATCGCTATCGGCGATCGGCCAGCGCGAAAAAATGGCGAGGTCGCAGCCGCGCGGGCATTCGGCCGCATGGGCGAAATGCTGGTCCAGCGCCGCAAGCATCGGCCGGAAACTGCCGCTTACCTCCTGCAGCATCACCACATCGGGCTTCGCATCGATGATCGCCTGCGCGGTGCCGGCGGGGTCGGGATTGCCTTTCCAGACATTGTGCGTCAGCACATGAACCTGCGGCGCGTCCGCGGGGGCAGCGGGAATATCGCGCAGCCATTCGGGCGCGACACCGATGGCGACCGGTGCCAGCGCCAGCACGGCCGCGGCGACCGTCGCGCCCGGCCGCCACCGGGCAAGCAGCAGCCCCAGCAAGACCGCCGCGCCGAACAGCGGCAGGAAGGACGCAAGCAGGTCGAACCCTGGCACCCGTGAGCCCGCGAGCGACAGCCACGCAGCGAGACACCCCCCACCAGTCAGCAGGGAACCAAAGACGCGAACCAGCTTCATCATGCGCGGGCGCGCATCCGGTTGCGCAGGGCATGGCCCGATTGGCGGAGCGGTGCGGGGATCAGCTTCGCGGCGAGCAGCAAGGCAGCCGTTCCGGTCCCTTCGGGGAGATAGAGGTCGCTTAGCCGGATCGCCGTTCGCCCCGGATATTTCATCGCATAGCGGGCGTAATGCGCGATCTCCTGATTGACCAGACGGCGCAGCAATGCCGCTTCGTGCCCGGCGGCATTGGCGAGCATCGCCCGCGCCGTCTCGACCAGACAGGGCAGGTCGAGCGTCGTGGTCGATTTGCTGACCTTGTTGTCGCTGTCGCGGTGAAAGCGCGCGGTGATCCGCGGATCGTAACGCAGCGCGCCCTTCGCGAGCACGCGCAGCCACAGATCCTTGTCGCCCCCGCGCACCGCGCGTCCTTCGGGAAAGAGCCCGGCGTCGAATAGAGTGTCGCGGCGGATCGCGATCGCTCCGGTCCACATCGGACATTCGCGCACCGCGAGCCACGCCGCAAGGAAGTCCGCGAAGTCAAGGCTCCGCGCGCGGTCGAGCTGCGGCGCGATCCGCTGCGGCTGCACGCGATCGTCGAAGACATGGTCGAACCGCGTCGCCGCGGCACGCACGTCGGGGTCGGCGCCGATGCCCTCGGCAAGCACCGCCAGATGATCGGGCTCCCAAAGATCGTCGGCATCGAGGAAGGCGATCCAGTCGCCGCTGGCCGCCCGAATGCCGATATTGCGCCCGGCATAGCCGCCCGGCCCCGGCGCCGCGAGGTCGAGCAGCTTGATCCGTTCGTCCCCGATCGCGGCCGCCAGTTCGCGGCCGCCGTCGGTCGAGCCATTGTCGATCACGAGTATCTCATGCGCGGGAAAGCTTTGCGCGAGCGCGCTCTCGATCGCCGCGCGGACATGCGCAGCCTTGTTATAGAGCGGCATCACCACCGAAAAGCGCGGAGCGGGTCGGGAATTTGTCATCAGTCGCGTGCCGCCTTTCGTCCCCCCGCCAGATTGAGGAACTCGCCCACCGCCACCCCGGCGAGCTGCAACGTCAGCAGCATCACCGCCAGCCGGCGGCGGAGCGACAGTTCGCGCGTGATCGCCGCGCGGCGCAAGCGTCGCACCGTATCGACGGCGGTGATGCCGAGCACATGAGCGAGGCGCGGGCGTCCGGTGGTGCGATCCCAGCGCCCGCCGCTCAGCCGCTGGCGCTTGCGCACCAGCTCGGCGCGGCTCGCGCGCACCGGATGGCGCACGACCATCGCCGGCACATAGACGAGCGGATAGCCGGCCTCGCGGATGCGCAGCGCCATCTGGCGATCGCCGCCCGATTTCAGCGCCGCATCGAACCCGCCGAGTTCGCGAAGCACCGCCGTTTCGCTCGCCCAATTGGCCGTCGCGCAATTGCCGCGTGACGCATGCGCCTGCGGAAAGCTGAAAAGCCGTTCGTAATCGCCGAACACCTCGCGCTCGGGCGCGATTTCGTCGAACAGCTCGATTTTGCCCGCGAGCACGCCGAAACCCGGATTCGCCTCCGCCGCGCGCACGACCCGCTCCAGCCAGTCGGGCGCGGGCTCGCAATCGGCGTCGGTGAAGGCGGTGATCGGCGCGCGCACCCGCGCAATGCCGCGGTTGCGCGCGACATAGGAGCCGGGCCGCAGCTCTTCGAGCAGCTCGACGCCGGCGTAACTTCGCGCGATTTCGCGCGTGGCATCGCTCGACCCGTTGTCGACGACGATGATCTGATAGGCCTCGCGCGGCAAGGTCTGGCGCGCGAGCGCGTCGAGACAGCGGCCGAGCACGGCTTCGCCGTTCCATACGGGTATGACGACTGCGACTTCAAACATGGATTCGCCTGTTTAAGTGCCCCCGCAGGCATCCCAATCGGGTCGTCGCCCCATCCGGGTCAACCTCATGCTGCACCTGCGAAGACGAGCCGCCCCGTTGACCGGACGACCGGAGCCCGCGCGCCTTCGCTCGCAAATGTTTGCCCGCTACCAAGGATCGCGTCGGGCCGGTCGCCCGTTCTGCACCCGCGCAGGCTAGGGCGGCGACGGTGAATAGGAGACGTATATCCGTGGATGAGTTCCTGCCCGAATCGGGCGAAACCGCCGAAATATTGGTGGTGTCGCTCGAATCCGCCGAGGCTCGGCGCCACGCCTTCGCCGCGCGCGCCGCGGGCACGTCGCTCGCCTGGCGCTTCTTCGACGCCTGCACCGGCCCCGCGCCGGGCATGACGATCGACGAAACCGCGATCCGCCGCAACAAGGGCCGCGCGATGAGCAAGGGCGAGATCGGCTGCTACGCCAGCCATTTCTCGATCTGGCAGGACATGGTGGGTCGCGGCGTGCGCCAGGCGATCATCCTCGAGGACGATACGGTGGTCGACTGGGCTTATCTTGAGCCGCTCGCGCGCACCGACCTCCATGCGGAGGGCATCGATTATCTGAGGCTCTATGCCAAGCGGCCGACGTGGCAGCGCGTGGTCAAGCGCGACTTCCTCCAGCATTCGCGCGCGGTGGTCGAGCTGGTCGGCCTCGCCTACGGGACGCAGGGCTATGCGATCACCCTCGCAGGCGCGCGGCGGCTTGTCGAGCATTGCCGCACCGTCCGCCGCCCGATCGACGACGAGATGGACCGGTCGTGGGCGCATGGCCTGCCCAATCTCGCGCTCTATCCGGCGCCGATTCTCGAAGCGGCGATCGTCTCGGACATCGGCCATTCGCGCTTCGTTCCCAAGCACGACCCGCTCTATCATTCGGCAAGGCAAAAACTTTGGCGCCAGATCGAGCGCGCGCGGATGCGGATGCTGAAAGCGAGGCGCCTGCTTGAACGCTGACCTCCCCACCCGCTTCGACGAGGGGTTACGCGCACGCAGCCGCAGTTCGATCGGCTGGACGGTGACGCGCTTCCTGTCCGACCAGATTTTCTCCTTCGTCGTCTTCGTCATCCTCGCGCGCCTGCTGGCGCAGGCGGACATCGGCGCCTTTGCGGTGATGGCGGTGACCGCCGAGGCGTTCCGCATCATCGCAACCGCCGGCCTCGTTCAGACGATCGCGCGCAAGAGCGAAATCACACCGGCCTTCCTCGACACCATCTATCGCTCGCAGCAGGCCTTTTCCTTCCTCTCCGCCTTGCTGATCATGGCGCTGGCGCAGCCGATCGCCAATTGGATGGGTGCGCCGGACATCGCGCTCCCACTCGCGGTGATGAGCCTGACGCTGCCGATTTCCTCCTTCGGCGCGACCCACATGGCGCTGCGCCTGCGCGAGTTCGGGCACCGCACCACCGCGCTGCGCTCGGTCGCCGGCGGGCTGATCGGCGGGACCGCCGCCGTGGTTGCCGCCTTTGCGGGGCTCGGCCTGTGGAGCCTCGTGATCCAGCGCCTCGTCACCGAGATCGTCGGGCTCATCCTGTCACGCGCCTCCTATGACTGGAAGCCCGGCTGGCGGTTCGACTGGGCCATATTGCGCGGCAATCTGATGCTGAACGCCAGCCTGATCTATGTCCAGCTCGCCTTCCTCGCCACCGTCCGCGTGCAGGAAATGGCGATCGGCGCCGGGATCGGGCTTGCCGCCGTCGGCATCTATCGCACCGCCTGGCGCACCGTCGAGCTGATCGGCCGCGGCGCGATCCAGCCCTTCACCCAGGTCGCGGTGCAAACGCTCGCGCGCGTCAAGGACGATCCCGCCGAACTGCGCCGCGCCTATCGCTGGATGATTTCGCGCGCGTCGGCGCTGTCCTTTCCGGCGCTGGTCGGTTTCGGCGCGCTCGCTCCGATCGCGATCCCGACCATATTCGGCGCCAAATGGGCCGAGGCGGGGCAGCTCGCGCAGATCTTCGCCTTCATGGCGCTACCCTTCACGCTCAACTTCTTCGCCTCGCCCTCGCTCAGCGTGCTCGGCGCATCGCGCAGCCTGATCTCGCTGGCGACGACCCAGCTCGTGCTCGGCGTCGCCTTGACGCTCGCGGCGCTGCCCTTCGGCCTGTTCGCGGTCGCCGTCTCCTATGTCGGGCGCGCCTATCTCACCCTCCCGATGCAGATCTGGCTGCTCCGCCGCGCGTCGGGCATCCGGCCGATCGACAGCTTGCGCGCGGTTGCGCCGCCGCTCGTCGCTTCCTCGCTGATGGGCGTCGCGCTCGCGGTCGCGATGCGGCTGCTCGGCGACCGTCTCGCGGGTTGGCAAGCCCTGCTGCTGCTTACCGCGGTCGGGGCGCTCTTTTACGGTATCGCGTTGCTCGCCATCTCGGGGACGTGGCGCGGCCGCCTTCTCTCCCTCTCCCGACAGCTCAGAAAGAGCCCGATATGACCATGAAAAGCGCCGACCTGCTCGTCGGCGAACTCGCCGACCATTTTGCCCGCGTGCTCGATGCCGCGCTGCCGGCGGGCCGGCTGGCCCTCGTCGATTTTCCCGACCATTCCAATGTGGGAGACTCGGCGATCTGGCTCGGCGAGATGGCCTATCTGCGGAAACGAAACCGCCTTCCCGCCTATTATTCGGCGATCGCCGATTTCGACGACGAAGCGTGCCGGGCGGCGATCGGCGACGGTCCAATCCTGATCCACGGCGGCGGCAACATGGGAACGCTGTGGCCCAAGCACGAAGCCTTTCGCCTCCACCTCCTGCGCACGCATCGCGGTCGCCCGATTGTGCAGATGCCGCAGTCGATCCACTATGCCGACCCCGCCGCCGCGGCCGAGATGGCCGAAGCGATCCGCGATCACGGCCGCTTCACCCTGCTCGTCCGCGACGCCCGTTCGCTCGCCTTTGCCGAGCGGCATTTCGACTGCGCGATCCGGCTCTGCCCCGATGCCGCGCTGATGCTTGGCCGCCAGCAGCGCAGCCCGGCGACCGCGCCCGTCTTCGCGCTGCTCCGCACCGATCATGAGCGGGCACCCGGCGGCGCCAATGCCCTCCCCGCCGGGGTGGTCGCCGACGACTGGCTCGAAGAAGACCCCGCCCAAAAGCGCCGCCTGCGCCTGTCGCTGAAGCTCGGCCGCCTTTTCAACCGCGATCCGATGGCGCAGCGCGCGGCGCGGCAACAGCGCCTCGCCGAATGGCGGCTGCAGCGCGGGCTCGCGATGCTGTCCATCGGCGAGCTGGTCGTCACCGACCGGCTCCACGCGCATATCCTCTCCCTGCTGCTCGACATCCCGCATGTGCTGCTCGACAACAGCTATGGCAAGGTCGCGGGTTTCGCCGATCAATGGACCGGCGACTATGGCGGGCTGATGCGCGCGAGCGGCCGCGCCGAGGCTTTCGAAACCGCGCTCGCCAGCGTCGCGCCGCAGATCGTCGATGGCTGAGGGTTTGCCTCAATAGGCGTTGCGGTGGATCAGCACCTGCGCCGTGCGCACCAGGATCGAAACGTCGCGCAGCAGCGACCAGCCCTGCTGATATTCGAGGTCGGCGCCCAGCCGGTTGACGATGTCGCGCTTCGTGTTGGTCGCGCCGCGAAAACCGCGGATCTGCGCGAGCCCGGTGATGCCGGGCTTGAGCGCGTGGCGATGCCAATATTGCCTGTCGACCCGCCAGAACAGCTCATTCCCGGCGGTCGAGCCGAGCGCGTGCGGGCGCGGCCCGACGAGGCTCATCTCGCCCGACAGCACGTTGATCAGCTGCGGCAGCTCGTCGATGCTCGTCGCGCGGATGAATTTGCCGACGCGCGTGATCCGGTCATCGTCGCGGCTCGCCGAGCGCGCGCCGTTCGCGTCGGTCGCCTCGACGCGCATGCTGCGGAATTTGAGGATGCGGAAAATGCGGTTGCCGCGCCCCATCCGCTCCTGCCGGAAAAACACCGGTCCCGGCGAATCGAGTTTGATCGCGATCGCGACCAGCATCAGAAAGGGCGCCAGCACGAAGAGCGCCGGGATCGTCACCGCGAGGTCGAGCGCGCGCTTCTTGACCCGGTTGGCGCGGTTGAGCGGGCCCCACGACACGACCAGCGTCGTCACCCCGCCCGCTTGCCGCGTGGTCAGCGGCCCCAGTTCGGCGATCTCGGGCATCACGATCTCGCCGAGGATGTTCACGCCCTTCAGCGCGCGGGCCCATTCGACCTTGCGCTCGGGCGCGCAGGCGATCGTCACCCGGTCGTAATCCTGCAGCACCGTGCCGAGCCGGTCGAGCATATAGGGATCGTCGAGATCGGTGCGGAGCCCCGACGCGCGCGCGTCGATGATGTCGCGCTTCAGATAGGCCGGCGGCAGGTTCGCCCCGTCGACGATCACCAGTTCCGCGCTTAGCTCACCGAAAACGCGGCGCACGACATGGCAGACGAGCAGCCGCTGGGCGACGAGCAGCGTCACCGCGGTCACCATGCCCATGCCGAGGGCGAAACGCGGCACCTCTCCCGTCAACCGCAGCGAGAAGGCGGCGAGCAGGAAGACGAGCAGCGTCGTCGCGAAGGAAATCAGCGTCTGACGGCAGCTCTTGAGCGGCCGCGTCAGGCAGCGCGGGTTATAGGCCTGGTTCTGAAAGGCGATCGCCGCGTGGACGAGCAGCGCGCCGAACATCGCGGTGAGCAGCCCGTCCGAGATGTTCCGCGGCGCTTCGATGATCAGCGTCACGGCAAAGCCCGCCATCAGCGCCACCGCGTCGAGCCCCATCAGGGCGAGGCAGAGCCAGATTTTGGCGTCGCGTCGCGCCGCTTTCGCGAGCGGCGTCCGGACGGGCGCGCCCTGGAGCGCCAGGTCGATCTTGGTCATGGGATGGGGAGACTCCCTGAAGCACGCAATCTTGTTGCGATGCAACATGTCCGGGGTGGAGAGAAATACAAGCCGCCAGCGCGGGCTCGTGCCGGATACAGGATGATCCGTGCGGAAGACGTCTGGCGGAAGGTTTGGGTCGCGTTATCCATCCGAATAGGCTGTCAGCGCCCCGGCAATGGATTAAGGAAGCGGCATGTCCATTGATCCGACTCGCCACAGCCGGTTGGGTGCCGTGTCGACCACCGGCAGGACCTAGCACGCGATGGCGGACTATGTCTTCAAACCGCACGAACGGCCGACGCTGCCGGGATCGCCCGCCAACCCCGACCATCCCGGCCGGCGCCGGCTGCGCTATTTCCTCATCGGCTGCCTGATCGGGATCACGGGCGGGCTCGGCAACGCGCTCGTCACCGTGAACCTCAATTTCGCGCAGGGCACGCTGGGGCTCAACAGCGACGAGGCCGCCTGGCTGACCGCGGCCTATTTCATGACCAACGTCACGGCGAACCTGCTGCTGGTCAAATATCGTCAGCAATTCGGGCTCCAGCCCTTCATCCGCTACACGCTCGTCGCCTATGCCGTGACGACGCTGATGCACCTGTTCATCCATGATTTCTGGACCTCGGTCGCGGTCCGGGCGATGAGCGGGGTCGCGGCGAGCGGGCTGACGACGCTGACCATTCTCTATTTCTTCCAGGCGCTTCCGGCGCCCAAGCGGCTCGCCGCGGTGATGATCGGCATCTGCATCCCGCAGATCGCGACGCCGCTCGCGCGCATCCTGTCGCCGGGGCTGCTCGTCTGGGGCGAATGGCACAATCTCTACTGGTTCGAATTCGGGCTGGCGCTGGCGACGCTCGCGGCGGTGATGGCGCAGCCGCTGCCGCCCAGCGAGCGCGAGAAGGTCTTCGAGCCGCTCGACTTCGCGACCTTCGCCCTGCTCGCGCCGGGACTGTGGCTGCTGATCGCGGTACTATCGCAGGGCCGCATCCAATGGTGGACCGAACGCGCCTGGATGGGCTGGGCGCTCGCGGGAAGCGTCGCGCTGATCGCCGCGGCGGTGCTCGTCGAACATCATCGCCGTAACCCGCTCATCAACACCCGCTGGCTGGGCAGCCGCGAGATGCTCCGGCTGTTCGCGGTCGCCGCGTCGGTCCGCATCCTGCTGTCCGAACAGGCGTTCGGATCGGTCGGCTTCCTCACCGTCGTCGGCATGATCAACGACCAGATGGTCACCTTGCACCTGATCGTCGTGCTCGCCTCGATCGCCGGTCTTGCGACCGCGGTGCTGACCTTCCGCCCCGACAATCTGTCGCGGCCGATCATCATCGCGGTCGTGCTGATCGTGATCGGATCGTTCATGGATGCCAGTTCGAACAACCTCACGCGCCCGAGCAGCTTCTATATCAGCCAGGCGCTGATCGGCTTCGCCTCCCTGCTCTTCCTCGCGCAGGCGATGGTGATCGGCATCGCGCGCACGCTGCTCGCGGGCGGCAAGAATTTCATCAGCTTCGTCGTGCTGTTCAGCCTCAGCCAGAGCATCGGCGGCCTTGCCGGCAGCACCCTGCTCGGCACGTTCCAGACGGTGCGCGAGAAATATCATTCGCACGAACTGGTCCAGGACATCGTCGCGACCGATCCGCTCGTCGCGGCGCGGCTGGGTGCAGGGAGCCGCGCGGTCGCCGGAACGATCGGCGATCCGGTGCTGCGCCATGCCGAAGGCGCCGCGCTGCTGAGCCGGCAGGTCACGCGCGAGGCCAACATCCTCGCGTACAACGATGTTTTCCTGCTGGTCGGGGTCCTGGCGATCCTGATGACGATCTGGGGCTTCATGATCAGCCGGTCGGTTCGCCGGCGCAACGAACCGTCGCCGGTGATATTATTGGTGCAGCGCCTTCAGGCGCAGGCGCAGCAGGGGCAATGAGATGAGCGAAGAGCCGAAAGCGACGCCCGATGCCGAGGCGCACGAGCCGCAGATCGATCCGCCGCCGTCGTCGTGGCGCCCGCCCGCCAAGTCGCGCACGGCCGTGATCGTCATCGTCGCGGCGGCGCTCGCCGCGATCCTCGCGATCCTTTACGCCTGGAAGCTGCCGCCCTTCGCCGGCTGGGCGGAAAAGACCGACAATGCCTATGTGCGCGGGCGGGTGACGATCATCAGCCCGCAGGTCAGCGGCTATGTCACCCGCGTCCTTGTCCAGGATTTCGCCGAGGTGAAGGCGGGACAGACACTCGCGACGATCGACGACCGCATTTATCGCGCGCGCGTCGCGCAGGCCGAAGCGAATGTCGCGGCGCAGCAGGCCGCGCTCGCCAATTCGGCGCAGGCGCAGCGGTCGCGCGAGGTCGCCACCGATAGCCAGAATGCGGGCATCGCCAACGCGCAAGCCCAGCTCGCCCGGGCCGAGGCCGACATGCGCCGCGCGCGCACGCTCGTCGCCGACGGCTCGATCTCGACCCGCGAGTTCGACCAGACGCGCGCCGCGTTGCTCGCGGCGCAGGCCTCGCTGCAACAGGCGCGCGCCAGTCGCGCGATCGGGACGCAGGACGTGCGGACCGTCGTCGTCGGCCGCGCCGGGCTCGAAGCCGCCGTCGCCTCGGCGAAGGCGCAGCTTCGCCTCGCGCAGATCGACCTCGACAATACGGTCATCCGCGCGCCGGCCGACGGCCAGCTTTCCGAAATCGGCGTCCGCCAGGGTGCTTATGTCACCGCGGGCACGCAATTGCTGTCGGTCGTGCCGCACAATGTCTGGGTGATCGCCAATTTCAAGGAGGCCCAGACGAGCGATATGGCGGTCGGCCAGCCGGCGCGGTTCAGCGTCGACGCGCTCGGCGGCGCCGAACTCACCGGGCGGATCGAGAATCTGTCGCCGGCGGCGGGGTCCGAATTCGCGGTGCTGAAAGCCGACAATGCGACCGGCAATTTCGTCAAGGTCGCGCAGCGCATCGCGGTGCGGATCGCCATCGACAACGGGCAGCCGCTGGCGAAACGCTTGCGGCCGGGCATGTCGGTCGAGGTACGCGTCGACACCAGCGGCGGATCGCGGCGGTGAGGATAGCGCCCTTCGCGATCGCCGTGCTGGCAGGCACGCTGACCGCCTGCGCCGGGCCGAATGTCGCGCTCACCGAGGTCGCGCCCGTCGCGCCGCCCGCCGCGTGGCGAACCGAAGCGGGCGGCGCCGCGCCGCTGCAAGACGGCTGGTGGCAATCGTTCGGCGACCCGGCGCTGGCGGCGCTGGTGGAAAAGGCGCTCGCCCATAACAGCGACGTCGGCATCGCCGCGGCGCGCGTGCGCGAGGCGCGCGCCAATGTCGCGCTGGCGCGGGCGCAGACCCTGCCCGCGATCGACGCGACGCTCGGCGCCGGACGGTCGCGATCGGTGAACGCCTTCGGCCAGCCGGCCGAACAGAGCTTCGCCCAGCCGCAAGTCCAGATCGCCTATGAGGTCGACCTGTTCGGCCGCCTCGCCGACCAGCGATCGGCCGCGCGCGACGCCTTTTTCGCGAGCGAAGCGGCGCGCGACGCGGTGCGGCTGTCGGTCGCTGCGGCGGTGGCGAACAATTATGTCGTGCTGCGCAGCCTCGACGCGCGGCTCGCGGTCGCGCGCGAAACGGTGCGCGCGCGTTCCGAATCGTTGCGGATCACGAAATCGCGCGTCGGATCGGGCTATTCGCCCAAGCTCGAACTTCAACAGGCGCAGGCCGAATATGACGCGACCGCGCAGATCGTCCCGCAGCTCGAGCTCGGAATCGCGCGCACCGAAGATGCGTTGAGCCTGCTCGTCGGTGAGACGCCGCGCGCGATCGATCGCGGTGTTCCCCTCGATCGCCTGACCGTGCCCGCGATCCCCGGCGGCCTGCCCTCCGAACTGTTGCGCCGCCGGCCCGATGTCGCGCAGGCCGAATATCAGCTCGCGGCGTCGGACAAGAATCTCGCGGCAGCGCGCAAACGTTTCCTCCCGCAAGTGCGTCTCACCTCGGCGGCGGGTGCGGCCTTTTCGACGCTGCTCGGCGATCCGATCACCATCTGGTCGGTCGGCGGCAGCATCCTCGCACCCATCTTCCAGGGTGGCCGCCTGACCGCGCAGGCCGATGCGGCAGGGGCGCAGCGGGACCAGGCGGCTTTCGCCTATCGCCGCGCCGCGCTCACCGCGTTCCGCGAGGTCGAAGATGCGCTCGCGGCGGTCAGGCGGATCGACGAGCAGCTATTGTTCGCGCAGTCGCAGCGCGACGCGCTCGCCGAAGGGCTGCGCCTCGCGACCAACCGCTACCGCGAAGGCTATTCGCCCTATCTCGAACAGCTCGACGCGCAGCGCGGGCTGCTCGGCGCCGAATTGTCGCTGGTCCAGCTGCGCGCCGACGCGCTCACCGCACGCGTCCAGCTGTTTCAGGCGATGGGCGGCGGGTGGGCGCCCTGCGGAGCGCCCGACGCGCCCTGCGCCCCCGAAATCTAGGGTTTGTGGGGATTCAGGTCGAATCCTTTCCCTATATGTAAAAGCCGTGCGTCCCCGCGAAGGCGGGGACCCATCTCCGGCCGGCTCCATCTTGCACCGACCGGAGATGGGCTCCCGCCTTCGCGGGAGCACATGGCTTTTTTATAGCGAAGAGAGAATATTCGACCCGAATCCCCACAACCCTTAGATTTCGGCCGCAAGTTCGACCCGCGCCTGCCGGAACACCTCGAGGCTGCCCCATATCGCGAGCCCCGCCATGATCGCCGCGACGGCGAGGTCGGGCCAGCTGCGCCCCGTGCCGAACACACCCAGCGCCGCGCCCATCACCGCGAGGTTGCCGATCGCGTCGTTACGCGAGCAGATCCACACCGAACGCATGTTCGCGTCCCCCGTCCGGTAGCGATAGAGCATCAGCGCGACCGCGACATTGGCGGCGAGCGCGAGCGCGCCGATCGCCCCCATCGTCTCGGCATGCGGCGCCGATCCGGCGACGAAGCCCCACACCGCCGCCCCGAACACCCAAAGCCCGAAGGCCAGCATCGTCGCCGCCTTCAGCAAGGCGGCGCGCGCACGCCATGCGAGCGCCATGCCCGCGACGCCGAGGCTGATCGCATAATTGGCGCTGTCGCCCAGGAAATCGAGCGCGTCGGCCTGCAGCGCGCGTGAGTCCGCCGCGACGCCCGCGACGATCTCGACGCCGAACATCACGGCGTTGATCAGCAGCGCTAACCACAGGATTCGCCGCCACTTGGGGTCATTGAGCGCGGTCTTGCCGCTTTTGCCGGCACAGCATTGATCGGCCATCGCCGAAATCTCCTGTCATCTTCGAGTCGGCACCCTATATGGACCCTGTAGCAACTACAGGGTCAAGCGATGAAGATCGGCGAGCTGTCGCGTGCCACCGGCACGAATATCGAAACCATCCGCTATTATGAGCGCATCGGCCTGCTCCCCGCGCCGGCGCGCACCGCGGCCAATTATCGCAGCTATGGCGAGGCGCACCGGTCGCGGCTGAGCTTCGTGCGCCATTCACGCGAACTGGGCTTCACGATCGAGGAGATCCGCTCGCTGCTCGACCTGTCGGACGATCCGACGCGCGACTGCGGCGAGGCCGACCGGATCGCGACCGCGCATCTGAAGCAGGTCGAGGCGAAGATCACGCAGCTCACCCTGCTCCGCGACGAGCTCACGCGCATCGTCGGGCGCTGCCGCGGCGGAGCCGCCGCCGATTGCCGCGTCATCGAGGCGCTCGGCGATCACAGCCGCTGCGAAAGCCCGCACTGACGGCGACGCGACGCCGCTCACCCTTTTCCACTCGGTTCGTCGAATGCGCCGGAACTTGCATCCGGGGCACGCGTCAGTCGGACAGGTTGGGGGCGTCGTCCCCCACGCGCCTGCCAACCGCTCCCCCAAGCGAAACGAGGAGACGGAAAGTGGAAAGGCAGACGAACAGAGATCGCGGCAGCCGCGACGAAACCGGCGATCGCGAGACGCAGTCGGGACCGCTCTATGATTGGGAAACGAGCCGCAGCGACGACGGCGGCTATGCCTATGGCGGCTATCCCGAAGCCGGATTCGGCCCGCGCGAGACACGGCGTTATGGCGACCATGACCGCGGCGGGCGCGAGCGCACCGAACGAAGCCATTACAGCGCCGACCGCCCGCGCGACTATGCCGGAAACGACTGGAATCGCACCTATGGCGCGCGGCGCTATTGGGACGACGATCAGCGCCATCGCGACCGTGAAGAGGATCGCTATCGCGCCGCCCGCGACCGGCGCGACGAATATGAGCGCCAGTCGGCCTGGACCTATATGGGATATGCCGACCCCTATGGCTGGCCGACCTATATCCCCTATGGCGCCGCCGATTTCGGCCGATCGACCTATGGCCCCGCCGGCACTCCGCCGCGCGGGCGCCACGAGCGCGGCTTTTTCGAGCGCGCGGGCGACGAGCTGCTGTCGTGGTTCGGCGACGAGGAAGCGCAACGCCGCCGCGAGCGCGACCATCGCGGACGCGGCCCCGCCGACTATGTCCGCTCGGACGACCGCATCCGCGAGGATGTGAACGACCGGCTGACCGAGGATTATTGGATCGACGCCTCGCGCATCGGCGTCAGCGTGGCGGACGGCGAAGTCACGCTCGACGGCCATGTCGACAGCAAGCGCGCCAAGCGCCGCGCCGAGGATCTGGCCGACGATGTGACGGGCGTGAAGCATGTGCAGAACAATCTGCGCGTCGACAGCGCGTCCTTCGCGCCGCAGGGCAGCTGACAAGCAACCAAATCCTCCCTGCCGCGAAGCGATGGGGAGGTGGCAGCGCGAAGCGCTGACGGAGGGGCAATGGCGCGACGTCGCGGCCCCTCCACCATCCGCTTCGCGGACGGTCCCCCTCCCCATCGCTTCGCGACAGGGAGGATCAAGAGAACGACGGAAAGGAAAGGTGGGACGATTCTGTTGCCCGGCTCGTCCCCAGCCGCTGGTATCCGATTCTGTTGCCCGGTTCGGTCCGAACCGCGTTCTATTTGTCTAACCTTAGGCCGTGAGGCTTATCGGTTAGGCAGCAAGAGCGAGTGCTTCGTTATCGTTAGCACTTATAGTTTTGAGCCTTGAACGGGTTACTCAGCCCGGAAGAAAACATCGTCTTTGAACACACGTCGATCCTGGTTCGGCCCCGTCAGAAACCCGCGCGCCCATCGATGAAACGCGGGTTTGTGGTGGAGCCGCCGGGTACTGCCCCCGGGTCCGCTGTGTCTATTCCACGACACCATTTATCCTCATAGCCGGTCGAAACCGGCACCTCCTATATAGGAAGCCCGCCCGCGCTTGGGAAGAGCGGGCGGGCGTTTCGTCGCGGATGGCGAACTACTTCCTTTTCAGCTCGTCGCGGATTTCCGTGAGCAGGTCGACTTCGGTCGGCCCCGCAGGCGCGTCGGGGCCCTTGCGGATCACGCGGTTCACCATCCTGACCAGCAGGAAGATGATCCAGGCCAGAATCAGGAAGTTGATCACCGCGGTGATGAAGGCGCCATAGCCGATCATCGCCACCCCGGCCTTTTTAAGCGCGGCATAGTCGGTCGCAGCGATGCCGTCGGGAACGCTGCCGAGCAGGATGAACTGGCTCGAGAAATCGACTCCGCCGAAAATCCAGCCGACCAGCGGCATGATCAGATCCTCGGTCAGCGAGCCGGTGATCGTCGCGAACGCGCCGCCGATGATGACGCCGACCGCGAGGTCGATGACATTGCCGCGGGCGATAAATTCCCTGAACTCATTCAGCATCTTGCCGTACCCCGGATTGTTGAGCCTAGGGCCGGAAACTGCCGCGACGATTGCACAAAGGCAAGCGCGATCCTATTATGTGTATTGTTGCGGCAAAACGCCGCCGGAGGGAGCCTGATGACCATGACCTATCGTAACGCCCGCTGGTTGATCCTGCCCGTCGCCGCGATGAGCCTGTCCGCCTGCGGCATCAACAGCGTCCCGACCAAGGAAGAAGCGGCCAAGGCCAAATGGGCGAATGTCGAGGCGGCCTATCAGCGGCGCGCCGACCTGATCCCCAACCTCGTCGAAACCGCGAAGGGCGCCGCCAATATCGAGCAATCGACGCTCGAAGGCGTCATCCAGGCGCGCGCGTCGGCGACGCAGGTGAAGCTCAGCACCGACGATCTGAACGACCCCGCAAAGGTTCAGGCGTTCCAGCAGGCGCAGGGCAATGTGTCGGGCGCGCTCGGCCGCCTGCTCGTCACCGTCGAGCAATATCCCGACCTCAAGAGCCAGGCGCGCTTCGCCGACCTGATGACCCAGCTCGAGGGCACCGAGAACCGCATCAACGTGTCGGTGCAGGATTATAACGCCGCGGTGCAGGACTATAATACGACGATCCGCACCTTCCCCGACATCATCGGCGCCAAGATCGTCCATGGCGCAGAGCCGATGACGCCATACCGCGCGGTGACGCCCAACGCCAATCAGGCGCCGAAGGTCGATTTCGGGCAATAAGGTGGGCCGCACCGTTCTTGCCGCTCCACTCGCGATCCTGCTGGTCGCGAGCGGATGCACGGCCGCGCCGGAGCCAGCCACCGCGAAGGAAACAGCCGCCTGCGACGGCGTTCCCCGGATGATGCTTGCTGGCCGCGTAACGGACGCGGCGGACATATTGACCGGCGAGGAAGAGGCGCGCTTGTCCGATCGTCTGGCCCGGTATGAAACGCGAACGAAACACCAGATGGTCGTCGCGACGACGCCGAGCCTGCACAGCGCACGGGTCGATAATTTCGGAACCTGCCTTGGCAGTCGTTGGGCGATCGGCCGGAAGCACCATGACGACGGCATCGTCATTCTCGTCGCTCCGAACGAGCGGCAGATGCGGATCGCGACCGGCACCGGCATGGAAAAGATATTGACCGACGACAAGGCGCTCGCCGTGATCCGTGAAATGACGCCGCAGTTCGAGCAGGGCGACTATGCGGGAGGTCTTGCGACCGGAATCGACGCCATCGCCGCGCAAACGGGAGACCCCGAATGAGGTCGCTTCTGCTCGGCTGGGCGCTGGGCCTTTCGCTGCTTGCCGCACCCGCGACCGCGCAGAGCTTCCCCAAGCTCGCGGGCAATCCGGTCGTCGATCAGGCCGACATCATCCCCGCGGCCGAGGAAGCCGCGCTCAATACGCAGCTTCTGGAACTCCAGCAGAAGACCGGACACCAGCTCGTCGTCGCCACGGTCAGCGACCTCGAAGGCCATGATGTTTCGGATTATGGCTACCGGCTCGGCCGCGAGTGGCAGATCGGCGACAAGGAGAAGGATGATGGGGTCGTCTTCCTGATCGCGCCGAACGAGCGGCGGATGAACATCTCGGTCGGCTATGGTCTCGAACCCGTCCTCACCGACGCCTTGTCGGGCCGGATCATCCGCGATGTCGTGACGCCGAAGTTCAAGGCGAATGATTATCCCGGTGGCATTCAGGACGGCGTCGACGCGATCGCCGAGCAGATCCAGCTGACGCCCGAGGAGGCCGCGGCGCGCGCCGCCGCCGCCGACAAGGCCGAACGCGACCGCGCCGACGACGGCGATTTCGGCGGCCTCTTCTTCATCGGCTTCATCATCCTGATCTTCTTCGTCATCCCCTGGCTGTCGAGCCGCTCGCGGCGCGGCCGCAAGCGGCGCAAGGGCGGGCCATGGGGCGCCGCGCCGATCATCATCTGGGGCGACGACGATGACTGGGGCAATTGGGGCGGCGGTGGCGGCGGGTCGTCGTGGGGCGGAGGCGGCGGCTTCGGGGGCGGCGGCTTCGGCGGTTTCTCGGGCGGCGGCGGCAGCTTCGGCGGCGGCGGCGCCTCGGGCGGCTGGTAAGGGAGCGGGCCTATGAAAGTCAGCCATGTCAGCGAAGCCGACCACGACATCGTCACCGCCGCGGTCGCGGCGGCCGAGGCGCAGACGAGCGGCGAGATCGTCACCGTCGTCGCGGGGAAATCCAATGACTATGACGATGTCGCGCTCGTCTGGGCGAGCATTATCGCCTTCCTCGCCATGTCGATCGTCGCGCTCTTCCCCGAATTTTATCGCACCCTCTACGACCGGCTGACCGGCGGCTGGGGGCACGAACTGACGGCCAATCAATGGCTTGGCACGGTGATCGCGGTCGGCGTCCTCAAATGGATCGGCATGTGGCTGATCCTGCTGTGGCGCCCGCTGCGCATGGCGCTGACCCCGCGCAGCATCAGGGCCGAGCGCGTGCGCGCGCGCGCGATCGACCTGTTCAAGGTGGGGACCGAGGGCAAGACCACGGGGCGCACCGGCGTGCTCCTCTATCTCAGCCTGAAGGAGCATCGCGCCGACATCGTCGCCGACGAGGCGATCGCCGCGAAGGTCGCGCCCGGTGTGTGGGGCGATGCGATGGCGGCGCTGATCGAGCGCGTGCGCGCGGGCAAGCCCGGCGAGGGCATGGCCGAAGCCGTGCGCCAGATGGGCCTCGTGCTCGCCGAACATTTCCCGCGCGGCAGCGAAAATCCGAACGAGCTTCCGGACCGGCTGATCGAATTATAGCCGGTATCGTCATTGCGAGCGGCGAAGCCGCGTGGCAATTCAGAGCGGCGCAAACCGCCCTGGATTGGTTGGCCTACGGCCGCCTTCGGCCCGCTTCGCTCGCAATGACGATAGGATAGCAGATGACCCGCCCCGCCCCCGACACGCCCATCGACACGCGGTGGGAAGGCCGCTTCATCACGGTCAGGCAGCAGGGCACGTGGGAATATGTCTCGCGCTCGCGCGGGATCCACGCCGCGGTGATCCTCGCGATCGACGAAGACGCGGCCGGCCGCCACGTCATATTGGTCGAGCAATATCGCGTGCCGCTGAAGATCAACTGCCTCGAACTGCCCGCGGGGCTGGTCGGCGACGACATGGCCGGCGAGGCGGCGGAGATCGCGGCGGAGCGCGAGCTTGAGGAGGAAACGGGCTATCGCGCCCGCCACTGGCGCACAGTCGGCGAATTCTACAGCTCGCCCGGCATGGTCAGCGAAAGCTTTACCTTGCTCGTCGCCACCGGGCTGACCCGGGTCGGCGAAGGCGGCGGCGTCGATGGCGAGGAGATCATCGTCCACCGCGTGCCGCTGGCCGATGTCGCCGATTTCGTCGTGGCGAAGCGCGCTGAAGGCTGCGGGATCGACGTGCGTGTCGCGATGCTGCTGGCGGGCGGATTGCTGGCAGAGTAGCTGGTTTTGGCCGGAAGCGGCCGTTGAGTATCTCATTGTTTCGTCATTCCCGCGAAAGCGGGAACCCAGTGCGCGCATAGGCTGATCCCGCACTGGGTTCCCGCTTTCGCGGGAATGACGAAAGCAGGGAATGGCGGCTCCCCACCCCAAAGCCGACACCGTTTTAGGAAGCGAGCGCCTACCGCCCCCCGAACCGCCACCTTAAGAGCGGCCGAGCAAGGAACAGGCCGGCGAGGAAGCCGCCGACATGCGCCCAGATCGCGACCGCGCCGAAGCCGCCGCCGCCCGCGAAGCCGAGCAGCAGTTGCAACCCGATCCACGCCGCGGCGAGCCACAGCGCGCGCACCCAATGACCGGGGACCGGACCGATCGCGGGCGCCTGCGTGCGGCTGAAGATCAGCGCGAATACCGCGATCAGCGCCGAAATCGCGCCGCTCGCGCCGATCATCGGCACCGCCGAGGCGGGATCGGCAAGATATTGCGCGAGCGCGCCGCCATAGGCGCCGGCGAGCAGCAACACCGCCATCGCCTTCGTCCCCAGCGGCGCTTCGAGCTGGCGGCCGATGAACAGAAGCACGACCATGTTGAAAGCGATGTGCAGCACCCCGCCGTGCAGGAAAGCCGACGACAACGGGGTCAGCAGGAAGGGCACCATCGTCCCCGGCGGCAGGATCAGTTCATGGCCGAAACGCGCGGGAATGAAGCCCGCGCGCACGATCGCGTCGATCTGGAAATCCGTGATCCAGAGAAGCACGAAAATGACGACGCAGGCGAGCGCATAGCCCGTGACCAGCGGCGCGTCCTGCGTTTTCATCCTCGCACGCCCGTCAGATGAATTCGATCTTGGTCACCAGATAATATTTGTCGCCCGCGGGCACGGTGACTTCGACCTCGTCGTCGACGCGGCGGCCGATCAGCGCGCGGCCGAGCGGCGAATTATAGCTGATCTTGCCGTCCTTGGCGTCGGCCTCGGCCTGCCCGACGATCTGATATTTCACCGGCTTGTCGTCCTCGTCGGCGAGCGTGACGGTCGCGCCGAACACGATCCGGTCGCCCGACAGCGTCGTCGGGTCGATCACCTGCGCGCGCGACAATTTGTCCTCGAGGTCGCCGATCGTCGCTTCGACCTGGCCCTGGCGTTCCTTGGCGGCGTGATATTCGGCATTCTCCGAAAGGTCGCCATGCGCGCGCGCTTCCTCGATCGCATCGACGATCAGCGGCCGCTCGGCCTTGAGCGCCGACAGCTGCGCGGTCAGCTTCTCATAGCCCTCTGCCAGCATCGGCACCTTTTCAACGCTTGCCATTATCCTGTTGTCCTTCGTCAATAATCCAGCGCCAGCGAAACTTCGCCGGGCGGCTGCGCCGCTTTTCCGTCAATGTGGGGAGGTGGAGCGGTCCTTCAATAATAGTCCTGAAGCGGCTTTACTTCAAGAGAGTGCGCGCGGAGCGCGCCGATCGCCTGCGTCGACGCATCGCTCGCCGCCGCCGTCGTATAATAGGCGATGTCGGCCGCGAGCGCCGACGCGCGGATCGATTGCGAATCCTGCAAGCTTTGCCAGCCTTCGGTCGTGTTGAAGATCAGCTGGACGTCGCCGTCCTTGATCCGGTCGACGATATGCGGGCGGCCCTCGGCGACCTTGTTGACGCGCTCGACCTCGACGCCCTGCCCCGCCAGATAGTCGGCGGTGCCGCCGGTCGCGATCACCTTCCACCCCCAGTCGGCGAGCCGCTTCACCGCGCCGACGATGCGCGGCTTGTCGCTGTCCTTGACCGACACGAACAGGCGGCCGGTCGTGGGCAGACGGTCGCCCGCGCCGAGCTGCGCCTTGGCGAAGGCGAGGTTGAAATCGCGGTCGATTCCCATGACTTCGCCGGTGGATTTCATCTCGGGGCTCAGCACCGGGTCGGTGCCGGGGAAGCGCGCGAAGGGGAAGACCGCCTCCTTCACTGCGACATGCGCGATGTCGCGGTTGATCTTGGGCAGGTCGGCGAGCTTTTCGCCCGCCATCACGCGCGCGGCGATCTTGGCAATCGGCGAGCCCACCGCCTTCGCGACGAAGGGCACGGTGCGGCTGGCGCGCGGGTTGACCTCGATGAGGTACACTTCGTCATCCTTCACCGCGAACTGGATGTTCATCAGCCCGCGAACCTCAAGCGCGCGCGCCAGCGCGTCAGCCTGCCGCTCGATCTCGGCGACGATATGCGCGGGCAGGCTGTAGGGCGGGATCGAGCAGGCGCTGTCGCCCGAATGGACGCCGGCTTCCTCGATATGCTGGAGCACGCCCGCGACCACCACGTCGGTGCCGTCGCACAAAGCATCGACGTCGACCTCGATCGCATCGCGCAGATAGCGGTCGATCAGCACCGGGCTGTCACCCGACACCTGCACCGCGGTCTCGATATAATTTTCGAGTTGCGCCTGATCGTCGACGATCTCCATCGCGCGGCCGCCGAGCACGTAGCTGGGGCGCGTCAGCACCGGATAACCGATGCGCGCCGCGACCGCGACCGCCTCTTCGCGGCTGCGCGCGATGCCGTTCTCGGGCTGCTTGAGGCCGAGCTTGTTGACGAGCGCCGCGAACCGCTCGCGGTCCTCGGCCAAATCGATCGCGTCGGGCGAGGTGCCGAGGATCGGGACGCCCGCTTCGGCGAGGGCTTGGGCGAGCTTGAGCGGCGTCTGCCCGCCGAACTGGACGATCACGCCCACCAGCTCGCCCTTCGACATTTCTACTGCCAGGATTTCGAGCACGTCCTCGGCGGTCAGCGGCTCGAAATAGAGGCGATCCGACGTGTCATAATCGGTCGACACCGTCTCCGGGTTGCAGTTGACCATGATCGTTTCGTAACCCGCCTCTTCGAGTGCGAAGCAGGCATGGCAGCAGCAATAGTCGAACTCGATCCCCTGCCCGATCCGGTTCGGACCGCCGCCTAGGATAACGACCTTCTTCCGCTCGCTCGGGTTCGCCTCGCACTCGGGTTCGCCGAAGGTCGGGGCTTCATAGGTCGAATAGAGATAGGGGGTCTGCGCCCGGAACTCCGCCGCGCAGGTGTCGATCGTCTTGAACACCGGCCGCACGCCGAGCTTGTGGCGCAGCGCGCGCACTTCGGCCTCGGTGACGCCGCCGGTCATCGCCTTGACCGCTTCGTGGATCAGGCCGCTGCCGCGCGCGGTCGCATGGCTGGCGCCGGGCTGGAGGTTCGCCGACTGCAGCGCCAGATAGGCGAGGCGCTTGTCGGAAAAGCCCATCGCTTTCAGCCGCCGCAGCCCCTCGGCATCGCGCGGCAGGCCGTTGCGGCAGACCTGCTCTTCGGCCGCGACGATTTCGGCGATGCGTTCGAGGAACCACATGTCGTAGCCAGCGACGCGGTTGATCTCTTCGAGCGGCAGTCCCTCGCGGATCGCCTGCGCGGTGTTGAGCAGCCGGTCGGGGGTGCGCTGCGCAAGCTCGTTGCGCAGCTGCTCATGGCTCGCGCCCTTCAATCGCTCGACGAAGTTGAAGCCCGAAAGCCCCGTCTCCAGTCCGCGCAGCGCCTTTTGCAGGCTCTCGTGGATCGTGCGGCCGATCGCCATCACCTCGCCGACCGATTTCATCGCGGTCGACAGGGTCGCCTCAGCGCCCTTGAATTTCTCGAACGCGAAGCGCGGGATTTTGGTCACCACATAGTCGATCGTCGGCTCGAACGACGCCGGGGTCACCCCGGTGATGTCGTTCATGATCTCGTCGAGCGTGTAGCCGACCGCGAGCTTCGCCGCGACCTTGGCGATCGGGAAGCCCGTCGCCTTCGACGCGAGCGCCGACGAGCGCGACACGCGCGGGTTCATCTCGATGACGATCATGCGGCCGTTGTCGGGGTTGACCGCGAACTGCACATTGGAGCCGCCGGTATCAACGCCGATTTCGCGCAGCACCGCGATGGAGGCGTTGCGCATGATCTGGTATTCCTTGTCGGTCAGCGTCAGCGCGGGGGCGACGGTGATGCTGTCGCCTGTATGCACGCCCATCGGATCGACATTCTCGATCGAGCAGATGATGATGCAATTGTCCTTGCGGTCGCGCACCACCTCCATCTCATATTCTTTCCAGCCGAGGAGCGATTCCTCGATCAGGACTTCGGTGGTCGGCGAGGCGATCAGCCCGCCGCGGACGATATGCTCGAATTCCTCGCGGTTATAGGCGATGCCGCCGCCGGTGCCGCCGAGCGTGAAGGACGGGCGGATGATCGCGGGCAGCCCGGTGCGTTCGAGCACCGCGAACGCCTCGTCGAGCGTGTGCGCGACGCCGCTGCGCGCGCTTTCGAGCCCGATCTTGTCCATCGCGTCGCGGAACTTCTGCCGGTCCTCGGCCTTGTCGATCGCCTCGGCATCGGCGCCGATCATTTCGACGCCATATTTCGCCAGCGTGCCGTCCTGCGCGAGCGCCAGCGCGGTGTTGAGCGCGGTCTGCCCGCCCATCGTCGGCAGCACCGCGTCGGGGCGCTCCTTCGCGATGATCTTCGCGACGATCTCGGGCGTGATCGGCTCGACATAGGTCGCGTCGGCGAGGTCAGGATCGGTCATGATCGTCGCCGGATTGGAGTTGACGAGGACGATACGATAGCCCTCCTCCTTCAACGCCTTGATCGCCTGCGTCCCCGAATAGTCGAACTCGCACGCCTGACCGATAACGATCGGGCCGGCGCCGATGACGAGGATGGATTGGATGTCAGTTCTTTTGGGCATACAAACTCTTGAAGGATGAGGGATCTACATCGGGAACCCGGCCAATTCCGGCACCAAATGAGAATGGGGAACTCTTACGGACGCAATCAACGAGCTCGAAATCGCTCAGACTGCGAGCCGGATTATTTTTCTTCATAGGAACAGAGACATACTCATGGTGTGTCCAACTATGGTCGATCAAAAATCTCGTCTCCCCACAATCGGATAGTAGCCTCACTAGAAGGTCGGCCGACCCTGCGCTCGGCACGGGATCGGTCGTCTCTTTGCCGCCCTTGATCGGACCGCCGGATAAATCCTCTATCCAGAAGCCAAGCAGCTCATTTCCGCTGTCGAAAGCTGCCTCATACTTCGCAGCTTCGTCTCCTGCCGGTTTCGCTTCCCCGTCGGGTTTACAGCCCAGGAGAGCGATCAGGAAAACTGCGGGCAGAGATGCCTTCACTTCAGCCCACCGACAAACTTCTCGAACAGATAGAAGCTGTCCTGCGGCCCCGGGCTCGCCTCGGGGTGATATTGCACGCTGAACGCATTCTTCCCCGTGATCGCGATGCCGCAGTTCGATCCGTCGAACAGGCTCTTGTGCGTCTCGACCACCCCGGCGGGCAGCGTCGAAGCATCGACCGCGAAGCCGTGGTTCATGCTGGTGATCTCGACCACGCCATCTTCGGCGCGTTGGACCGGGTGGTTCGCGCCGCGGTGGCCCTGGTGCATCTTCACGGTCCTGGCACCCGCCGCTAGCCCAAGCATCTGGTGGCCGAGGCAGATGCCGAAGATCGGCACGTCGCGTTCGAGCAGCCCCCGGATCACCGGCACCGCATAGTCGCCCGTCGCCGCGGGGTCGCCGGGGCCGTTCGAGAGGAACACGCCGTCGGGCTGGTGGCTCAGCACTTCGTCGAGGCTCGCGGTCGCGGGCACCACGGTGACGCGCGCGCCGGCCTTTACGAGGCTCCTGAAGATATTGTCCTTCGCGCCATAGTCGATCGCGACGACATGGGGTCTGTCATCTCCCCTCCCGCTTGCGGGAGGGGTCGGGGGAGGGTCTGTTTCGGTCGAGGCGGAGGTCGACATGCCCTCCCCTAGCCCCTCCCGCAAGCGGGAGGGGGATTGGTAGCCCTTGCCCAATTCCCACGCACCGCCGGTCCAATCGCCCGTATCCGTCCGGCTGACCGCCTTCGCGAGGTCCAACCCTTCAAGCCCCGGCCAGCCGCGCGCCATAGCGAGCAGTTCGTCAATGTCGAACTTGCCGTCGGGACTGTGCGCGATCACCCCGTTCGGCGCGCCGGCATCGCGGATCCGGCGGGTCAGCGCGCGCGTGTCCAGCCCCGCGAGCCCGATCACGCCCTGTTCGGTCATCCATTCGGGCAAGGTCTGGACGCTGCGGAAATTGCTCGGCTGCGTCGGCAGCTCGCGCGTGATGGCGCCGAGCGCGCCGTGGACGCCGCGCTCCATATCCTCCGGGTTCGCGCCGACATTGCCGATATGCGGGAAGGTGAAGGTGACGATCTGCCCGGCGTAGCTCGGATCGGTCAGGATTTCCTGATAGCCCGTCATCGACGTGTTGAAACAAATCTCGCCTACGGCGGACCCGCTCGCGCCATAACCGACGCCCCACAGGATCGTGCCATCGGCGAGGACCAGGACGCCCGTAGCCCCGGAAGGCTGGGCTTTGGACGCGACTTTAGGCGCCGCAGGGGGGTTGGCAGGTGCCATTCAACATGCTCCGGACGGGGGGCTAAACGGCCGACCAAGTAGGCGGCAAAAAAGTGATTCACAAGCTATCGGATTTGGAATCTTCCCGCTAGGGAGGGTCTTTCCGAAATTTGCAGCGCATGGGGACACGCATGATTCGCGATGACATCAAGGCTGCGCAGGTCGCCGCGATGAAGGCGGGCGACAAGGCGCGTTTGGGCACGATCCGGCTGATGCTGGCGAAGATCAAGGACAAGGACATCGAACTCAGGACCGGCACCGCGCCCGCCGATGACGATGTGCTCGTCACCGACGTGCTTCAGAAGATGGTCAAGCAGCGCCGCGAGTCGATCACGATGTACGAACAGGGCGGGCGGCAGGAACTCGCCGACATCGAAGCCGCCGAGGTCGCGGTGATCGAGGATTTCCTGCCCGCGCAGCTTTCGGACGACGAAGCGACCGCCGCGATCAATGCGATCGTGGCGGAGCTCGGCGCGACGAGCCTCAAGGACATGGGCAAGGTGATGGCCGCGGTGAAGGACCGGCTGGGCTCGCAGCTCGACATGAGCAAGGCGTCGGGCTGGGTGAAGGCGGCATTGGGCTGACATGCCCTCCCCTAACCCCTCCCATAAATGGGAGGGGACTGGTTGAGCCGGGCGCGCCGAGAATCTCCCCTCCCGCTTGCGGGAGGGGTCGGGGGAGGGCCTGTTTGGACAAAGGCTATAAACGACCGACGGCGCGCTCACGCGAACTGCGCCTGAACGCCACCGACGCCGAACGGAAGCTCTGGACTCAACTCAGTGCCCGCAAACTTGCAGGCATCCGCTTCAATCGCCAATTCCCCGTCAGCCCATTCATCTGCGATTTCGTTTCGCGATCGGCCAAATTGGTCATCGAAGTCGATGGCGGACAGCACGCCGTTGATGTAGCGAAAGACGAAGCGCGCACGGCCTATCTGGAAACACGAGGTTATCGGGTGATCCGGTTCTGGAACAATGATGTGTTGGAACGGATCGAGGGCGTCGTGAGCGAGATCGAACGGGTTCTTGCGGACATGCCCTCCCCTAACCCCTCCCGCAAGCGGGAGGGGGACTGATGACCCTCACCCCGCAATGGCTGGACGAGCTGCGCTCGCGCATCACGCTGTCGACGCTCATCGGCCGCACGGTGAAGATCACGCGCGCCGGGCGCGAGTATAAGGCCTGCTGCCCTTTTCATAACGAGAAGACGCCGAGCTTCACGATCAACGACGAAAAGGGCTTCTACCACTGTTTCGGCTGCAGCGCGCATGGCGATGCGATCCGCTGGATGACCGACCAGCGCGGCCTGTCGTTCATGGATGCGGTGAAGGAACTCGCCGCCGAAGCGGGCATGGAGGTCCCCGCCCCCGACCCGCGCGCCGCGAAAAAGGCCGAAGAGCAGGCGAGCCTGCGCGACGTGACGCAGGCGGCGGCCGACTGGTTCGTCCAGCAGCTCGGCAGCAGCAACGGGGCCCCCGCGCGCGAATATCTGGCGAAACGCGGCATTTCGGAGGCGACGCGCAAGGCCTTCGGCTTCGGCCTCGCGCCCGAAAGCCGCAGCGCGCTGAAAGAGGCGCTCAAGAAATTCCCGACCGCGATGCTCGTCGAATCGGGGATGCTGATCGCAGTCGACGACAAGGAACCCTACGACCGTTTCCGCGGCCGCCTGATGATCCCGATCCGCGACGCACGCGGGCGGGTCATCGCCTTTGGGGGACGCATCCTCGGCGACGGCGAGCCCAAATATCTGAACTCGCCCGACACGCCGCTCTTCGACAAGGGGCGCACGCTCTACAATCTCGACAAGGCGAGCCCGGCGTCGCGGCAGACGAACCGGATCATCGTCGTCGAGGGCTATATGGACGTGATCGCGCTCGCCGAGGCGGGGATCGCCGACGCCGTCGCGCCGCTCGGCACCGCGCTCACCGAGAATCAGCTCGCGATGATCTGGCGGATGGTGCCCGTGCCCGTGCTCTGCTTCGATGGCGACGCGGCGGGGCAGAAGGCAGCGATGCGCGCTGCGATGCGCGCGCTGCCGCTGCTTCGTCCCGGCTTCAGCCTGTCCTTCGCGACTCTCCCGGCCGGGCAGGATCCCGACGACCTCGTCCGCGCACGCGGCGCGGCGGGCTTCGTCGAAATCCTCGAAGACGCCCAGCCGCTCGTCGAGCGCCTCTGGGCGCACGAGGTCGCAGCAGGCCCGCTGACGACCCCCGAGGAACGCGCGGCGCTCAAGACGCGCCTGCTCGCCCACGCCGACGCGATCCAGGACGCCGACGTGCGCCACCATTATCGCGAGGCCTTTCGCGAGCGACTCGACGCGCTGTTCGCGAGAGCGCGCCCCGAGCGCGGACCGCGCCAGCCGTGGACGCCGAGCCCTCAACGCGGTGCCGGTCGCCGCTTCGGTCCCGACCCGCGGCTGCAACCTCCGGCCGACGAAACGCGTTCCATCGGGCAAGCCGGGATTTCGGCGCCCTATGTCGCGGCATTGATCGGCGGATTGCTGCGCTATCCCGAGGCGCTGCGGCGCAACGAGGAGGCGCTCACCCGCCTGCCGGTGAGCGATCCGGGCGACGCCGCACTGCTCCGGCTGATGCTTGACAGCGCAATGTGCCGCGAAGGGCTTGATTGCGAGGGGTTGCTTGCCATATTGGAGCCAATGAAAGTGTATAATAGGGCGACGACATTGCTCAGAGCCGACGGAATGCACTTCTCGTTCAATCGCAGGCTGGAAAGCAGTGACGAGGCCGCAGCGGCGCGCGAAACCGCGCTTCGCGACCTCGACGAATATATCGGCGTGCTGGTCACCCAGCCCGAAATCCGCGAGCGGCTGGCACAGGCCACCGCGGATTTCCAGCGCACGATGGATGAGGAAGGCCTGGCGCGGCAGCAGAAACTGCGCGCCATGGATGAGGATCTGACCCGCCGCCTGGCCGCGCTGTCCGAGAGCAGCAGCCAGTAACGACCAGCAAATGCCCTTTCAGGCAGGAAGAACAGATGGCAACCAAGAACACCGAAGCCGATACTGACGCCCCGCTGATCGACCTCAACGAGGCCGACGTCAAAAAGCTGATCGCGCGCGGCAAGAAGCGCGGTTACCTGACCTATGACGAATTGAACGAGGCGCTGCCGCAGGACCAGATGTCGTCGGAGCAGATCGAGGACATCATGTCGGCGATCTCCGACATGGGCATCAACATCGTCGAGAGCGACGAGGATGTGCAGGAAGAGGCCGAGCAGGAAAGCGACGACGATATCGACGTCAGCGCCGGCACGGGTTCGGTCTCCAACCCCGCGATCGAGAAGAAGAAGGAAACGGTCGATCGCACCGACGATCCCGTTCGCATGTATCTGCGCGAAATGGGCGCGGTCGAATTGCTCAGCCGCGAAGGCGAGATCGCGATCGCGAAGCGCATCGAGGCGGGCCGCGACACGATGATCCTCGGGCTGTGCGAAAGCCCGCTGACCTTCAACGCGATTATCGAATGGTCGAATGCGCTCAACAACGGCGACATGCAGCTGCGCGAGATCGTCGATCTCGAAGCGATGCTGTCGAAGGATCCCGCGCCCGAAAATCTCGACGAGGAAGGCGCCGAGGACGACGGTGAGATCAGCGAGAAGACCGCCGGCGTCTCGTTCAAGGACGAGGATGAGGTCGAGGAGGAACCCTCGGCCGACGGCGACGACGAGGACGGCGAAGGCTCGTCGGGCAAGCGCGAAAGCTTCGAGGAGGATGAGGAGGACAACACGCTCAGCCTCGCCGCGATGGAAGAGCTGCTGAAACCCGACGCGCTCGAGAAGTTCGCCGCGATCACCAAGAGCTTCAAGGCCTTCTCGAAGCTGCAGGACGCGCGCCTCGAAGCTTTGTCGGGCGGCGAGGAATTTCCGTCGGCGTCAGAGAAGAAATATCACAAGCTGCGCGAGGAGCTGACCGCGCAGGTCGAAAGCGTGCAGTTCCACGGCACCAAGATCGAATATCTCGTCGACCAGCTCTACAGCTACAACCGCCGCCTGACCGCATTGGGCGGCCAGATGCTGCGCCTCGCCGAGCGCCACAAGGTGCCGCGCAAGTCGTTCCTCGACAATTATGTCGGGCGCGAGCTCGAGGAAAACTGGCTCGACAGCGTCAGCGGCATCGACAAGAAATGGGCCGCCTTCGCCGAGAATGAAGCCGGCGCGGTCGATCGCATCCGCATCGAGATCAGCGAAATCGCGCAGGCGGCGGGCATGAGCCTGACCGAATTCCGCCGCGTCGTGAACATGGTCCAGAAGGGCGAGCGCGAGGCGCGCATCGCCAAGAAGGAAATGGTCGAGGCGAACCTGCGCCTCGTGATCTCGATCGCGAAGAAATATACCAACCGCGGGCTGCAGTTCCTCGACCTCATTCAGGAGGGCAATATCGGCCTGATGAAGGCGGTCGACAAATTCGAATATCGCCGCGGCTACAAGTTCTCGACCTATGCGACCTGGTGGATCCGGCAGGCGATCACCCGCTCGATCGCCGACCAGGCGCGCACGATCCGCATCCCGGTCCACATGATCGAGACGATCAACAAGCTGGTGCGCTGCAGCCGCCAGTTCCTCCACGAGAGCGGCCGCGAGCCGACGCCGGAGGAAATGGCCGAGCGGCTGTCGATGCCGCTCGAAAAGGTCCGCAAGGTGATGAAGATCGCCAAGGAGCCGATCAGCCTCGAAACGCCGATCGGCGACGAGGAAGACAGCCACCTCGGCGATTTCATCGAGGACAAGAACGCGGTGATCCCGGTCGACGCCGCGGTGCAGTCGAACCTCAAGGAAACGGTGACGCGCGTTTTGGCGTCGCTCACCCCGCGCGAGGAGCGCGTGCTGCGCATGCGCTTCGGTATCGGCATGAACACCGACCATACGCTCGAGGAAGTCGGCCAGCAGTTCAGCGTGACGCGCGAACGCATCCGTCAGATCGAAGCGAAGGCGCTCCGCAAGCTGAAGCACCCGTCGCGCAGCCGCAAGATGCGCAGCTTCCTCGACCAATAAGGCCGGGATCCACGGGAATCGGAGGGCGGTCCGGCGACGGGCCGCCTTTTTCCGTCCGCTTTGCGGTAGAGAGCGGCCGATTCCTGATCCTCCCTGTGGCGAAGCCATGGGGAGGGGGACCGTTCGCGAAGCGAATGGTGGAGGGGCCGCAACGTCGCGTCATTGCCCCTCCGTCAGCGGCTTCGCCGCTGCCACCTCCCCATGGCTTCGCCACAGGGAGGATCAATGGCAGCTCCCGGTCAGTCCCAGACATGCGTCATCCCGGACCTGATCCGGGATCCATTCTTTCCACCCTGCGTGAATGGACCCCGGATCAAGTCCGGGGTGACGATGAAAGATGGGTCCGCTTCCGCCCGAATCGGCCGCCGGCCGCCGGCCGCGGGCCGCGGGCCGCGGGCCGCGATGTTGCATTGCACAATTATTTTCGCCAATCCTCTTTAAATCTTCATATTTCCTCATCACATAGCCCGCGTCACAGCGATGCGGGGGCTTCATCACCGGTTCAGGCACCACCCATCAAATGGCAATCATTCCCACTCGTTGGGAATCGATGCACGAGGAATAGCGGGCAACCCGTCGGGGCGAGGCGGGAAAAAGCCCGGAAATTCGAGGGACTGCACAAATTGGCACGGCCTTTGCGATGCTTCGGGCATCGGCGCGGGGCAGTGCTCGCAGCCAAAGGGAAAGACAGAAAAATGGACAACGAAACCACCAATCTCTTCCGCCGCCGCGACACCTTCTTCGGTATCTGCGAGGCCGTGGGCCAGGATTTCGGCTTCAACCCGCTCTATCTGCGCCTGGCGTTCATCGCGCCGCTCTTTTTCTTCCCCGCCCAGACCTTCGCGGCCTATTTCGCGCTCGGTCTCGTCGTGCTCGCCTCGCGGCTGCTCTTCCCCGCGAAGACCGCCGGCGAGCCCGCGCTGACGACGATCGAAGCTGACGCGCCGAACGCCGAAAAGACCCCCGAAAAGACCGGCGAACTCGCACTCGCGGCTTGAGCGGTCCCGGCCGGGCATTCCCTCTCCCCGTCTGGCCCTTCCGCTCCGATGGCGCCCCCGGCGCCATGGCATGGGACCGGCAAGCTTCTCCCCGGGGCTTGCCGGTTCCTTCGTTTTTCGGATTTCTGTCCCCGGCTGAAACACTTGGGTCATAAATCCGTCGCCGCTTATAAACGCGTCGTTTACGACGTTGCCCTATGACCGATCGCTGACATTCCATCGGCTTGGGCCTGCGCGCCCTGCCACAGCGAGGATCGAGCGTTGAGCCAGTCGCCCCAGCCCAAAACGCCGACGCGCGGCGCCGCCGAACTGCTCGACGCGCTGGTCGCCAGCGACGGCACCGGCGCGCACGCGCACGTCCGTTCGGGCGCGCTGTCGAGCGGGCCCGAGGCGATGCGCAACCTCGCCGACGCGGTGCATTTCCTCTGCCTTCTCCACGGCCGCCATCCCGGCGTCATCGACAATGCCGCGCGCAAGGCGGTCGACCCCGCATCGCGCCGCTGGATGGACGAAGCCGCCGAGGCCTTCGCCCTGGAACGCGCTTTCCTGTCCAAGATCGCCGCGGCGGCCGGCCCCGTGCCCAGTACGCAGGGGCAGGCGCAGTGCGAGGCCGCGGTCGCCGCGCAGCGCAAGGCGCTCGACATGCTCGCCGAATCGGATCGCCATGGCTGCGCGCTCGGCGCCGCGATCGCGCTGACGCTCGACTGGCGGATGATTCGCGTGCTCCTCGACATCAGCGCGCTGCGGCTCGACCTGGTGCCGCCGACCTGCACCCTGCCCGACCTGCCGGGCACGGCGCGGCTCGCCACGATGGTCGCCGACACGCCCGCGATCGAACGCGCGATGCTGTTCGGCGCGCAGCAACTCGTCACGCAGCACAGCGGCCTTTGGGACCTGATGGCTGCGCGCGCCGCGAGCCGGGCGTATCCCTGACCCCCCTCCCGCGCGGGCGGGAAGGGAGAAAGCTCACGCCTTCAACCGCTCCGCATGCCACGCGACATGCTCGGCCATGAAGGTCGAGATGAAATAATAGCTGTGGTCATATCCCGGCTGCATCCGGATTTCGGCCTTCTGTCCGTTGCGCTCGCACGCTTCGACCAGCAATTCGGTCCTGAGCTGCTCGGTCAGGAAATTGTCGGCTTCGCCCTGATCGACGAGCAGGTCGGGCACGCGCAGTCCCTGATCGAGCAGCGCGCACGCATCATAGGCGTGCCAGTCCTCGCGATCGTCGCCAAGGTAGCCGCCGAGCGCCTTTTCGCCCCACGGGCATTGCGACGGCGCGGCGATCGGCGAAAAGGCCGACACCGAACGATAGCGGTCCTGATTGCGCAGCCCGATGGTCAGCGCGCCGTGCCCGCCCATCGAATGGCCGGTGATGCCCTGCCGCGTCAGGTCGGCGCTCGCGAAATGGCGCAGGATCAGCGACGGCAGCTCGTCCTCGATGTACGAGCGCATCCGGTAATGCTGCGCCCATGGCTCCTCGGTCGCATCGACATAAAAGCCGGCGCCGAGCCCGAAATCATAGGCCGCATCGGGATCGTCCGGAACATCCTCGCCGCGCGGCGACGTGTCGGGCGCGATGAAGATCACGCCATGCTCGGCGCAGGCCGCCCGATACTCGCCCTTTTCCATCACATTCGCATGGGTGCAGGTCAGCCCCGACAGATACCAGAGCACCGGCAGCTTCGCGCCCTCTTCATGGTCGGGGACAAAGACCGCGAAGGTCATGTCGGTGCCGGTTGTCGTGCTGGCGTGCTTATAGACGCCTTGCGTCCCGCCATGGCTGCGAACGGTGGAAAGGGTTTCGATGGTCATGCGGGGTCCTGAACGGGGATGGACGCGACGAGCGGCCGATGTCCCCAATGACGCAAGAGGTCGAGGATCGTTGCGCCCGAAAGGCCCAACGTGCCGGTATTGCGGAGCGGATGGACGTTCACCGTCTCCGCCGCGGCCAGCCCTTTGTCGAGCACGACGGTGATGCTTGCCGGCGCGGCATTGATCGCCGCGAGCGGGGTCACCGATCCCGGCGAAATGCCGAGCAGCCGCTCCATATCCTCCGCCTTGCCGAAGCTCACCCGCTTGCTGCCGATCGCGGCGGGCAGGGCTTTCAGGTCGACGCGCGCCGCCGACGGCACCGTTACGAGCCAGAAGGCGCCACCATTGTCCTTGAGGAACAGATTCTTGGTATGCGCGCCCGGGATCGCGGCGTTGACCGCGTCGCTTTCGGCGACGGTGAACACCGCTTCATGCTCATAGGCGGCGAAGGGGATGGCAAGCGCGCCAAGGTCCGCCAGCAATCCCGCTTCGCCGCGCATGGCTTCTGCCTGTTCCGGCTCAGACGACGCGGTGCAGCGCGCAGAGCTTGTTGCCCGACGGATCGCGCAGATAGGCGAGGTAGAGCTGGCCGAAACCGCCTTCGCGGATGCCCGGCGGATCTTCGATCGAGGTGCCGCCCGCGGCGACGCCGGCGTCGTGCCATGCCTTCGCCTGTTCGGGATTTTCCATCGCGAAGCCGATCGTGCAGCCGTTGCCGACGGTCGCGGGCTCGCCGTCGATCGGCGCGGTCACCATGAAGATGCCGCCGTTGTGCAGATACATCAGGCGCCCCTTCTCGTCCTGGATTCCCGGCTTGCCGCCGATCGCCTGGAAGGTGGCGTCATAGAATGCCTTTGACGCGGCGAGGTCGTTCGATCCGACCATATTGTGACTGTACATGGCTTTCCGCTCCTCCTGATTCTGGTTGCGAATCGATACCTACCCTGCTCCGCCGGGGAGGGCCAGCCGCCATTCTGCTCCGGATTCCCCGAAAATGACGAACCCGAAAGCGGCAAGCCGCGTGATCGGATCAGACCCTAGCACCGCCCTCCCTGTCCCGTCATCCCGGACTGGCCCTGGGCCAGTTTATCCTGAGCGCCTGCAAGGCAGTCGAAGGGCCGGGATGACGATTCCATCGATCGCGTCCTAGCGAAACACCACCGTCTTGCGGCCGTCGATCAGCACGCGCTGTTCGGCGACCCAGCGCACCGCGCGCGCGAGCACCTGCGCCTCGGTATCGCGGCCAATGCGGATCAGTTCCTCGACCCCGTCGCGGTGATCGACGCGCTCGACCGCCTGTTCGATGATCGGCCCCTCATCGAGGTCGCTCGTCACGAAATGCGCGGTCGCGCCGATCAGCTTCACGCCGCGCTCGTGCGCGCGGTGATAGGGTTTGGCGCCCTTGAAGCCCGGCAGAAAGCTGTGGTGGATGTTGATGCAGCGGCCCGCTAGCCGCGCCGACAGATCGCTCGACAAGACCTGCATATAGCGCGCGAGCACCAGATATTCAGCGCCGCCGCGCATCATCACGTCGAGGATCGCCGCTTCCTGTTCGGCGCGGTTCGCATCGCTCACCGGCAGGTAGTGAAAGGGCACCCCATGCCATTCGGAAAGCCGCCGCTGCGTCTCATGATTCGACACGACGCCCACCACGTCGATCGCGAGATTGCCCGTCGACCAGCGGTGGAGCAGGTCGTTGAGGCAATGGCTGCCTTGCGACACCGCGATCACGAAGCGCGGCTTGGCGGCGGTATCGCTGATCCTTGCATCCATCCGGAATCGCTCGACGATCGGTGCGAACGCCGCCTGCACCCCGGCCAGCCCCTCGGGAAAGCGCGGTCCTTCGCCGCGGAACTCGACCCGCATGAAGAAGCGCCCCGAATCGAGGTCGGCATATTGCTGGCTGTCGAGGATGAAGCCGTCGGCGTCCGCGAGCAGCCCCGTCACCGCCGCGACGATGCCGACCGCGTCAGCGCAGCTGAACGTCAGCACATAGGGTCCGGTCAAACGCTTCCTCCTCTTCCCGTCATTGCGAGCGAAGCGAAGCAATCCAGAGTGAAGCCGCTCTGGATTGCTTCGCTTCGCTCGCAATGACGCCGATAAGGGGAATAGCGAAATCGTCAATAAACGACGACGCTGCGGATGCTCTCCCCCGCGTGCATCAGGTCGAAGCCCTTGTTGATCTCCTCGAGGCCCATGACATGGGTGATCATCGGGTCGATCTCGATCTTGCCCTGCATATACATATCGACGATCTTCGGCACGTCGGTGCGCCCCTTCGCGCCGCCGAACGCGGTGCCGCGCCAGTTGCGCCCGGTAACGAGCTGGAACGGCCGCGTCGCAATCTCCTTGCCCGCCTCGGCGACCCCGATGATGATCGAGGTACCCCAGCCGCGGTGACAGGCTTCCAGTGCCGTCCGCATCACCTCGGTATTGCCCGTGGCGTCGAAGGTGTAGTCGGCGCCTCCGTCGGTCATCTGCACGATCGCCGCGACGACATCCTCGCGGCTCATGCCCTTCGAGTTCAGAAACTCGGTCATGCCGAACTTGCGGCCCCATTCTTCGCGATCGGGGTTGATGTCGACGCCGATGATCTGGTTCGCACCCGCAAGCCGCGCGCCCTGGATCACGTTGAGCCCGATGCCGCCGAGCCCGAAAACAACGACATTGTCGCCGACCTGCACCTTCGCGGTGTTGATGACCGCACCGACCCCGGTGGTGACGCCGCAGCCGATGTAGCAGCTCGACTGGAAGGGCGCGTCCTCGCGGATCTTCGCAACCGCGATCTCGGGCAGCACGGTGAAGTTCGAGAAGGTCGAGCAGCCCATATAATGGAAGATCGGCTGACCTTTGTAGCTGAAGCGCGTCGTGCCGTCGGGCATCAGCCCCTTGCCCTGCGTCGCGCGGATCGCGGTGCAGAGGTTGGTCTTGCCGCTGAGGCAGCTTTTGCACTGGCGGCATTCGGGGGTGTAGAGCGGGATCACATGGTCGCCGGGCTTCACGCTCGTCACCCCCGCGCCGACCTCGCGCACCACGCCCGCGCCCTCATGCCCCAGCACGCTCGGGAAAATGCCCTCGCTGTCGAAGCCATCGAGCGTGTAAGCGTCGGTGTGGCAGATGCCCGTCGCCATGATCTCGACCAGCACCTCGCCCGCCTTCGGACCTTCGAGGTCGAGTTCGACGATCTCGAGCGGCTTCTTCGCTTCGAACGCAACGGCGGCGCGGGTCTTCATGGGGCGGTCTCCTTCTTGGCGCTCCCAATCAGACAAACGCGGCGGCAATGCAAGATGCGCATTCCTCCCTGTGGCCGAAGGCCATGGGGAGGGGACCGCTCGCGAAGCGAGTGGTGGAGGGGCCGCGCCATGGCCCCTCCGTCAGGGCTCCGCGCTGCCACCTCCCCATCGCTGCGCGACAGGGAGGATTGGCACTGTGTCGACCATAATCGTCCCTCAACACTCCACCACGCTGACCGCCAGCCCGCCCTTCGACGTTTCCTTATATTTGTCGCGCATGTCGCGGCCGGTTTGCAGCATCGTCGCGATCACTGTGTCGAGGCTGACGACATGCGTGCCGTCGCCGATCATCGCGATGCGGCTCGCGTCGATCGCCTTGATCGCGCCCATCGCGTTGCGCTCGATGCACGGGATCTGCACCAACCCTCCAATGGGGTCGCAGGTGAGGCCGAGGTTGTGCTCCATGCCGATCTCGGCGGCGTTTTCGACCTGCGCGTTGGTGCCGCCGAGCGCCGCGGTCAGCCCCGCCGCCGCCATCGAGCAGGCGACGCCGACCTCGCCCTGGCAGCCCACCTCGGCGCCCGAGATGCTGGCGTTGCGCTTGTAGAGCGCGCCGACCGCGCCCGCGGCGAGCAGGAAGGTGCGCACGCCCGCCGCGTCGCCGCGATAGCTGCGCCGGTAATAGCGGATCACCGCTGGGATGATCCCCGCCGCGCCATTGGTCGGCGCGGTGACGACCTTGCCGCCCGCGGCGTTCTCCTCGTTCACCGCCATCGCCCACAGGTTGATCCAGTCCATCATCGCCATCGGATCGGACAGGTTCGCCTCATGCCGTTCGCGTATGTCGGCGGCGATCTGCGGCGCGCGGCGCTTGACCTTGAGCCCGCCGGGCAGCACGCCGGTGCTCGAGCAGCCGGCGTCGATCGACGCGTCCATCGCCGCCGCGATTTCGTCGAGCCCCGCCTCCACCTCCGCGAGGCTGCGGTGCGCAAGCTCATTCTCGAGCATCATTTCGGCAAAGCTCTTGCCCGACGCGGCGCCCATTTCCATGAGGTCGGCGCCCGAGGTGAAGGCGAAGGGCAGTTCGACCTCGTCCTCCGCCCCGCGGCTGTTGCGCCCCGCCTCATCCTCATCGACGACGAAGCCGCCGCCGATCGAGAAATACATGCGCTTCGCGAGGATCTCGCCCTCGCCGTCGCGGGCGGTGAAGCTGACCGCATTGCTGTGGAAGGGCTGGCGCTGCTTCATCTGGAAATGGAGGTCGCGCGCGGGCTGGAAGCGGACGCGCTGGCGGCCGAGCAGATAGAGGAAGCCCTCGCTCTCCGCCCGGTCCCAATGCGCCTTGATCGCGGCGAGGCTGGTCGAGGCGGGGATTTCGCCCGCGAGCCCCGCGACGACCGCGGTGTCGGCGGCGTGGCCCTTCCCCGTCAGCGCGAGCGAGCCGTAAAGATCGGCTTCGACATGCGCGGTCTTCGCGAGCAACGCCTGCTCGTCGAGCCAGACGGTGAAGCGCCGCGCCGCGACCATCGGCCCGACGGTATGCGAGCTCGAAGGACCGACACCGATTTTGAAGAGTTCGAACAGGCTGATCGTCATGGCCGCGCCTATAGGCGAAGGCGGACGATCCCGATAGGCCCGCGCGGGCCAAATTTCGTTACGGCCTGCATGAAACCTCTCTCACCGCGGAACCCTACGCGACCAACGTCAAAAGAGAGGGTGTGCTCCCGCGAAGGCGGGAGCCCATCTCCGGTCGGCGCCATTTTGAACCCTCGGGAGATGGGTCAGTATCGGGTTGACCATGCCCCGCATGGTCAAGGATCGTCCGGGGGACGATCCGACCCGATGCTCCTTCGCGGGGACACACGGCATTATCCTGAAAGTAACGATATTACGCCGGATAGGTCCACGTCCCGTCACGCGCGAGATTTTCGGCGGCGAAATCCCAGTTCAAGAGCTCGTCGACCACCGCATTCACATAGTCGGGGCGGACATTCTTGCGGTCGATATAATAGGCATGTTCCCACACGTCGATCACCAGCAGCGGCTTGATACCCGCGGTCAGCTCGGTACCGGCATCATGCGTGTCGGTGACCGACAGCGCGCCGTCGCGTGAGACGAGCCAGGCCCAGCCCGACGCGAAATGGTTGACCGCGGTCTCCTTGAGCTTCTTCTTCAGCTCGTCGAGCGAACCGAAGTCGCGGTCGATCGCGGCGGCGAGATCGCCGGCGGGCGCGGTCTTCGTGGGCGACAGGCTGTTCCAGTAAAAGGCGTGGTTCCACGACTGGGCGCTATTGTTGAACAGGCCCTTGTTGCCCGATCCCTCGGCGTGGTGGATGATTTCCTCGAGGGTTTTGTCGGCAAGCTCGGTGCCCTCGATCGCGGCGTTGACCTTGTCGACATAGGTCTTGTGGTGCTTGCCATGGTGGGTCGCGAGCGTGTCGGCCGAGATATGCGGCGCCAGCGCGTCCTGGGCATAGGGCAGCGGCGGGAAAGCGATCGTCATGGCAGTCTCCTTTATGTGTTCGGGGGTCTAACTCGGTATTTTCGCGCGAGTTGCAACCCCGTGGCGGCAATTTTCCTTATAATTAGGCCCCTCCTCGTCAGAGGAGGGGTTTGGGGTGGTGGGTGCCGGTGAAGGAGCACCACCCCGCTGCGACTAGCGAGCAAGCTCGCAAGTCTCGCTGCCCCTCCTCTGAAGAGGAGGGGTCCCTAGGTCACCATCGCCCGCAGCGTCGCGATGCGGTCGGCCTCCTCGGCGGGCTTGTCGCGGCGGATGCGCGATATGCGCGGGAAGCGCATCGCGAGCCCCGATTTGTGGCGCTTGCTGCCATGGATCGAATCGAAGGCGACTTCGAGCACGAGCGACTTTTCGACCTCGCGCACCGGGCCGAAGCGGTTCAGCGTGTGGTCGCGCACGAATTTGTCGAGCCATTTCAACTCCTCGTCGGTGAAGCCCGAATAGGCCTTCCCTACCGGCAGCAACTCGCCCGCGTCGGACCAGCATCCGAAGGTATAGTCCGAATAGAAGCTCGCGCGGCGCCCATTGCCGCGCTGCGCATACATCATCACGCAGTCGGCGGTGAGCGGGTCGCGCTTCCACTTGTACCACAGCCCCGCGCGGCGGCCGGCGACATAGGGCGCATCGCGGCGCTTGAGCATCACCCCCTCGATCGCGGCGTCGCGCGCGCCCGCGCGGCGTTCGGCAAGGTCGTCGAAGTCCTTCGCATCGATCACCTGCGACAGGTCGAAATGGCTGGCGGCGAGGCGCGGGACGAAAGCCTCCAGCTGCCGCCGCCGTTCGGTCCACGGCAGGCCGCGCAGGTCATTGCCGTCGAGCGCGAGCAGGTCATAGACGCGCACGAAGGCCGGATAATCGGCGAGCATCTTTTTGGACACCGTCTTGCGCCCGAGCCGTTGCTGGAGCGCGTTGAAACTCGCCGCTTCACCCCCTTGGACTGCCCCGCGCACGAGCAACTCGCCATCGATCACCGCGTCCTGATCGAAGGCCGCGACCAGCTCGGGAAACGCCCCGCCGATCTCCTCGCCGCCGCGGCTGTAGATGCGCGTCTCGCTGCCGCCCCCCTTCCCTGCGCGCACGATCTGGACGCGGATGCCGTCCCATTTCCACTCGGCGGCATAATCGGCGAGATCGACGCTCTCTCCCTCAAGCGGATGCGCGAGCATGAAGGGACGGAAGAAAGCCACATCGGCGAGGTCGGGGCGCTCCGCCCTTCCCTCGCCCCACGCGAACAGCGGCGCATAGGGCGGCGGGATCGCGTGCCACAGCTCCTCGACATCGTCGACCGGCACGGCGAACGCCTGCGCGAACGCCTGCTTCGCGAGCCGCGCCGACACCCCGACGCGCATCCCGCCGAGCGCGAGCTTGAGCAGCGCATAGCGCCCGTCGGCGTCGAGCCGGTCGAGCAGCGAAGCAACGACGGCCGGGGCATCGCTGCGCGTGGCGGCGGAGAGGGCTGCGACGGCTTCGGAGACGCTCAATCCGCCCTCCCCTTCAGGGGAGGGCAGCGAGACTTGGGAGCTTTGCTCCCTAGTCGCAGCGGGTGGGGGCCATCGGCCTTGCGCAAGGCTGATGGCCCCCACCCCAACCCAGTGTCGGGTAAACCGTCCCCCGGACGGTTTAGGCCATGCCGGGGGCATGGCCGACCCGACACTCCTGAAGGGGAGGGGCTTATCAGGCTCCGGCCACAACAGCGCCGCCGTCTCCGCCGTATCGCCGACGAAGTGGCGCGACAGGCGGAACAATTCCTCATCCACGCGCGTCGCCAGCAGCGCCCGCACCGTCCCCGCCTTCACCGCCGGAAAGTCGAGGCTCTCGGTCAGCGCCGCGATCGCCCAGCCGCGGTCGGGATCAGGCGTATGGCGCAGATAATCGGCGATCAGCGCAAGCTTCGTATTGCGCGAGCGCGTGTAGATCAGCCGGTCGATCAGGGCCGCGAAGCGTTTCACGCCGCCGCCTCCCCGCCCTCATCCTCGACATCGCGTCCGACGAGATGCAGCGCGCGCGCCTTGCGCTGCGTCAGCTCGCACCAGCGCAAGAGGCCGTCCTCGCTGCCGTGGGTGATCCATGTCTCCCGCGGGTTCACCTCCGCGATCGTCGCGGTGAGTTCGTCCCAGTCGGCATGGTCCGAAATGACAAGCGGCAGTTCGACCATCCGCTGGCGCGCGCGCTGGCGCACACGCATCCAGCCCGACGCCATCGCGGTCACCGGATCGGGCAGCCGCCGCGACCAGCGGTCATTCAGCGCCGACGGCGGCGCGAGGACGATCTGCCCCGCCATCTCGGCCTTGCCGGTCTCCGAAACGAGCCGCAGTTCGCCGAGCTCGACGCCGTGGATCGCATAAAGCTGGCACATCTTCTCGAGCGCGCCGTGGATATAGATCGGCGCATCCCATCCGGCGCCGCGCAATTCGGTGATCACGCGCTGCGCCTTCCCCAACGCATAGGCGCCGACGAGCACCGACCGCTCGGGCTCAGCGCGCACCGCGGCGAGCAGCTTGGCGATCTCGTCCCCCGTGGGCGGATGGCGGAACACCGGCAGGCCGAAGGTCGCCTCGGTGACGAAAATGTCGCACGGCACGACCTCGAAGGGCGCGCAGGTCGGGTCGGCGCGGCGCTTGTAATCGCCGGTGACGACGATCCGCTCGCCCCGATATTCCATCAGGATCTGCGCGCTGCCGAGCACATGCCCCGCGGGATGGAAGGAAAAGCGCACGCCGCCGCGCTCGAAGCCGTCGCCGTAACCGAAGGCCTGGTTATGGCTCGCCTCGGCATCGACGCCATAGCGCAGCGCCATGATCGCGAGCGTCCCGGGCGTCGCGAACACCGCGCCATGGCCGCTGCGCGCATGGTCGGCGTGGCCGTGCGTCACCGCGGCGCGCGCAACCGGGCGCGACGGGTCGATCCACAGGTCGGCGGGCTTCACATAGATGCCGCTGGGGTGCGACTCGATCCAGGTTTTGGACTTCGCCATCAGGCGGCGAGTTTCCGCGCGCGGATCAGGTCGGCGACGAAGGCCGCGCGCTCGGCGGCGGCGCGCGTCCGGTCGGGCATGCGCAGCAGGAAGGAGGGATGGACCGTCGCGATCAGCCTGCCGCCCCCTTCCAACCTATGCACCGCGCCGCGCATCGACTTGATGCTCACGCTCCGCCCGGTCACGCCGCGCAGCGCGCTCGCGCCGAGCGTGACGATCAGCTCGGGTTCGACGAGCGCCCGCTCCTTGTCGAGCCACCAGCGGCAGATGTCGATCTCCGCGATCGTCGGATTCTGATGCAGCCGCCGTTTGCCGCGCGGCTCGAACTTGAAATGCTTGACCGCATTGGTGAGGAACAGCCGCCGCCGGTCGAGCCCCGCTTCGTCCAGCGCCGCGTCGAGCAACTGCCCCGCCGGGCCGACGAAGGGGCGTCCCTGCCGATCCTCCTGATCGCCCGGCTGCTCGCCGACGAGCATGATGCGCGCCGCCTTCGGCCCCTCGCCCGCGACCCCCTGCGTCGCGTTGCGATAGAGCGGGCAGCGCGTGCAGCGATCGATCGCGCGCGCCAGCGCGTCCAGCGTCGTTACATCATCATCGGGGGCCGGTTCGTCGGGCACGCGCGTCCGCCATGTATCGGTCAACGGGTTCGCAAGGGAAACGGCCGCTGCGCGCATGCGTTCCACCCGCGCCCGCGAGCGGAGGAGGAAATACCGGGCCGGTCGTTCGGGAATCGCGTGGACGGACATGCCCCATGGCTAGCACGAGAACATGAAGAGAACAAATGGTCGGGAGTGCGCCTACGCCTCGCGCCACCGCGCGGGCAGCGTGATGTCGACGACCAGCCCGCTGGGTTCCCAACGCCGTTCGATCGTGCCGCCGAGGTTGTTCTTGACGCTACGCTCCATCAGCAGCGTGCCGAAGCTGGTGCGGTCGGGCGCGACCACCTGCTTGTCACCGCCGCTTTCGGCCCAGGTCAGGCGGAACCGGCGATCGTCGCTGCCTTCGGCGTCCTGCGTCCAGTTCACCTCGACCCGGCCGTTCGCGCCGGTCAGCGCGCCATGCTTCGCGGCGTTGGTCGCGAGCTCGTTGAAGAACAGCGCCATCGCGACCAGCGCGTTTTCGGGGAGCAGCAGGTCGGGGCCCGACCAGTGGATGCGCGGAAAGGCCGCCTCGACCTCGCGCATCAGCGCGTGCATCGACCCCGTCATGAAATTGGCGCCGAGCAGCACATTCTGCGCGCGGTTGAGCGCGTCGAGCCGGCTGCTGATCCGCTCGACATAATCGTCGACGCCCTGCGCCGCGTGGCGGGTGAGCGAGATGATCGCGCTGACCGTCGCGAACAGATTGCGCATCCGGTGGTGCAGTTCGCGCATCAGCAGATTGGCGTTTTCCTGCCGGCTCTTCTGCTCGGTGATGTCGATGCTGACGCCGGTCAGGATCGCATCGTCGGTCTTGACGTCCCAGTCGCCATGCACGGCGATCCAGCGGACGCCGCGTTCGGGATGCTGGATGCGATATTCGGTCGCATAATGCGCGCCGCTCGCCACCGAATCGCCGAGCACGCCGCGCACGGCTTCGCGGTCGTCGGGATGGATGCGGTCGAAGAAGCCGTCGACATGCGCGAGCGCGGTCGCATGGTCGGCACCCCACAGCTCGGCCACCGCGCCGCGCCAGTGGATCGCGCCGGTGCGCGCATCGTAGCGCCAGGTCGCGATCCCCGAAAAATCGAGCGCGCGCTCGAGCGTCCGCCGCGCCTCGTCGCGTTCGCCGACAATGCGGCGCAGATCGGCCTCGGCCATGATGATGCCGCCGAAATCCTCCAGCCGTTCGATTTCGGTGGCGGTCAACGGCGCGCGCTCTTCGCCGCCGATCAGGCACAGCGTCCCCAGGATCGCGCCATTATAGGCGCGGAGCGGCACCCCGGCATGAAAACGCGCCCGAAGATCGCCAACGACGAGCGGATCGTCGCGAAAGCGGGCATCATTCGCCGCATCGGTCACCATGACGGACCGCCCCCCGGCAACGACATGGCGGCAGAAACCGATGTCGCGCGGCGTGTCCGCCGCGCCGAGGCCATGGGCCGACTTGACCCATTGGCGGTGCTCGCCGACGAACGACACCAGCGCGATCGGTACGCCATAAAGGTCGGCGACCATCTTGGTCACGCGGTCGAACGCCGCCTCGGGCGGGGTGTCCATGATGCGATACTCGCGAAGCGTATCGAGACGCAGCCGTTCGGCCCGTTTCGCCTCTTCGTCCCCCCCGTCCGACACTTGCCGTCCCCCGCCGTCGTGCGATGCCGCCGCACCGCTATATTCCCCGGGCCGCCGCTCTGCCATCATATGGTCCCTACAAAAGCATCCTTGCCGCGCAACAAGAAAGTGGCGGCATTCCGCCCGCTTACGCCGCGGCCCCATGGCGTCCCGGCTGAATCTACGCTTCAAGGCAAGACAAGTTGCAGCGCGGCGCATCGCTTTTTCGGCGTCCGCCAAGGGAACCGACCCGCGCGGGCACGCGTATGACTCCTCTCAAGAGGGAGGTGTTTCGATGACATTGGGCGAGGAAATTCGGAGCCATCTTCCCTATCTGCGCCGCTATGCGCGCGCGCTGACGGGCAGTCAGCAACATGGCGATAATTTCGTCCACACCACCCTCGAGGTCATCGTCGCGGCGCCCGGCGAGTTCCACAGCGGCGACGGCACGCGGATCGACCTCTACCGCAATTTTCACCGTATCTGGGAAAGCGCCTATATCGACGAGGGCGAAGGCGCCGGCGAGGACGAACACCCGCTGGTCTGCGCCGCGCATCGCCGGCTGGCGCAGCTGACCCCGCTCGGCCGGCAGATCCTGCTGCTCACCGCGCTCGAAGGCTTTTCGGTCGAAGAGGCCGGGCTGATCACCGGAACCGACCGCCCGACGGTCGAGGCGCTGCTCGCCGACGCGGTCGGCGAACTCGACCGCGAATCACGCACCTCGGTGCTGATCATCGAGGACGAGCCGCTGATCGCGATGGAGCTGGAACAGATCGTCCGCGACCTCGGCCACCGCGTCGCGGGGATCGCGACGACTCACGAGGCCGCGATCGCGGCGTTCGAGGAAACCGACGCCGGTCTCGTCCTTGCCGACATCCAGCTTGCCGACGGATCGTCGGGCATCGATGCGGTGCAGGACATCCTCGCGATCGCGCCGGTGCCCGCGATCTTCATCACCGCCTTTCCCGAACGGCTGCTCACCGGCGGGCGGGTCGAGCCGACCTTCTTGATCTCCAAGCCGTTCCGCGAGAATACGGTGCGCGCCGCGATCAGCCAGAGCCTGCTCTTCACGCCGCAGCTTGCGGCGTAATCTCCCCTCTCGCTTGCGGGAGGGGCAGCGAGACTTACGAGCTTGCTCGTTAGTCGCAGCGGGGTGGGCATCTGAAACGGTGTTGCCCACCCCCGACCCCTCCCGCAAGCGGGAGGGGTGAAACCTTTAACAACCTCAATCCGGCGAAGACCCGTTCGCCGTCAGCTGGTCGACATTCTCCATGATCGACCGGAACGCTTCGCTCGACGGTATCTCGTCGGTGCTGCGCCGCGGCATCTCGCCGCTTTCGAGGATCGCCTGGAGCGCAGCGCGGCCGCGCGACACGCGGCTTTTCATCGTGCCGACCGCGCAGCCGCAGATCGCCGCGCCTTCCTCATAGGATAATTGTCCCGCGCCGATCAGCACCAGCGCCTCGCGCTGATCGACGGGCAGCATCAAGAGCGCGCGCTGCACGTCGGCGAGGTGCAGACTGTCGTCCTGGTCGTCGGGCGCGACGAGCAGCCGCTCGGCCGCCAACTCGTCATAGTCGGCGGTGAATTTCTTGCGCCGCATCTGCGACAGGAAACAGTTGCGCAGGATGACGAAGGCCCAGCTCTTCATGCTCGCGGGACCCGGGATATATTGCGCGCGCGCCTTCCACGCCTTCAGCATCGTTTCCTGCACCAGATCGTCGGCGAGGTCGGCGTTGCCCGTCAGGCTGCGCCCGAACGCGCGCAGATGCGGCAACATCGCGGCGAGCTCGCGCTTGAAGCTGGCGTCGTCGAGCGGCTGGGGCGTCTGGTCGCTAGTCACACAATCCTGATCGGTTGGGCGCCCTGAAGCGCCGCTGAATGGAGGACAGGCTTAGCGGGTTGAATCCATTATGGGAACCGAAAGCGCATTGCGGGCCCCTGGCTCCGATCCCGAAACCGCCCCGTCGCCCGCACCCTGCTGTGCTTTTGCGGCAACACCATTCGTCGAAAAAACCAGTGGCGGGGGAACCAGCGCCCCTTTTCCTCGTTGCTCCCGCATGGCTACGCAAGGCAATGACAGGATGAACGGAAAGGGCACTCTCCCGCCCGGCGCCGATGCGCCGCGCCGCGACCGGGGAAGCTTCCCCGGCACCTATGGCGACCAGTGGCATCGCACGCTGACCGGGCGGCAGGCGCCCGAGCCGGTCAGCGCCAAGCTGCGCATGATCTATGGCAATATCGTTTCCGAACAACTGCCCGACAACATGCTCGACCTCCTGTCCCAGCTCGATCAGAAAAGCCCGAAGCAATAATGACCCGAACCCCCGCCGCTGCGTCGCAGCCGCAGGCCGACACCCTGTCGGACAGCGAATTCAAGGCGTTGCTCGCCGGCGTCATTCCGCATCTGCGCGCCTATGGCCGCAGCCTGTCGGGCAATCCGGACCTCGCCGACGACCTGACGCAGGACACGATGGTCAAGGCGTGGGCGTCGCGCGACCGTTTCGAGCGCGGCACGTCGATCAAGGCGTGGACCTTCGTCATCCTGCGCAACACCTTCCTGTCGCAGATGCGGCGCAACAAGTTCGTCGGCGAATATGACGAAACCGCGGTCGAGCGTACCATGTCGACCCCCGCGAATCAGGAAGACAGCGGCGAAATGGCCGACCTTCAGCGCGGCCTCATGGAATTGCCGCAGGACCAGCGCGAGGCGCTGATCCTCGTCGGCGCGGGCGGCATGTCCTACGAAGAGGCGGCGAGCATCTGCGACTGCGCGCTCGGGACGATGAAAAGCCGCGTGTCGCGCGCCCGCGCCGCGCTCGAGGAGATCATGAACAGCGGCCAATTCTCGCAGAAGCGCGCCGATGCGCCGCCGTCGAGCGAAGCGGTCGACGCGATCATGGACAGCGTCGAGACGATCACCGCGCGGCGCGAGGCGGCGAACCGTTAGCACGTCGTCGCCCCCGCGAAGGCGGGGGCCGCTGGCGGTTTATGCCACCCCGCCGAGCAAGGCCTCTGGCTGCCCCCGCCTTCGCGGGGGCGACGGATAAATCACATCTCTCGACAACGAGTGGCCGTCGCGGCAAAACGACGCGTCCTTCCCCAGCAAAGCGAGCCTCCCCGATGAAGAACCTGCCCCCCCTCGCCCTGATCGCCGCGCTCGCCGTCGCCGCCTGCTCGGCGCCCGCCACGACCGAGGCCGCCCCGGCCAACACGGCGAAGCTCGATGCGTCGGGCGCACACCCCGCGACCCCGCTCGCCGACGCGCCCTTCACCGTGCGGGAGATCGCGGATTTCAAAGAGCCCTGGGCGATGACCTTCGTCCCCGGCACCCGCGCCGCGCTGATCACCGAGCGGGCGGGCAAACTCAAACTCTGGCAGGAAAATGGCCCGACGCAGGATGTCGCGGGCGTGCCCGCCGTCGCTTATGGCGGCCAGGGCGGTTTCGGCGACGTGATCGTCGCGCCCGATTTCGCTGCGAGCGGCACCATTTACCTCAGCTGGGTCGAAGCGGGCAGCGGCGACACCGCCGGCGCCGTCGTCGGCAAGGCGAAGCTCGTTCAGGGCGCGGCGCCGCGGATCGAGGGGTTAGAGATCATCTGGAAACAATATCCCAAGGTGACGGGCCGCGGCCATTATTCGCACCGCCTCGCCTTCTCGCCCGACGGCAAATATCTCTTCATCGGGTCGGGCGAGCGGCAGAAATTTGATCCCGCGCAGGATATGAACGCGAATCTCGGCAAGATCGTCCGCCTCAACGCCGACGGCAGCGTCCCCGCGGATAACCCCTTTGCGGATCAGGGCGGCGTGACGGCGCAAATCTGGTCGCTCGGCCACCGCAATATCCTCGGCCTCGCTTTCGACAGCACCGGCAAGCTCTGGAATCAGGAAATGGGGCCGAAGGGCGGCGACGAGGTCAATCTCGTCGCGGCGAAAGCCAATTACGGCTATCCGATCGTTTCGAACGGCGACCATTATGACGGCAAGGACATTCCCGACCATGTGACGCGCCCCGAATATGCGGCGCCGAAGCTGTGGTGGAATCCCTCGGTCTCGCCCGCCGGGCTCGCCTTCTATGACGGCGACCTTTATCCCGGCTGGAAGAACAGCCTGCTGATGGGCGCGCTCTCCGGTGAAGGCCTCATCCGCATGGGCATCGACGGCGAGACGCTGCACAAGTCCGACCGGTGGGATTTCCGCCAGCGCATCCGCGAGGTCGAGGTGCGCGACGACGGCTCGGTCTGGCTGCTCACCGACGGCGAGGACGGCAAGCTGGTGAAGCTCGTCCCGAAGAAGTAGCGGCCCGCCGGCTTTCGCCGCGGCGCGACTATCCCTATATCCCCCTCATGATCCGCGGCTTCCTCACCCGGCGCGCCGAATGGCCCGCGCGTGTCCCCGATCCCGACGCGCCGCCGCCGCTGAAATTGCTGTGGCGCGAGGTCGGATCGCTGGCGCGCGCGATCGGCGGGCGCATCCGGCCGCTGCCCCCCGAACCCAATCCCGACAGCGAACATCCGCCGGTGATGGTGCTCCCCGGCTTTCTGTCGGGTGACTGGGCGACCAAGGCCCTGCGCGCCGACCTTCGCCGCGCGGGCTTTCGCTGCTATGCCTGGGGCCTCGGCTTCAACCGCGGCGCGACCGCCGACATCATCGAGCGGATCGACACCCGCGTCCAGTGGATCATCGACCGCACGGGCTATGCCCCCGCGCTCGTCGGCTGGAGTCTGGGCGGCATCTACGCCCGCGAATATGCCAAGCATCATCCGGACAGGGTCGCGCGCGTGGTGACGCTCGGCTCGCCTTTCTCGGGCAGCCGCCGCGCCAACCGCGCGTGGCGCCTCTATCATCTGATCGCGCGCCATCCGGTCGACAATCCGCCGATCGACTTCCACCCCGCGCCGCGCCCCGAAATGCCGACCTTCGCGCTGTGGTCGAAGCATGACGGCGTCGTCGCGGTGAACAGCGCGCGCGGCCTTCCCCACGAAAGCGACCGGCAGGTCGAGGTCGATTGCGGCCATATGGGCTTCGCCTATGCCCCCACCTCGGTCGCGGCGATCGTCAAGGCGCTGACCGAAGAGGTCGGGGCAGACGAGTAAATCCTCCCTGTCGCGAAGCCATGGGGAGGGGGACCGCTCGCGAAGCGAGTGGTGGAGGGGCCGCGACGTCGCGCCATCGCCCCTCCGTCAGCGGCTACGCCACTGCCACCTCCCCATCGCTTCGCGACAGGGAGGAGCATATTCAGCACACATCGATGCGCCAGGCCGGCGCGGCGCGCCACGTCATCAGCATCCGCCCCGGCCGCTTGCCCGGTCGCCCCGTCGACACGAAGCCGATACGGCGCAGCAGCGCGCGCGATCGTTCGTTGTCGGGATGGCATTCGGCGACGATCGTCGAGCCCGGCCGCGATGCGGCGAGCGCCTCGACCACCGCGCGTACCGCCTCGGTCGCGACCCCCTTGCCCCTCACGCGCGCCGCGAACCAGTAACCGATCTCATATTCGCCGCCCGGCCGGCGATGGACGCCGATCACGCCGTTGAGGTCGAGGCCGCTTGCGTCGCGCACCGCGTGAAAGACGTCGCCGCCGCCCGACCCCGCGATCAGCGCACGGGCGTCGGCTTCGGTGAAGGGGGCGGGCAGGAAATGCACGCGCGAGGTCACCGTCTCGTCGGTGATCGCGGCGAGCGCGCGCGCATCGTCGGCCAGCAGCGGCGTGATACGGCAATGGTCGGTCGACAGGGCAAGCAGAGTATCGGTCATGTCGCGTCTTCTTTTCAAAAGCGCGCGCCGCGACCGGGTGGTGTGATGATGTGATGACAACCATTCGCCTTCCGGACACGGCGGCGATGGTCACAGGTGATGCCATGCCGCTCCTATGTAAAGGAGCGCCAATACGCCTTGAATCGGGTGGATCGGTCGTTGGTCATCGCCGACGTGGCTAACCGCTCCGGCGACGCCGGTCAATCCCGCGCCTTGACGATGTCGTTTCACGCACTATTTAAAGTTACATGAAACGCGACAGCCGACTCTCGGGCGTACTCCACGTCCTCCTCCACATGGCCGAACAGGGCGCGCCGATGACGTCGGAGCAGCTCGCGAAGGCGATGCAAACGCACGCGGTCGTCATCCGCCGCATCCTCGGCGGCCTTCGCGATGCGGGTTTCGTCCACAGCGAAAAAGGGCATGGCGGCGGCTGGACGATCGCGAAGCCCCTCACCGACATCACGATGCGCGACGTCTATGACGCGATCGGCCGCCCGAGCCTGATGGCGATGGGCAACCGCACCGAGGCGCCCGGCTGCCTCGTCGAGCAGGCGGTCAACGCCGCGCTCGACACCAGCTTTCGGGAGGCCGAAGCGCTGCTCCTCGCGCGCTTCGGCGAAGTGACGCTCGCCGCCCTCGCCGCCGATTTCCACGCGCGCATGGCCGCGCGATCCACCTCCCCCACGATACAGGAGCAACTCCATGGCTGAAGGCGCCCAGCATTTCCTCGACAGCTTCAAGGATCCCGCGGCGGTCGCACGCTACACCGAAGGGCCGCGCCGCTTCGTCCCCGGCCTCGACAGCCTCCACCGCATGACCGGGCTGTTGCTCGCCGAGCGCGTGCCGGCGGGCGCGCATATCCTCGTCCTCGGCGCCGGCGGCGGCAGCGAGATGAAGGCGATGGCCGAGGCGCATCCCGGCTGGCGCTTCACCGGCGTCGATCCCGCGGGACCGATGCTCGACCTTGCCGCCGAGGTCATGGGCGCGAACGCGCACCGCGCCGACCTGATCGAAGGCCTTATCGACGACGCCCCCGCGGGCCCCTTCGACGGCGCGACCTGCCTGCTCACGCTTCACTTTCTGGACACCGAAGAGCGTATCCGCACCGCCGCCGAGATTCGCAAGCGGCTGAAACCCGGTGCGCCCTTCGTCGCCGCGCACGGCAGCTTCCCGCAGGGCGCCGACGAACGCGACCGCTGGCTCGACCGCTACGCCGCCTTCGCTATCGCCTCGGGCGGCGACCCCGACCAGGTCACCAAGGGCCGCGAGGCGGTCGCCGCCCATGTCGCGATGCTCAGCCCCGAAGCCGACGAGGCGGTGCTCCGCGCCGCGGGCTTCACCGGCGTCGAACAATTCTACGCCGCCTTCACCTGGCGCGGCTGGGTGGGCTATGCGTGACGGTGGTTTCGGCCGGGAGCGGACGAAGCGCGATTGCTCTCTCCCCTTCAGGGGAGAGATACGCAGGCTTGCCGGTTTTACCGGCTAGCCGCAGTTGAGAGGGGCATGAACCGCTTCGGCCTCCTCTCCCAACCCTCTCCCCTGAAGGGGAGAGGGCTAGGGCAGTTCTCCACCCCGAAACCGCCTACCCCTAAATCGCGCGGAACATCACCAGCGCATCGACGAACCCCCCGGTCGGATGCGCGAACGCGCCGGGCAGAAGGCCGACGGCCTCGAACCCCAGCGACCGCCACAGCCCGATCGCGCGGACATTGGTGCCGACAACGAAGTTGAACTGCATCGCGCGAAAGCCGCGTGCCTTCGCATGGTCGATCGAATGGAGGCCCATCGCCCGCGCGACCCCGCGCCCGGTCGCCGCCGCGCTCGTCATATAGCCCGCGTTGCAGACATGCGCGCCGCCGCCCGCCTGATTGGCGCGCAGATAATAGGTGCCGAGGATGGTGCCGCCCGCTTCGGCAACGAACACCTCCTTGTCGGCCCCGAACCAATAGGCGAGCGCGTCGCCCTCGCGCATGTCGCGGTCGAGCGCATAGGTTTCGCCGGCGCGGATCACCGGTTCGATGATCGCCCAGACCGCGGCGGCATCGGCTTGCGTGGCGGGCCGGATGATCATTGGAACGGCGCGAGTATCGCGTCGGTCACGCGCAGCGGCCGCCCGCTCGCCTTGTCGAGCAGCGCCCATACCGTCCGCGCCCGCACATGGACCTTGCCGTACGCACCGGTGAATTCCATGAAGCGGTCGAACTTCGCGCCCTGCGGCTTGTCGGCGACCCAGGTCCGCGCGGTCACCGTCTCGCCGGGGCCGAGCGCGCGCAGATAATCGATCTCGTGGCGCACCACGACCCAGATATAGGCGTCCTTGTGCGCCTCAGGCGCTGCAGCCTCCCAATGGCCGGTCGCGACCTGCTGGATCCACTGGACCCAGACCGCATTATTGACATGGCCGAGTTCGTCGATGGCGTCGGGGGTGGCGGTGAGTTGGAGGGTGAATTCTTTCATTGGTGGGCCATAGCAAGCCCCTCCCCTTCAGGGGAGGGGTTGGGGTGGGGGCTGTCGGCGTGGCGCAAGGCCGATGGCCCCCACCCCGCTCGACTAAGGCCCGGCTACGCCGAGCCAAGTCTCACTACCCCTCCCCTGAAGGGGAGGGGTAAATTACGCCAATTCCACCGTCGTCACCATATAGCCCGCATCGCGGAGCGAGGCGACGAGGCTGTCGAGATGCTCGCGGTCGCGCGCCTCGCACTCGATGTCGGTGATCAGCCCCTTGGCGGGCAAGGTCGTGAAGATGCGCTGGTGATAGATTTCGATGATGTTGACCTGCTTCTCGTCGAACAGCTTCATCACCTTGAACAGCGCCCCCGGCCGGTCCTGCAAGCGGATGCGCAGCCGTGCGATGCGCCCCGACCGCGCGAGATCGCGCAGCAGCACATTCGCGAGCAGCCGCGTGTCGATATTGCCGCCGGTGAGCACGAGACCGACCTTGCGCCCCGCGAACTCCTCGGGATGCGCAAGCATCGCCGCGAGCCCCGCGGCGCCCGCGCCCTCGACCACCGTCTTTTCGATCTGAAGCAGCAGGCTCACCGCCCGCTCGAGATGCCGTTCGGCGACGAGCACGATATCGTCGTTGAGTTCGGCGACGATCTTGCGCGTATAGGCGCCGGGTTCCTTCACCGCGATGCCCTCGGCGAGCGTGTCGCCCTCGCACGCCATATCGACGCCGTTGAGTTCGGCATACATCGACGGATAAAGTTCGGCCTGCACACCGATCAGCCGCATGTCGTTCTTGATCCCGCGCGCCGCGGTCCCCATGCCGGTGAGCAGCCCGCCGCCGCCGATCGGCACGATCATCGTGTCGAGTTCGGGCACATCCTCGAGCATTTCGAGCGCGACCGTTCCCTGCCCCGCGGCGATATGCGGGTGATCGAACGGATGGACGAAGGTCAGCCCGCGCTCTTTCTCGAGCACGCGCGCGTGCGCCGAGGCGTCGTCGAACTTCTCGCCGAACAGCACGATTCCGGCGCCGTGGCTCGCGGTCTGCGACACCTTCACCTGCGGCGTCGTCTTGGGCATCACGATCGTCACCGGCACGCCGAGGCGCTTGCCATGATAGGCGAGCCCCTGCGCATGATTGCCCGCCGACGCCGCGATCACGCCGCGCGCCTTGGCTTCGTCGCTGAGGAGGAGAAGCGCGTTGAGCGCCCCGCGCTCTTTATACGCCGCGGTGAATTGCAGATTCTCGAACTTCAGCCACACTTCGGCGCCGACCAGTTGGGACAGGGTCTGCGAATGCAGCGTCGGCGTGCGCACGACCGCGCCGTTAATTCGCCCCGCCGCCGCGCGCACATCGTCCAATGTGATCGCCGGAAAATCGGCGGCGGGGGTCAGGGTGAGGTGATCGGTCATAGAGTGCGGCCCTAACGGCATGAAAGCCACAGGGGAAGGCCTTCTTACGCCCTCCCCTTCAGGGGAGGGCAGCGAGACTTGGGAGCTCGCTCCCTAGTCGCAGCGGGTGGGGGCCATCGGCCTTGCGCAAGGCCGATGGCCCCCAACCCCAACCCCTCCCCTGAAGGGGAGGGGCTTGATGCGCACCTAGCGCGGCACCCAAACCGCCGTTATGAACCCCGCCATGAGCGAACAGAAATTGCGCATCAGCTTCATCGGCACCGGCGTCATGGGCGGACCGATGGCGGGGCATCTCGCGAAAGCGGGGCACGACCTCACCGTCTATAATCGCACAAGATCGAAGGCCGACGTCTGGGTCGCGGCGCATGGCGGAACCGCGGCATCGACCCCGGCGGAGGCCGCGGAGGACGCCGATGTCGTTCTCACCTGTGTCGGCAACGACGACGATCTCGCGCAGGTCACGCTCGGACGCGACGGCGCGTTCAAGGCGATGAAAAAGGGCGCGCTGTTCGTCGATCACACCACCGTTTCGGCGCGCATCGCGCGCCAGCTCTCGGTCGAGGCCGACGGGCTCGGCCTCCTCTGCCTCGACGCCCCGGTCTCGGGCGGCGAGGCGGGCGCACAGAACGGCACGCTCTCGATCATGTGCGGCGGCAGCGTCGAAGCCTTTGCCGCCGCCGCGCCGGTGATGCAGGCCTATGCCGCGCGCATGGTCCATATCGGCGGACCCGGCGCGGGGCAGACGACCAAGATGGTTAACCAGATCGCGATCGCGGGCGTGGTCCAGGGCCTCTCCGAAGCGCTGCGCTTCGCGCAGGCGTCGAAGCTCGACACCGACAAGGTGTTCGAAGCGGTGTCGGGCGGCGCGGCGGCGAGCTGGCAGATGCTCAACCGCTGGGATACGATGGCGAAGGACGAATTCGACTTCGGCTTCGCGGTCGACTGGATGCGCAAGGACCTCGGCCTCGCGCTCGACGAAGCGCGCGTCAACGGCGCGACCTTGCCCGTCGCCAGCCTCGTCGACCAATTTTACGCGGACGTGCAAAAGGCCGGCGGCGGCCGCAAGGATACGAGCTCGCTCGTGACGAGGCTGCCGAAGTGAGGCGCGCGTGCAAAAATCATCCCCTCCCGCAGGCGGGAGGGGCAGCGAAACTTGGTCCGGCGAAGCCGGGCCTAGTTGCAGCGGGGTGGGCAAGCTGCCTTCGCCTCCTGCCCACCCCGCTGCGACTAGCCAGCAAGCTGGCAAGTCTCGCTGCCCCTCCCGCCTGCGGGATGGGATTGCTGGCCCTTCTCGCCCTCACCCTCGCCGCCCCCGCGCACGCCGACACGCTGATCGACAATGTCAACGGCATCACGCTCGACAAGGACGGCAAGCTCGTCCGCTTCACCGGGCTCGTCATCGATACCGAGGGCAAGGTGAAGCAGCTGCTCGGCCGCAAGGACAAGCGCCCCGAACGCCCCGATTTCAAGCAGGACGGCAAGGGCAAGACCCTCATCCCCGGGCTGATCGACGCGCACGGCCATGTCATGGGGCTCGGTTTCAAGCTGATGCTTCTCGACCTGTCGGGCACCGGCAGCCTCGCCGAAGCGCAGGCGGCGATCCGCAAATATGCCGCCGAAAATCCCGAAATGCCGTGGATCATCGGGTCGGGGTGGAATCAGGAGAAATGGGGCCTCGGCCGCTTCCCGACCGCCGCCGATCTCGACGCCGCCGTGCCGGACCGCCCCGTCTGGCTCGAACGCGTCGACGGCCACGCCGGCTGGGCGAACAGCGCGGCGATGGCGGCGGCGAAAATCACCCCCGCGAGCAAGTCGCCCGAGGGTGGCCGCATCGAAATGGCGGGCGGCAAGCCGAGCGGCGTCTTCGTCGACGCCGCGATGCGCCTGATCGACGGCGCCAAGCCCAAGCCGCTCGCGCGCGACCTCGACCGCGCGCTGTATCTGGCGCAGCAGAAATTGCTCGAACAGGGGATCACGACGATCGCCGACATGGGCACGACGATCGAGGAATGGCAGGCCTATCGCCGCGCAGGCGACAAGAAGCAGCTCGCGGTGCGCATCCTCTCCTATGGCGGCGACATCGACAATATGGCGATCATCGCCGGGTCCGAACCGACACCGTGGCTCTACGACGACCGGCTGCGCATGGTCGGGGTGAAGCTCTATCTCGACGGCGCGCTGGGTTCGCGCGGCGCGTGGTTGAAGGCGCCTTATGCCGACGCGCCGGGACAGAAGGGGCTTCCCCTCCTCACCCCCGCGCAGCTGCGCAACAAGATGGTGCGCGCGTCGATGGACAAGTTTCAGGTCGCGATCCACGCGATCGGCGATGCGGCGAATGCCGAGGCGCTCGCCGCCATCGCCGACCTCACCGCCGACCTGCCCGGCGAGCGCCGCTGGCGCATCGAACATGCGCAGATCATTGACCCCGCCGACATCGCGCGCTTCGCCGAGCTCAAGGTCGTCGCCTCGATGCAGCCGATCCACCAACCATCGGACCGCCTCATGGCCGAAGCGCGCCTCGGCCCAGACCGCCTCAAGGGCGCCTATGCGTGGCGCAGCCTCCAGAATGCGGGCGTCCGCCTCGCCTTCGGTTCGGACGTGCCGGTCGAAAGCGCCAACCCCTTCCCCGGCATCGCCGCCGCCATCTCGCGCACCGATGCCAAGGGCGAACCCTTCGGCGGCTGGCGCCCGGAGGAAGCGGTCAGCCGCGAGACCGCGCTCGACGGCTTCACCCGCACCGCGGCCTATGCGGGATTTGCGGAAGACCGCATCGGCACGCTGATGCCGGGGATGCGCGCCGATTTCCTGATCGTCGACGCCGACCCGATGCTCGCGAGCCCCGACGAGATCCGCCGCATGGCGCCGCTCGAAACCTGGGTCGGCGGCTATCGCTATTACAAGCAGAAGGAAGGCGCGACCGTTGGCCGATAGTCCTTCGCGCCGCGCGCTGCTGACCGGCCTCGCGGCGCTGCCCGTCGCGGCGAGCGCGGCGGCGGCCGAGCGCAAGGAGCGCCGCTCGAAAAAGCGCAAGCCGCCCAAGCCCAAGGTCCAGCATGTCGATGTCGCGATCATCGGCGCCGGCGTCTTCGGCGCGTGGACCGCGTGGCATCTCCTCCGCGCGGGCAAGTCGGTGCGCCTCTTCGACGCCTATGGCGCGGGCAACGCGCGCAGCTCGTCGGGCGGAGCGAGCCGCGTCATCCGCATGGGTTATGGCGCCGACACCCTCTATTCGGAGATGGCGCGCGAATCGCTCGAATATTGGAAAGAGCTTTCCGACAGCGCGAGCGCGCCGATCTTCCACAACACCGGCGTGCTCTGGTTCGCGCCGCAGGGCGAGGCCTACACCCAACAGTCGCTCGCCTGGCTGCAGGCGAACCGCGTGCGCCACGAGCATGGCGACGTCAGCTGGCTCCAGAACAAATATCGCCAGATCCAATTCTATCAGGGCGAGACGGGCATCCTCGAGACCGAGGCGGGCGCGCTGATCGCCGCGCGCGGCGTGCAGGAACTGATCGCCGACGCCCAGATCGAGGTCGAACGCGTCGTCATGCCCGCGCCGCTCTTCTCGAAGCGGACGAAGCGCCACACGCTCCCCGACGGCGGCACCGCCGATCATCTCGTCTATGCCGCGGGCCCGTGGATCGCCGAACTCTTCCCGCAGCAACTGATGAACAAGATCGTCGCGACGCGGCAGGAAGTCTATCATTTCGGCGCGCCGCAAGGCGACACGCGCTTCGCCCCGCCCGAGCTTCCCGTCTGGGCCGATTTCAACAACGGCCGCATCGTTTACGGCATCCCCGACCTCGAAGGCGCGGGGTTCAAGATCGCGTTCGACACGCACGGTCCGGCGATCGACCCCGACACGCTCGAACGCCAGCTCACCCCGGCGGGCATCGCCGAAGCGCGCGCCTATGTCGCGCGGCGTTTCCCCGGTCTCGCGGGCGCCCCGCTGCTCGGCGGGCGCGTCTGCCAATATGAGAACAGCTCGAACGGCGACTATCTGATCGACCGCCTGCCCGGGCAGGAACGCGTCTGGCTCGTCGGCGGCGGGTCGGGACACGGCTTCAAGAACGGCCCCGCGGTGGGAAAGCGCGTCGCGGCGCATATCCTCGACGAGGATCTCGCGGTCGAACCGCGCTTCAGCTTCGCGACCAAGGGGACCGTCGCGGCGCGGACGGTGTTCTGATGGACCCCCGCCCCCTCATTCGTCATCCCGGCGAAGGCCGGGATCTCGCCGGTGCGGCAAAACGAGAGGGTGAGATCCCGGCCTTCGCCGGGATGACGATTTGAAAGGGGAGCAAGCGTGCGCCTGACCGACTGCCACAATATCGACGACTTCCGCGCGCTCGCGAAGCGCCGCCTGCCGTGGCCGGTGTTCGACTATATCGACGGCGCCGCCGACGACGAGGTCACGCGCCGCCGCAACCGCGCGGCGTTCGACGGCTGCGACCTCATCCCGCGCGTGCTCGCCGGCGTCGAAAGTGTCGACATGAAGACGACGCTGTTCGGGCGCGAGATCGCGATGCCGCTCTTCCTCGCGCCGACCGCGCTCCAGCGCCTCTTCCACTGGCAGGGCGAGCGCGCCGTCCTCCGCGCCGCCGCCAATGCCGGCACCGTCGCGGGCATTTCGAGCCTCGCGACGATCGGCCTCGCCGAAGCGGGCGCGCTGACCACCGGTCCCAAGCTGTTCCAGCTCTATGTCCATCACGACGAGGGGCTCAACCAGGCGATGCTCGACGCCGCGCGCGCGGCGCAATTCGATGCCGTCGCGCTCACCGTGGACACCATCGTCGGCGGCAACCGCGAACGCTGCCTGCGCTCGGGCTTCACCTCGCCGCCGCGCTTCACGGCGCGCAACATGCTCTCCTACGCCGCCAAACCCAGCTGGGGGCTCAACTATGTGCTGCGCGAGAAATTCAGCCTGCCCAACCTTGCCACGCATGTGTCCGAAGGATCGAGCGTGCCCAGGTCGGTCGCCGAATATTTCACCTCGATGCTCGACCAGAGCCTCGACTGGAAGCGCGCCGAGGCGATCCGCAAAAAGTGGGACGGCCCCTTCTGCCTGAAAGGGATCGTCGCGGTCGAGGATGCGAAGCGCGCCGCCGACATCGGCGCCACCGCAATTATGGTGTCGAACCACGGCGGACGCCAGCTCGACGGCAGCATCGCCCCCTTCGACGCGCTCGCCGCAATCGTCGATGCCGTGGGCGACAGGGTCGAAGTGATCTGCGACGGCGGCATCACGCGCGGCACGCATGTGCTGAAGGCGCTGTCGGTCGGCGCCAAAGCCTGTTCGGGCGGCCGCCTCTATCTCTACGCGCTCGCCGCGGCGGGCGAGGATGGCGTGAGCCGCGCAGTCGCCCTGCTCCGCGCCGAGATCGAGCGCGGCATGAAGCTGATGGGCGCAAGGTCGCTGGCCGACCTCTCGCGCGCCAATCTGCGCTGGCATTGAATCCGGAAAGCGGGGCGGCCTCCCCCTGAGACCGCCCCGGCGCCGGCGTCAGAAGGAGACGCCGAGTGTGAAGATCACGGCGCCGTCGGCGCCGACCGATTCCTTGTAGCCAAAGGCCTTGGGGGCATCGGTGTTGACATAGGCGACGCTGCCGGTGAGCATCTTGTAGCTCGCCGACACGCCGACCGAATAATCGATGACTTCACCGTCGGCGCCGCCCAGGAAGCTGTCGCTCTTTGCAAAGCCGATATGGCCGTTCAGCGTGAAGGGCGTGCTGGGGATCGCGACGCCGGCGTCGGTATAGATATAGACGCCGCTGTCGTCGCCGAGCGAATCCTGGCCGCCCGGCGCCCAGGCGATGCCGGTCTTGATCGAAGCCGGGCCGAGGTCGCCCGAGACCGAGAAATAAGGCTCGATGACCGAACTGTTCGACGTGCCGGGATAAAGATAGAGGGTCGCGCCGATGTCGGCGGTCAGGCCCGGGGCGACCTCGGTCGAATAGCCGCCGAAAACATCGATTTCGGTGCCGTTGGCAAAGCCGATGCTCGATCCCCAGGTGCCGACGTAAAGGCCGCTGTCGTGGCTGATGCTGAAGCCGCCCTGGATCGCGGCCTCTTCGTTCGACTGGCTGAAGCCGCGAAAGCGATAGTCGCTGACGACGGTGGCATTGCCGCTGATGGTGATGCCGTCGCTGGCTTCTTCTTCCTGGGCGAAAGCGGGGGTGGACATCGCCGTCGCGGCGACAAGCGCGCCGATGCACGCGCGTACGAGAGTTTTCATGGACAGATCCCTGTTGGTTGATGGATCGTCCCTGCCTGCCGCACGGCTGCCGGCCTCTTTTCGGGTCTGGTCCCGTCGTGCGTGCGTCGATCTTCACCAGATTGGTGCGGCGCACAAACGAAAAAGCCGCATCCGCCGCGTTAAAACGGCGCGATGCGACTTTTGTGCAACAGGTGATTAGGAATATATGCGCGCCGCGAAATTATATTATGCGGAATCGCACGCCTGCGCGCGATCAGAAGGAAAGGCCGAGCGTAAACACGACCGTCGGGTCGTAAAGCGTATCGATTGCCTTCACCCCCGTCTTCTTGATGTCGGTGTCGATATAGCGCGCCGAAAGCGTCGCCGGGCCGACGACATAGGAGGCGCCGAGCGACCAGTCGACATAATCGCCTGCGGGCGCGGTCAGCGCAAGCGAGCCGTCGGAATAGCCGACCCCGGCGTGGACCGTGACCGGAGTATTGGGGATGCCCGACGCGAGGCCGAGGTTATAATACCAGCCGTCGCCCTTCGACCGCTGCGCGGGCGCATAGGCGATGGTCCCGGTCGCCGACAGCGGCCCGATGTCGTGCGACAGCTTGCCGCTGAACTCGACATAATCGGCGGGCCCGGCCCAGCTCCGGTTGCCGGGATAGCTGTACCAGATCACCCCGGCATCGACCGAGGTGCCGGGCGCGATCTCGGTCGCATAGCCGCCGTACAGGTCGAGTTCGAACTTCCCCGACAGCGGACTGTCGGGCATCGTCGAGCCCCAGACGCCGACGTAAAAGCCGCTTTGGTGGCTGAGCGTCAGCGTCGGTTGCAGCGCGATTTCCTCATCCGACAGCGAAAGGCCGCGGAAACGATAGTCGCTGACGACCGCGACCTCGCCCGACAGCGAAAACGGGCTACCGCCGCCCGCGATCGGATCATCCTGGGCGAAAGCGGGGGCCGACATGGCTGCGGCCGCGAGCGAAAGGCCAGCGCCGGCCGTGTCGAAAAAACGCATCAATAGTCTCTCATGTCTGGCGGGAAATCGCCGATCGCGACGCGTGGAGCAACAAAGCCTCCGCCGCATATCCGCCCAGCATAGGGCCGCGGCCGCTCCGCCACAAGCCGCCCGCCGCCGCTTGGCTTTGCCAAGCCGCCCCGGCCCCGCTAAAGAGCGGCGCATATCTCCCTATCTGTCGAGCCACTAGCGATGAGCGATCACAATCCCGGCCTGCGCCCCTGGCGCGATATTGCACGACGCGAATGCCGCCAGATCATGGTCGGCGACGTCCCGGTCGGCGGCGGCGCGCCGATCAGCGTCCAGACGATGACCAATACGCTGACGTCCGACGCCGCCGCGACGATCGATCAGATCCGCCGCTGCGAGGACGCCGGCGCCGACCTGATCCGCGTCTCGTGCCCCGATACCGATTCGACCGCGGCGCTGGGGAAGATCGTCCGCGCGGCACGCATCCCGATCATCGCCGACATCCATTTCCACTATAAGCGCGCGCTCGAAGCCGCCGACGCGGGCGCCGCGTGCCTGCGCATCAACCCCGGCAACATGGGCGGCGGCAGGCCACTTCGATCATCTGGGCGAAGTTGTCGTCGCGCCGCATCAACCCCGGCAACATCGGCTCCTCCGAACGCGTCGGCGAGGTCGTGCGCGCCGCGAAGGCGAATGGCTGCGCGATCCGCATCGGCGTCAACGCCGGCAGCCTTGAGAAAGACCTGCTCGAAAAATATGGCGAGCCCTGCCCCGAGGCGCTCGTCGAAAGCGCGCTCGACCATATCAAGCTGCTGCAGGACCACGACTTCCACGAATATAAGGTCGCGGTAAAGGCGAGCGACGTCTTCCTCGCGGTCGCCGCCTATGCGCAGCTCGCCGACGCGGTCGATTGCCCGCTGCACCTCGGCATCACCGAGGCGGGCGGGCTGATCGGCGGCACGGTCAAGTCGGCGCTCGGCATCGGCAACCTCCTCTGGGCCGGCATCGGCGACACGATCCGCGTCAGCCTCTCGGCCGAACCCGAAGAGGAAATCCGCGTCGGCTATGAAATCCTGAAATCGCTCGGCCTCAGAACCCGCGGCGTCCGCGTCGTCTCCTGCCCCAGTTGCGCGCGGCAGGGCTTCGACGTCATCCGCACCGTGCAGGCGCTCGAGGAGGCGCTCCAGCACATCAAGACCCCGATGTCGCTCTCGGTATTGGGGTGCGTCGTCAACGGCCCCGGCGAAGCGCGCGAGACCGACATCGGCATCACCGGCGGCGGCAACGGCAAGCATATGGTGTTCTTGTCGGGGGTCACCGACCATCATGTCGAGGACGCCGACATGATCGCGCACATCGTCAAGCTCGTCGAAGCCAAGGCGGCCGAGATCGAGGCGGGCAGCGCGGTGAGCATGGATACGCTCCACGGCAAGGCGGCATGACGCAGGCCAGCATTGAAGCGACCCTTCCGAGGCCGTCGCCTTTGGGGTGGATTTGAGACATTCCCTTCCCTTTTAGGGAGGGGTTAGGGGTGGGTGCGCGAGCGAAGCGAGCCCACAAAGAACGCCGCCTTCGGCGGCTACCCACCCCCAACCCCTCCCTAAAAGGGAGGGGAGAGGGAAGGCCCGCTACCGGTCGAAATTTGACAGCCGGCCTCCGACTGGACACAGCGCGCGCATGACCGTTGCCATCCGCCCTGCCGCGCCCGCCGACCTGCCCCTCATCGCGCGGTTCATCCGCGACCTCGCCGCCTATGAAAAGCTCGCGCACGAGGTCCGCTTCGACGAAGCGAAGCTCGGCGAAAAACTCTTCGGCGCGCGCCCCTATGCCGAGGTTCTGATCGGCGAGATCGGCGGCGAAGCGCAGGGTTTCGCGCTCTTCTTCCACAATTTCTCGACCTTCGAGGGACGCCCCGGCCTCTATCTCGAGGATTTGTTCGTCCGCCCCGAAGCGCGCGGCTCGGGGCTCGGCAAGGCGCTGCTCGCGCATCTCGCCAAGCTTTGCGTCGAGCGTGATTGCGCGCGGCTCGAATGGTCGGTGCTCGACTGGAACACGCCCTCGATCGGCTTCTATAAAAGTCTCGGCGCGAAGCTGATGGACGAATGGACCGTGATGCGGGTGGACGGCGAAGCGCTCATCAAACTCGCATCTCAATAGTCGTCACCCCGGACTTGATCCGGGGTCCCGCTTCAACCTCGGAAAGCGGGATGCCGGATCAAGTCCGGCATGACGAAGAGAGGGGTTTTCGCGTGCCCGCCTATTTCGCCCCCCTCGCTTTGCGCCGCTCCATCGGCCAGCTCGGCATATGCGCGTCGGACAGCCGCTTCGCCTCGGCGGGCGCGACGCCGAGTTCGGTGAGCGCACGCTCCAACGCCTCGGCCGGCGGGACCGCGATGTCGGGCAGAACCCCTTCGCCCTCCCAATCCTTGCCCGTCACCGGATCATAGGTACGCCCGACCGGGATGAAGGCGCCATAGCCGCCGCCCAGATCCTCGCCGCGCCCGAAATGATTGGCGCCCGCGGTCGGCGCACCCACAAGGACCCCGCGCCCCGTATGCTTCATCGCCAGCGCGAAATGCTCGGCCGCCGAGGCGCTCGCGCCCGAGGTCAGCACATAGATTTTGGCGTCGCGCAGCCGCTTATCCGCGTTCGGCGTCGCCCAATGCTCGCGCGCGACCATGCCCGCATCGCCCTTCGCCATCCGCATCGAGGCGATGCCCGCGATCGGCGATCCGCCCTCGGCATCGACCGACGCGCGCGTCGCCATCGTCACCAGCCGCGTTTCCTTGCCGAACAGCCAGGGGAAGATGACGTCCATCTGGTCGAGCCCGCCGCCATTATGCGTGCGGATGTCGAAGATAATCGCCTTGGCATCGGCATGGTCGACCATGAACTTCGCGGCTTCGGCGGTCACCGCATCGTCCATCGGAAAGACGTTGAAGCGGACGAAAGCGATCCCCGGCGCGATCCAGCCCGCCTGCTCGACCGGCACCTTCGGCGGGCGGCGCACCGGTGCGGCGCCGCCCGGTGCGGGCGGGGTCGCTTCGGGCACGCGCAGCCGCAAATGCCCGTCGGGCGCAACCGCGTTCACGTCGCTGTCGATCGCCGCGCCCAGCGCCTCGCCGGAGAGCCCCTTGTAACGCCCCGCCGCAATGGCGGCACGGATCGCGTCGGCATATTTCTTGCCCGTTTCGGGGTAGAGATAATCGCGTTCGAGCAGCGCGGCATATGCCTCGGCGACCGCATCGGCACTGACATCATCCGCCGCCATCGCGGACGGCGGTGCAAATGTCGGTCCGGCGACCATCGCGGCTGCCATCAACAGGGCGGGCAATAGGCGAATCATTCCTGTCTCCATTCCAGCCCCGGCCGGTTGGAGGTGTATCACGTACGCAACACAGATCAACTACATTTGTAGTCGATTGCTATTTCTTGCGCGCGAACCAGACCAGCACCACGCCGACCACCGCCACCACGACGCCATTTCGCGTCCATGTCGTATCGCCGAGCATGAAACTGCTCGCCGGCCAGCGAACGATGTCGAGCCCCTGCAGCGCCCACAGTCCGCCGACGAGGATCATCGCCACGCCGACGATCGCCAATATGCCCTTCAACGCACCCATGCCGCTCTCCCCTCCTTGCGCTGCAGTCCGATCAGCGGCCGCAGCCAGCCGATGCTGCGCCCGATCGCATAGAAAAGCCAGCATCCGAGCGCGGTCGCGACGAGCAGGATCAGGAAGGAGGGCAGTGCCGTGACACCGGCTTGCAGCAGATACCAGCCGACGACGACGATGATCGTCTGATGGATGATGTAGAAGGGAAACACCGCCTCGGCGAGCATCGCGCGCTTCGGATGGTCGCGGTTCCACCAGCGATCGGCGGCCCCGACGAGCGCGACGATCGCCGCCCAGCCCTGCACCAGCCGCGCGACATGGAACAGGATGACCGCCCAGCCAGGCGCGCGCGTGTCGCCGGGCCAAGTCCACTCGGTCCAGGCGACCGGCAGGAAGGCGAGGACCGCCAGCAAAGCCGCCGCCTTCCAGCAGCGCGCGACACTCTCGAACAGCGCCGGCCGCGCGCGCAGCAGCCAGCCCACCCCGAAGGCCATCAGATAATGGAGATGCGACGGACCGTCGTCGAACAGCGCATGCGTCTCGTCATGACCCGGAAAGGCCGCATAGATTGCGAGCCACCCGAGCATCGGCACGATCAGCAGCCCCCAGCCGCGCAGCAGCTGCGCCGCTCCGCCGGCAAACCGCCCGCGCGCCGCGGCCGGAACGAGGGCGAGCAGCAGCGCCGCGAGCATCGTATAGACCCACAGATAGACGACGAACCACAAATGCTGCCACGTCGGCAGCACAATCCCGTCGAGCGTGCCGAAACGAAAATAGTCCGAGGTCCAGAAGGCGCCGAGACCCTTGGCATAGCCGTGCTGCGTCACCAGTTCGATCCACGGCTGCGGCGGGATGACGACCACGACCCCGAAGAGGAGCGGGATCAGCAGCCGCGCGCTCCGCGACTTCGCGAACGCCCCCGCCCCGCCGAGCTTTCCGGCCAGCGCCGCGCTCGCATAGCCCGACACGAGGAACAGCAAAGGCAGGCGCCAGCCGTTGGTCGCATACATCGGGATCGCGACCCAGTCGATCACCGGGTCGATCTTCACATGCCAGCCCCACGGCCCGAAATACATGCCGATATGATAGAGGATGAGCAGCGCGAACGCCCCGATCCTGAGCCAGTCCATGCCGAGATGGCGTTGCGTGGGCATGATCCCTCCCAAACCCTCCCCTCCCGCCTGCGGGAGGGGCAACGAGGCTTGCCAGCTTGCTGGCTAGCCGCAGTGGGGTGGGCTGGCAACGCTGCCCCACATGCCCACCCCGCTGCGACTAGGGCCTGCTGCGCAGCCCCAAGTCTCGCTGCCCCTCCCGCAAGCGGGAGGGGATGGCCGGTCTATTTCAGCACCCGCCAGGCCAATTCCGCGAACTCGCAAAGCAAGGGCCGCGTATCCCGCGGATCGATAATATCCTCGACCCCATATTTCTCCGCCGTCCGGAACGGCGAGCGCACGCGGTTGAGCCGCTCGCGGATCGCCTCCAGATGCGCCGCCGGATCATCCGCGGCTTCGAGCTCGCTCTTGTACGCGACCTCGACCCCGCCCTCGATCGGCAGGCTGCCCCAGTCGCCCGACGGCCAGGCGAAGCGATACTGGAAACGCTCGGCGTTCGACATCGCGCTCCCCGCGATCCCGTAGGCGCGCCGCACCACGACCGAGGCGAGCGGCACCGTCGCGCGATAGATCGCGTTCATCGCCTGCACGCCGTAGCGGATCGTCCCCGTGCGCTCGGCCTCGCCGCCGATCATGAAGCCCGGATTGTCGACCAGATGGACGATCGGCAACCGGAACTGGTCGGCGAGCTTGACGAACCGCTCGGCCTTCTCGCTCGTCTTCGCGTCCCACGACCCGCCGAGATAGGAGGGGTCGCTCGCCAGCACCGCGACCGGCCAGCCGTCGAGCCGCGCGAACGCCGTGATCGCCGCCCGCCCCCAGCGCGCGCCCATTTCGAAAACGCTGCCCTGGTCGAACACCGCCGAGCAGATGCGCCGCATCGAATAGACCTGCTTCGCCTCGCGCGGCACGATCGACAGCAAGGCTTCGTCGCGGCGGCTCACCGGATCGCTGCATTCGGTGCGAAGCGCGCGGTCGTGGATCGACGAGGGCAGATAGGACAGGAACCGCCGCGCCGCCGCGAAGGCTTCGGTCTCGCTCGTGACCTCGTCGTCAACGACGCCGTTGCGCGTATGCACGTCGCTGCCGCCAAGCTCCTCACGATCGAGCGTGTCGCCGATCGCCGCCGCGACCGCGGGCCCCGCCGCGAACAGCTGCGACAGCCCGCGCACCATCACGCTGTAATGGCTCGCGACGACGCGCGCCGCGCCCAGCCCCGCGGTCGGCCCGAGCGCGAGCGCCACCACCGGCACAGTGTCGAGGTTGGCGATGATCTCGTGCCAGCCCGGCACGTGCGGGATATAGGTATAGCCCATATCCTCCAGCGTCTTGACCGACCCGCCGCCGCCGGTGCCGTCGATCATGCGGATCAGCGGCAGGCGATATTCATGCGCCATCGCCTCGCATTGCACGAACTTCCTGTGCAGCGCCGCGTCGGCCGCGCCGCCGCGCACGGTGAAATCGTCGGCCGACGCGACGACCGGCCGCCCCTCGATATTTGCGCGCCCGAAGATGAAATTGCTCGCGGCGAGGTCCTCGAGTTCGCCATCGGCGCCATAGGTCCCGCGCCCCGCGATCTTGCCGATCTCGCGAAAGCTCCCCGCATCGACGATTCCCGCGAGGCGCGCCCGCGCGTCCATCTTGCCGCGGCCGTGCTGGCGCGCGACCTTTTCCGCACCGCCCATCTTCTCAGCCATCGCGCGGCGCGCGGCGAGTTCTTCAATTTCCTTTTTCCAGCTCATGGCGCGAAAGCTAGCTTACGTTGACGGAAACGTCATTCCCCTTTTCTCCCCTCCCATATACGGGAGGGGCAGCGAGACTTGGGCCTGCGCAGCAGGCGCTAGTCGCAGCGGGGTGGGCATCATGCGCGAACGTCGCCTGCCCACCTCATTGCGGCCAGGCAGCAAGCTGCCAAGCCTCATTGCCCCTCCCTCTTGCGGTAGGGGAGAAAAGGGAGAGAGACAGATGACCGACATGAACCTCGCGGGGCGCGTCGCGCTCGTTACCGGCGCCTCGCGCGGCATCGGCCGCGGCATCGCGCTGGGGCTGGCGGAGGCGGGCGCCGACGTCGCGGTGAACTACACCCGCGGCGAGGAAGCCGCCGCCGAAACCGTCGCCGCGATTCGGGCGCTCGGCCGCAAGGCGAAGGCCTATCAGGCGTCGGTCACCGACGAGGGTGCCTGCGCCGCGATGGTCGCGGCGGTCGAGGCCGATTTCGGCCCGATGTCGATCCTGGTCAACAACGCCGGCATCGCGAGCCGCGGTCTTGCGGTGGCCGACACCGACCCCGCCGAAGTCGACAAGCTTTTCGCCGTCCACGCCGCCGGCCCGCACCGCCTCTCGCGCCTCGCGCTCCCGCAACTGCGCACCCACGCGCGCAGCGACATCATCGTCATTTCGAGCATCGCCACCTATGTAAACTCGCCGAACGGCGCGCCCTACACGATGGCGAAGGCGGCGGGCGAAGCCTTCGCCCTGACGCTTGCCAAGGAGGAACTCGCGAACGGCGTCCGCGTCAACATCGTCGCCCCCGCGCTCACCGTTAGCGACATGGGCGAGAAGCTTTCGCGCGCGATCACCGGCAACGCCGACATCCACCATCTCGACGCCAAAATGCCCTTCGGCCGCGTCGCCGTCCCCGCCGACGTCGCGGCGGCGGTGGTATGGTTCGTCTCGGATGCGAACCCCTATTGCTCGGGCCAGAAACTCAATATCGACGGCGCAGGACAGGCGACGTTTCGTTAACGTCCCTCTCCCCTTGGGGGAGAGGGATGCGAAAGCTTGGCGGCTTGCCGCCTAGCTGGAGCTGGGTGAGGGTCGGCCGGCCTCGCCGACGCAACCGGCCGCCCTCATCCAACTCCGCCTAGCCGCTCCGCGGCAAGGCTTCATATCCTTCTCCCCCAAGGGGAGAAGGAAAGCTACAGCCCCTTCCCATGCGCCCCGATTCGCCCTCGCCCGCCATCCCCTTTCTGATCGCCTGCGCGGGGATCGCGACCTATTCGGCGATGGACGTGCTGATGAAGGGGCTATCGATCGACATCGGCGCCTATAATGCCGTGCTCTGGCGCACCGGCGCCGGCACGTTCCTCGCGGGTGCGTTCTATCTTGCGAGCCGCCCCAAATGGCCCGGCCGGGCGACGTTGCGAATCCACGCCTGGCGCTCGCTCTTCGTCGCGGGCATGGCGCTATGCTTCTTCTGGGCGCTCGCGCGGCTGCCGATTGCCGAAGCGATCGCGCTCGCTTTCGTCGCGCCGCTGATGGCGCTCTATATGGCGGCGATCTTTTTGGGCGAGAAGATCGGCCCGCGCTCGATCGCGGCATCGCTGCTCGGGCTGGCCGGGGTGGTCGTCATCGTCGCGGGCAAGCTCGGCGGCGATTATGATGAGGAGGCGCTGTGGGCGGTCGGCGCGGTGTTCCTGTCCGCGACCTTCTACGCCTATAACCTCATCCTCGCGCGGCGGCAGGCGAAGATGGCCGAGCCGATGGAGATCGCCTTCTTCCAGAATTTCTTCGTCGCCGCGATCCTCGCGCTCGGCGCGCCATGGTTCCTCGCGGTGCCCGCCGCCACGCAGGCCCCGAACATCATGGGCGCCGCCCTCCTCGCGACCACCTCGCTGCTCCTTCTGAGCTGGGCCTATGCCCGCGCCGAGACGCAGATTCTCGCAACGACCGAATATACCGGCTTCCTCTGGGCAATGCTCTTCGGCTGGTATTTCTACGGCGAACCGGTGACGCTCCCGACGCTCGCCGGCGCGCTGCTGATCGTCGCCGCCTGCCTGATCGTCGCGCGCAAGGTGCCGCACGAGGACCCCATCGAACCGGCGGCGGCATGACTTGTTTATCCCCTCCCGCCTGCGGGAGGGGCAGCGAGACTTGCGAGTCCTGAGCTTGTCGAAGGGCCGCTAGTCGCAGCGGGGTGGGCATTGCGACGGCGCTGCCCACCCCCAACCCCTCCCGCAAGCGGGAGGGGAGCAGGTCACACCGCCGCGCGCGCCAGCCGGTCGTTGATCGCCGCGCCCAACCCCTCGCCCGGGATCATCGCAACCGCGATCTTCGCCTTCGCACTCGCCGCCCCCGCATGCAGCGCGTCGAACAGCCGCGCCGCCGCCTCGGTCAGATCGCCCGTCGCGCTCAGATCATAATCGCCGGCGACAGCGCCGAACCCGATGCCATATTCGTCGTCGGCAAAACCCGCCGCCCCCAGCCGCACCGGCTTGCCCGGCGCATAATGGCTCGCCAGCATCCCCGGCGCGACGACCTCCGATCCCTTCACCCCGGCGGCCGGCAGCCCGGCAGCCTCCGCCAGCATATCCGCCGTCACCGGTCCCGGCCGCAATATCTCGACCGCGCCATCGCGCACCCGCGCGATCGTCGATTCGACGCCCGCCGTCGTCGGCCCGTCGTCGATTACCAGCGCGATCCGCCCGCCCAGGCTCGCCAGCACATGCTCCGCCTTCGTCGGGCTCACCCGCCCGCTCGCATTGGCGCTCGGCGCCGCGAGCGGCGCGCCGCTCTCCGCCAGCAGCGCCTGCATCGCGCGGTGCCCCGGCACCCTCAGCGCAATCGTATCGAGCCCCGCCGTCGCGATGCTCGCGACCGGGCATCCCGGCGTGCGCGGCACGACCAGCGTCAGCGGGCCCGGCCAGAAGCGCGTCGCGAGCGCGCGCTCGGCCGCCCCGAACGCGCCCAGCGTCTCGGCGACGCCAAGCGTCGGCACATGCACGATCAGCGGGTTGAAATCGGGCCGCCCCTTCGCGGCATAGATGCGCGCCACCGCCTCGGCGTTCCGCGCATCGGCGGCAAGACCATAGACCGTCTCGGTCGGCACCGCGACCGGCTGCCCGCCCGCGATCAGCGCCGCCGCCTCGGCGATAGAAGCGCTATCGAAGGCGCGAACAAGTGTATGCTTTGAGGCATGGGCCATGCCGCGCTATAGCGCCCGCGCAACGATATTCACCAGCAAAGTGCCGAGCCCATGACCTATACGCCGCCCACCACCGAACAGCTCTTCGTTCTCAACCATATCGCGCGCATCGACGCGATGGCGCAGCATGAGCGTTTCGCCGCCGCGACCCCCGACATGGTCGAGGCGATCGTCACCGGCATCGGCGAATTCGCCGCCGACGTCTATGCGCCCTTGAACCGCGTCGGCGATACGCAAAACCCCAAGTGGGACAACGGTAAGGTCACCATGCCCCCGGGCTTCAAGGAGGCGTACAAACAGTTCGTCGAGGCGGGCTGGGGCAGCATCGACGGCCCCGGCGAATATGGCGGGCAGGACCTGCCCTTCACCCTCGCGACCGTGGTGATCGAGGCGCTCGGCAGCGCGAACATGGGCTTTTCGCTGTGCAGCATCCTCACCCCCGGCGCGATCCACGCGCTGATGGCCTATGGCACCGAGGAACAGCGGCAGACCTGGCTTCCCAAGCTGGTCACCGGCGAGTGGAACGGCACGATGAACCTGACCGAGCCCGCCGCGGGCAGCGACGTCGGCGCGCTGCGCTCGACCGCCGAAAAGATCACCGAGGGCCGGAACGCCGGCCTCTATAAAATCCGCGGCCAGAAGATCTTCATCACCTTCGGCGAGCACGACCTCACCGACAATATCGTCCACCTCGTTCTCGCACGCACCCCCGGCGCGCCCGAGGGAACGCGCGGCATCTCGCTTTTCCTCGTCCCCAAATATCGCCTCGACGACGCGGGCAATCCGACGATTTCGAACGGCGTCCATTGCGCCTCGATCGAGCACAAGCTCGGCATCCATGGCTCGCCGACCGCGGTGATGGTCTATGGCGAGGACGAGGACTGCCTCGGCGAGATCGTCGGCGACGAAATGGGCGGCATGCGCGCGATGTTCGTGATGATGAACAATGCCCGCCTGATGATCGGCTGCCAGGGCATCCAGATCGGCGAGCGCGCGACGCAGCAGGCGCAGGCCTTCGCCGCCGAACGCGTCCAGTCGGCGCTCGCGGGCTCGCCCGACCGCACTCCGGTGACAATCGACCAGCACCCCGACGTCCGCCGCATGCTATGGCGAATGCGCGCGCAGACCGAGGCCGCGCGCGCGCTCACTTACTATGCCGCGGCGCAGATCGACTTCGGCAAATTGGGCGACGAGGCGGCCGCGATGCGCGCGGACATCCTCATCCCGCTCGTCAAGGCGCACGCGACCGACATCGGCTGCGAAGTCGCCAGCCTCGGCGTGCAGGTCCATGGCGGCATGGGCTTCATCGAGGAAACCGGCGCCGCGCAGCATTATCGCGACGCGCGCATCGCCCCGATCTATGAAGGCACCAACGGCATCCAGGCGGCCGATCTGGTGGGCCGCAAGCTCGGCATGGCGGGCGGCGACCTCGTCCGCGGCCTCATCGACGATGTTGCGGCCGGCGCCGCCGATTTCCCCGAATTGCAGCAGCTCGTCGATGCGTGCCGCGCGGTCACCGACTGGATGGTCAATGCTCCGACCGCAGACCGCCTCGCGGGCAGCTACCCCTATCTCACCATGCTCGCGACCGCGACCTGCGGCTGGCTGATGGCGATCCAGCACAAGGCCGCGCGCGCCGCGCTCGACGAGGGCGAAGGCGACCGCGCCTTCCTCGAAGCCAAGATCGCCTCGACGCGTTTCTACCTTCAGCAGATCGTTCCAGTGGCAACGGGGCTGGCGGCATCGGCGCTCGCCGGCGACGCGGCGCTCGAACCGCTGCCCGCGATGGGCTGAATCATAGGAAATCCTGTGCTTTCCCTCTTCCCGGGCCGCGCAGGATTTCATTCATAATTAACGCGATGATAACCATCTGGGACTAGACGCGACCGGCAATTGCTGGAGACGTGCGTGCCCTTCCCGGTCAAAAGTCTGATCATCAGCTGGCGGACGATCGCACTGTCGCTACTGCTCAGCGTGGTCGTGGGGCTGGCTGCGGTCAGCGAGCCGATCGATCGCGTCATCGAGGCTGCGATTGGCCGCGTTGCGTGGCGACCGGTCTCGGATGACATCGTCGTGGTGGCCCTCGACGACCGGACGCTCGACGAAGTCGCCGGTCGCGATTTTTCGATGACCCGGCATGCGCAGGTGGTCGATGCGATCGACCGGGCCGGCGCCAAACGCCTGTTTATCGACTTTACTTATGACCGGCGCGAAAGGGATCCCGATTTTCGGTTGCTGACCGCGGCGGTGAGGAAAATGGGCGACCGCGCCATCCTCGCGGTCGCGGCGAAATCGGCACGCAGCGGGGATTCCGAATTGGCGCGCTTCCCCAGCCCCGCCTTCGGTACCGCCGTCCAGATCGCGTGCATCGGCTGGGAATATGAACTCTGGCAGGTCTGGCGGATACCGATCACGCTGGACGTCGACGGTCGGGCCATTCCAAGCTTCTCGTCGTTGCTCGCGAACCGGCGATCGAACGACGCCGGAGTTTATGCTCTCGATTATTCCTACAAGACGAGTTCGATCACCGAATATAGCGCAAGCGACGTCCTGTCGGGCAAGGTCGCGCGCGAACTGGCCGGCCGCGACGTAATCTTCGCACCGACTGCAGCGGAGTTTCAGGACAATCATTATCTTCCCGGGCACGACCGCGTGCCGGGCGCTTATGTGCATGTGATCGGTGCTGAAACGCTGAAACGCGGCATGCCCGTCGACATCGGCTGGTTTCCTCATCTCGCCATCACGGCGGTCTTCCTGCTTGCCGCAGCCGCCTTTCGCCGCGCACGCTGGTTCAACATCATCGCCGCGGCGCTCGCCATCGTGCTGATCGTCAGCAAAATCTATCTGATGACGATGCTGGTCAGCAGTTCGATCGGGGCCGCCCTGTTTCTTGCCGCCGTGATCGGCGCGAACGTCTCGCGTACCAGTCGCCGCCGCTTGGCACAGCGCGAAAATCCCCTATCGGGCCTCCCCAATTTCGAAGCCTTGCGCTCGCAACCCTCGTTCGGCAGCGCCACCGTCATCGCGGCCAAGGTCGTCAATTTCGAAGATCTTGCCGCCTTCATCCCGGGGGACGGCATCGGCAAGCTCGTCGAACAGGTCACCCGCCGCCTCCAGCTCGCCTCGCAGGGCACCGCGCTCCACCACGATCTCGACGGCACCTTCGCCTGGCTCGTCCCCTATTATCAGCACAGCCAGATTGAGGGGCAGCTCGCGGGCCTCGCCGCGCTGTTCAACGCGCCGCTGACGATCGGCGAGCTGCGCGTCGACGTCGCGATCGCCTTCGGGGTCAACGACGAGTTCGAAGGCTCGAACGCACAGCGCCTCGCGGCCGCGCTCGTCGCTGCCGAACGCGCGATCCGCACCCGCGCGCTGTGGACCAAATATACCTCGCGCCAGAAGGAAGACGCCGGCTGGCAACTCTCCTTCCACTCCCAACTCGAAGACGCGCTCACCGGCGGCGACATCTGGGTCGCCTTCCAGCCGCAATATGAAATCGCGACGAAGAGGCTCGTCGGGGTCGAAGCACTCGCGCGCTGGACGCACCCGACACGCGGGCCGATCCCCCCCGACGAGTTCATCGTCCAGGCCGAAAAGAGCCAGGACATCTATCGCCTCACCCTGTTCGTGATGGATCAGGCGATCCGCTCGGCGGCGCAGTTCCACGAGCGCGGCTTGCGCATCAACATGTCGGTCAACCTGTCCGCCAGCCTGCTCGACCACAGCGACCTCGTCGGCACGATCCGCGTGATGCTGACCGCGCATCATCTGCCGCCCGAGGTTTTGACGATCGAGATCACCGAAACCGCGCAGATCGAAAACAGCCGCCAGGCGCGCCAGACGCTCGCCCAGCTGCGCCGGACAGGTATTCGTCTGTCGATCGACGATTATGGCACCGGCCAGTCGAACCTCGAATATCTGACCGAGATCGAGGCCGACGAGATCAAGATCGACAAGCGATTCGTGATGACGATGCGCGATTCGCAGCGGAACCTCGAAGTGGTCAAATCGACGATCGATCTCGCACACCGCCTCGGCGCCGTCGCGGTCGCCGAAGGCATTGAGGACGCCGAAACCATGGCGCTGCTCGCGGGCCTCGGCTGCGATGTCGGTCAAGGCTATCACCTTGGAAAACCCCAATTGTTTTCCGAACTCGCCGCGACTCTCTCCGCCTCCCCGCAGAACCGCACCGCATAACTGCCAGATTGGCAGTAATGCTTATAGTTAAGACTCGATTTACCTTACTAATTAAGGTATACGCTCCGTTAACTGTTCCGCATGGGCAGTGCCAACAGGAGATCTGAAATGGGTTGGTTTTGGAAATTTCTGGGTGGCGGCGGCACCGGTAACGGTGGCGGTCAGGCCTAACTCGGAAACAAATTAAGGAGAGGGCTCCGGCATCGCCGGGGCCCTTTCTTTTTGCCCGGCGACGATCCGCGCGGAGATCCGCGCAGACGACCGGGCCGAACCGTCATTCCCCTCACCGCATCGCGCGTCGGGCCGCAACAGCACGTCGCGGCAAGCCTTTCTTCCCGGCCGAAAAAATTTCGGCCCGGCACCCATATCCGCCCCTTCGCGCGCAAAGCCGCGGAAACGCTGGCGCGACGCGTTTCGTTCGTCCATCGGCAGCGACGAGACGAATCAAATTATCGACGAGTCGAGTCTTCAACCTGTCATTTACCGTCTTGCATCGCCGCGCCGACGTGGCACTATAGGTGGTGGGTCGGCCACGGGGGCACCCCAAGAAATTGTATCAGGCTGCAAGTGGCGGATTTCCGTCGTCCATCGCATATGGACCCGGAAAAACCCTTTCTGCGCCCAAATAAAGTGCCCCGTGGAGAGGTTTAGATGCTAGGATCGGGGCTTCGCCCCGAGTCGAACAAGACAGGAACAAGGCGCACCGATGTGCGCGGTCGGAACGGGGGCGAATGCAATGGATTTTCGGGAAAGCGAACGGGTGGAGACGAGCGACGTGGCGACGATGGAACTGGCGAAGACTGACGCTCCGGCGGCACCCGAATCGACGGGCGAATCGCCTGCAGATGCGAAGCCCGCGGCGAAGCTCAACGACGGCAGCGAGCCCAAGGTGCATGCGCGCCGCTTCGCCATCGTGACCGACGCGAGCCGCGACGCGCTGCTCACCGATTTCGGCAAGGAAACACTGCAGGACCGCTATCTCCTGCCCGGCGAATCCTATCAGGACCTCTTCGCGCGCGTCGCCGACGCCTATGCCGACGATCAGGATCACGCGCAGCGCCTCTACGACTATATCTCGAAGCTCTGGTTCATGCCCGCGACCCCCGTTCTCTCGAACGGCGGCACCGGCCGCGGCCTGCCGATCAGCTGCTATCTGAACTCGGTCGATGACAGCCTCGAAGGCATCGTCGGCACGTGGAACGAGAATGTCTGGCTCGCCAGCCGCGGCGGCGGCATCGGCACCTATTGGGGCGCGGTGCGCGGCATCGGCGAACCCGTCGGCCTCAACGGCAAGACCAGCGGCATCATTCCCTTCGTCCGCGTGATGGACAGCCTAACCCTCGCGATCAGCCAGGGCTCGCTCCGCCGCGGCTCGGCCGCCTGCTATCTCGACATCTCGCACCCCGAGATCGAGGAGTTTCTCGAGGTCCGCAAGCCCTCGGGCGACTTCAACCGCAAGGCATTGAACCTCCACCACGGCGTGCTGATCACCGACGAGTTCATGGAGGCCGTCCGCGACGGCGCCGAATTCAACCTGCGCAGCCCCAAGGACCAGAGCGTCCGCGGCACCGTCGACGCACGCGGCCTGTTCCAGAAGCTCGTCGAAACGCGCCTCGCGACCGGCGAGCCCTATATCATCTTCATCGATCAGGTGAACCGCATGATGCCCAAGCATCATCGCGACCTCGGGCTCAAGGTTTCGACCTCGAACCTCTGCTCCGAAATCACGCTGCCGACGGGCCGCGACCATCTCGGCAACGATCGCACCGCGGTCTGCTGCCTCTCGTCCTTGAACCTCGAAACCTGGGACGAGTGGAACGGCGACAAGCGTTTCATCGAAGACGTCATGCGCATGCTCGACAATGTGCTGCAGGACTATATCGACCGCGCCCCGCCCGAAATGGCGCGCGCCAAATATAGCGCGAGCCGCGAACGCTCGGTCGGCCTCGGCGTCATGGGCTTCCACAGCTTCCTCCAGGCGCGCGGCCTGCCCTTCGAGGGCGCGATGGCGAAATCGTCGAACCTGCGCGTCTTCAAGCATATCCGCGCGCAGGTCGATCAGGCGTCGATGCTGCTCGCCAACGAGCGCGGCCCCTGCCCCGACGCCGCCGATCAGGGCGTGATGGAACGCTTTTCGTGCAAGATGGCGATCGCGCCGACCGCGTCGATCAGCATCATCTGCGGCGGCACCAGCGCGTGCATCGAGCCGATCCCCGCGAACATCTACACCCACAAGACGCTCTCGGGCAGTTTCTCGATCCGCAACCCGCATTTGGAAGCCCTGCTCGTCGACAAGGCGAAGAACAGCGACGCGGTGTGGAACTCGATCCTCGAACGCGGCGGCAGCGTCCAGCACCTCGACTTCCTGACGCAGGACGAAAAGGACGTGTTCAAGACCAGCTTCGAGATCGACCAGCGCTGGCTGCTCGAACTCGCCGCCGACCGCACCCCCTATATCGACCAGGCGGCGAGCCTGAACCTCTTCATCCCCGCCGACGTCGAGAAGTGGGACCTGCTCATGCTCCACTATCGCGCGTGGGAGCTCGGGATCAAATCGCTCTATTATCTCCGCTCGAAATCGGTCCAGCGCGCCGGCTTCGCGGGCGGGGTCGAGGCCGACAACACGCCCGAGGCCGCGAAGTTCGAACTGAGCGCCGAGAGCACCGATTACGACGAGTGTCTGGCCTGCCAGTGAGGCCCGACGCTCCGCGTGTCCCCGCGAAGGCGGGGACCCAGAGCGGCATTACGCCAAGCCAGACTGGATCCCCGCCTTCGCGGGGACACTGAAACAAGAGATCAAGATCGAGGATAAGAACATGTCCCTTCTCGAAGCCCGCAAAACCTACAAGCCCTTCGAATATCCGTGGGCGTTCGATTTCTGGAAGCGCCAGCAGCAGATCCACTGGGTGCCCGAGGAGGTGCCGCTGGGCGAGGATTGCCGCGACTGGGCGCAGAAGATCAGCGACCACGAACGCAATTTGCTCACCCAGATCTTCCGCTTCTTCACCCAGGCCGACATCGAGGTGCAGGATTGCTACCACGAAAAATACGGCCGCGTGTTCAAGCCGACCGAGATCAAGATGATGCTGACCGCGTTCAGCAACATGGAGACGGTGCATATCGCGGCGTACAGCCATCTGCTCGACACGATCGGCATGCCCGAGAGCGAATATGGCATGTTCCTCGAATATGACGAGATGCGCGCCAAGCACGACTATATGGGCACCTTCGGGGTCGAGAGCGACGAGGATATCGCGCGCACGCTCGCGATGTTCGGCGGCTTTACCGAGGGGCTGCAGCTCTTCGCCAGCTTCGCGATGCTGATGAACTTCCCGCGCTTCAACAAGATGAAGGGCATGGGCCAGATCGTGAGCTGGTCGATCCGCGACGAAAGCCTCCACTGCGAAGGCATCATCAAGCTGTTCCACACCTTCGTGAAGGAACGCGGCTGCCTGACCAAGGCGGTGAAGGAAGACATCATCGACACGTGCCAGAAGACGGTACGGCTCGAGGATGCGTTCATCGACCTCGCGTTCGAACAGGGCCCCGTCCCCGGCATGACGCCGAAGGAGATCAAGCGCTACATCCGCTACATCGCCGACTGGCGCCTCGGACAGCTCGGCTTCCAGCCGATCTACATGATCGACGAACACCCCCTCCCCTGGCTCGCCCCGCTCCTCAACGGCGTCGAGCACGCCAACTTCTTCGAAACCCGCGCGACCGAGTACAGCAAGGGCGCGACGCGCGGCGACTGGAACACCGTCTGGACCAGCTTCGACAACCGCAAGAAGGCGAAAGCCAACGACGACGACGCGACGGCCGGCGAAGCGGGCGACGACGGCGAAGACATGTTTGCGAAAGCCGGCATCGCCGCCGAGTAAACCAAACCCCCTCCCCTTCAGGGGAGGGGCAGCGAAACTTGCCAGCTTGCTGGCTTAGTGAAGCGGGGTGGGGGCTCACGAAACAGAGCCACGCTCCCGACCGAACAACAAGAAGTCAGAGGCCAAAAATGACCGAAAAGAAAAAAGAAAAGCTCCTGATCCTCAGCCAGCCCCAGCGCGCGACCCTCGAAGGCCTCTCGAACCGCCGCCCCCAGCTCCCCACCGACCCCGTCCGCGACGAACTCGTCACGCTGGGCCTCGTCGTCAAGCAGGGCGCCAAATGGGCACTGACCCCGACGGGCAAGAAGGTGCTCGCGGCCAGCTCGAACCGGCGGAACTCGGGCGGGTTTTCGGTTTGAGGCATTTAGTGGAAGATTTTGAAGCAGCGCATGCTTTGTTGACCTGAGGTCAATTTTTTGGCAAAAGGCGATAGCTTGCTTAGGAGACGTTATGGCGAAGCTCAACAATGCGCTCGTCGCGGGATATGTCCAAGCTTGGTTGGAGCAACTCTCTGATCAAATCACGCTTTCGGCTGAGACCCAAGCCGATATGAAGGCGCAAACGATCCCGCTGACCGATCTGATTGACGTTCTCGAAGCAAGCGACGACGCTAGCTCAACCAAGGAGAACCCGCATGACGCTTTCTTTTCCATCACCGGAACGACTGTCGATGGCGAGCGCTTGCGCGTGACGCTCTCGATTGATCCCCTCGTTGGGATCTGTGTTCACGGCGTACAGCGCCTCTAAGGATAAATCGCTATGAAGAACCAGCAAGACAACTGGGTTGTCTTGCCAGAGTTTGTGGCGGATAACCTTGGCGCTCCGTTCAAGGTTATCCTAAAGGACTCTGTCAAGCAACAGATCGACAAGAGCACTGGAAAGGTATTAAATACCACTATTCCCAATCCGCGAGACCTTCTTAGAAAGGTTGCTCTCCATCGCTTAGCTCACCCGAGAAAGTTGAATGGAGAGGAGATTAAATTTGTCCGCAAAGCCCTAAAAATAAAGGCGAAGGACTTGGCGGAAATGATAGACATCTCAGTAGAACATATGTCCCGATGCGAATCTGGAGAGAGAATACTATCTCCCGGAATAGAAAAATGCCTTAGGCTCGCAATAATCCTCCACGTCTTTGACATAGAGGATGAAATCGGAAACAATGAAGATGAACCATCTCTAAAAAAAGAGCTTGAGGCTTATAGAGACGCCGTAAATAAGCTAAAAAATGTTTTTAGAGACATTGATATATCCTGCGTTCACTCTGCAGATAAGCCGCTATCTATGACTTTTTCTGTTCGCAAAAGTGATGAGACGCGTGATTCGCAAGAGCAAACGGAAGAACAATGGGATGAGGCACCTCGGGAATCGATGGCGGCCTAAAAATATGGAGGGTTTGGGTCATAGGCCCAAACCCTTTTTCTTGATCAGTGATCAACTTTTTGCTAACCCCGAAATTGCAAATGGCTAGGCCAGAATAGGCCTCGCCCCTGAGTGGGGAATGGCGCGCCAACGCCATTCCCCGGTCGGGATGAGGAGTGACCTCACTCCAACGACACCAGTGTCGTTACTCCTCGGTTTGCACTTTGGCAAACACTGTGGAGCAACAATAATGCCTTTCTACATCGTAAACCGCAATGAGCAGTCCAATGGAGACCATGAGGTCCACGAACGGAACAACTGCACATATCTCCCAGCCACTCACAACCAGGTTGATCTCGGCTGGCATGCCGACTGCCGCGGGGCCGTCGCGGAAGCGAAAAAGTACTATCGGCAGTCAAATGGCTGCTTTTGGTGCTGCAACGCTTGCCACACCAGCTAAGCACCAACACACCAAGCAACTGTAGCGATCCGCTATTTCGGGCGGATCGCTACCCTTTATGTCGTACCACCTTCACCCTCAATGCACCGTAACCGCTTCCATCCGTCCGCCCACCCGCGCCACCGCGAACATCACCCCGTCGCGCACCACCTCGGGCGGGCCTTCGAGCATATAGAGCTTCACCAGCTCGCGCGTGACCTCACTGTCGTCATCGACGACCAGCCGTAGCGCGTCGAGCCCCAGATTGCCGCGCGCCACCACGACATCGCGCACCAGCGCGAGCGGCCACCGCGCGCTCGTGCCGCGATAGAGCGTCACCCCGTCATGGCGCAGATAATCGCCGCGCCGCCGCCACATACCAAGGATATACGCCCACACGCCCAGCACCGCGGCGATGCCAAGCAGCAGCAAAGGCTGCCCGAAGATTATCCCTCGCAGCGTATCGGCGGGATACGCCTCCCAATTCAGCCGCGCCGCGAGCACGCCGAGCAGCACCGCGCAGGCGAATTGCCACCCCACCAGCGGCGCCGCGCGCAGCCGGGCCACCACCACCATCTTCCGATCCCCGTTCGTCATCGCCGTCCAGATAGGCATCGCGGCGCGCCCGCGCCAGCTTTCGCCGCCACGCGGCGGACATTTGCTTTCTTTCTGGCTTACTGTATTATATCACCGATACAGTAAGGATGAGCGACTCATGGCCTTTTCACTCCTCTTCGCCGCCGCGCTTTCGGCCGCGGCGCCCGCAACGCCGCCCGCCGCCCCCGCGCCGATGCCCACCGGCGACGCGCTGACCGCCGCGATCGCCGAAAACGATGCGCGCCTTTTCTGGGCGGCGTTCGAGGGCTGCACGCCGCCGGCGCTGACCGGTCTGCTCACCCCCGATTATCGCATGATCCACGATCGCGGCGGCCTGTCGGCGAAGGACCGCGCCGACATGATCGCGGGGTTCGAACGCCAATGCGCGCGGCGCCGGCCCGGCGGCGAGGACGAAGGCTATAAGAACCGCCGCCAGTTCGTCCCCGGATCGCGCATCGTCCGGCCGATGGGCGACTGGGGCGCGCTCGAAGAAGGCGCGCATCTCTTCTTCGAATGGACACCGCGCGCGCCGCGCTGGACGCTCGTCGGCGGCGCCAGATATATGAATGTCTGGCAATGGATGCCCGCCGAGGGGCGCTTTCGCCTGTCCGAAAGCCTGAGCTACGACCACGCTCCCGCCGCGCCCTATCCGCCGCCGGACGCGGCCACGCCCTGACGCCCGCGACGCCCGCCGGTGCAAAATAGGACCGGCGCCCCCTTTCCTACATTGCCGCCGCGTGCCAGCCTCGCGCGCTGGCTCTTTGACATGCTGAACTCCCTGCCCTCGACCGGATGAAATATCGTGCTGCGCGCGATGTTTGCGACCTTTGCCGCATGCGCCGCATGGGTCATCTTTGCGATCTTCGGCCCGCACGCCCCGCGCCCTTCGGCAACGCAGCCTTGCCCGTCCCGCCGCGCGCCGCGCCTCCGCCGGGGTCAACCGCCCCGGCCGCGCGGCGAACGCTCCCCGCCGCCGCGCCGTCATGCTATGCTGCGACTCGAAAGGAGAAAGCCCATGCAGGCCGTAACCGAAGGCGACCGCCGCAAGGAGGTCCGCATCCTCCTCGAGCAGATTCAGGCGCATCCCGAACGCGACTGGACCGCGGCGCGCCGCCGCCTCGCGACGCTCAACAAGCTGATCGCGGGGGCGCCGCGCTCGCGCACGCACTAGCCCCCATCGCATCCTTCGCCACTCGTCGCCCGGATGCGACCGTCCGTCGCATTCGCGCCCCGCGCGATGCAACGCGCGGACTTCGCGCCGGTTTCTCCGGCGAAGGCATCGGCGCCGTCCCTTACCCCCCCCCCGAGGGCGACGCCGATGCCGACCCGATGATGGAGAGAGAGATGCGCACGCCCCCGTTCCCGGCGCGCTGACCCTTCTGGCCGCCGCCTCCGCCCTTCTCGCCGCCACGCCCGCGCTGGCCCAAAGCGATCCCGCCAGCCTCGGCAGCGACGGCGTCGCCAACGTCAACCTTGTCGGAAAGGTCGGCCTCAGCGGCAACGCCGCCGTTCAGGACGCGACCGACCCCGTCGGCGATACCGTCGATCAGCTCGACGGCGCGGTCCAGAAAAGCGTCGACACCGCGAACCTCACCCTCGCAACGCGCGAGCAGGTGCGCGCCGGCGCCGAGCTCTACGGCACCGACGGCACCAGCGTCGGCACGGTGCAGAGCGTCGAAGGCGACACCGCGGTCATCGTCCGCGGCGGCAAGCTCTACAATGTGCCGCTCGCCGAAATCTATCATGGCGCGGTGGGCGCGACCCACGGCCTCGTCACCAAGCTGTCGCGCGCCGAAATCCAGGCGCGCACGACCGCCGAGGTCGAATCGCGCTGAGCCCGGACAAGCCGCGGCGACCTCCCGCACGGCGAGATGTTGCCGCGCGCCGGGGGAGCCGGGTGCATCTGGCTCCCCGCCGAACCGGGTTGGAGAGACCCATCGCGTCCGCGATCGGGGAGGCAGCCGGAATGCCGGCTCGCTTTCGCCGCGCTAAAGTCTGTCCTATTTAGATTGAACCGATTGAGCCCCTCCCCTTCAGGGGAGGGGTAGGGTTTGATTCCGCTAAATCAGGACGGACTAGCCGCCCAGCGCAGGAACGGGATCGCTCGCCAGTTCCATCGCCCGGCGCCCTAAAGCCCGGCCCCCTGAGAATTGCCCTATGAAAATGGCCCGCCCCAGGGGAGGGAGCGGGCCAGTTCGGTGCCGGCGCGCCCGATTGCGCGCCCGGCCCTCTGTTGTCCGCAGATTGGGCTATTCGGCCTCTTCGAACAGGTCGACCGCGTTGGCGGCATTCGCCGACAGGCGCACCGTGTCGCCTTCGACCGCGGCGACAAGGCCCGCGGGCAGATAATGATGCTTGCCGTCGCCGCTGTCGGCCTTGGTCAGCTTGATGCGTTCGCCCTCGAGATGGTCGACGGTGCCGATGTGGACGCCGTCGGCGCCCACGACATTCATGTCTTCCTTGATCGCGCTATGGTCATGCTCTGCCATGGTCATTCTCCTTGCCGCTCCGGGGGGAGGGAGCCTGACGATCATACGCATGGAAAGCGAGTCGGCTCCATAGGCCGGGACAAGCCGCCCGAAAGCCGCGCCGGCTTCCCAAACCGGTGCCCGATCGCGCCGGGCACCGCGTGCGCGACCGTTAGGGCGCGCCGCGCGGCTCGTCGTCCTCGACGCCGCCGGGGCCCAACTCATCATCCTCGTCGTCGTCGCTGCGCTCGCCGCGATAGGCGTCCATGTCGATCCGGCCCGACCGCTCCATCTGGCGCATATGGTCGACCAGATCCTGCACATCGTCGCTCGCGCCGCCGCCCGGCTTCTTGTCGCTGTCCTCCAGCCGCGCCTCGCGCCGCGCCGCCGCGGCGACGCTCTGCGCCTGCGCGGTCTCGTCGTCCTGCTCGCGGTTGCGGGCTTCGGGGGCCTCTGCTTCGGGTTTGCGGGGATCGTCGATCATGGCGGGCTCCTTTCGGGAATAGCTCGAAAACGCGCGGGCCCCGACCGCCGTTCCTCAGGCTGTCGCCGCGAGCACCTTATTCTCGATCACGCGGATGAACATCTCGGGATCCTGCGCGCCCGGAACCAGCATCCGGCTGCCGAGGATGAAGGCGGGCACGCCGGTGATATTCCGGTCGGCCCAATAGGCTTCCTCGGTGCGCACCATGTCGCCGAACTCGCCCGAAGCGAGAATCGCGGCCGCCCGGTCGCGGTCGAGCCCGACCGACGCCGCGACATCGGCGAGCACCTGCGTGTCGCCGACATCGCGATTGTCGGTGAAATGCGCCTTGAACAACGCCAGCTTCAGCTCGGTCTGCACGCCCGTCGGCCCATCCTGTTCGGGTTCCTCGATCGCGCCCGCCCAGGTCAGCAGCCGATGCGCGTCGAAACTGTTGCGCATCCGGAACGCCGGGCCACGGTTGAAGGTGAAACCCAGCTCGCCCGCGATACCCGCGAGCCGCCCGCTATTGGCGCGGCTCTGCTCGGCGCTGATGCCATATTTGCGCATCACATGCGCGGCGGCATCCTCGCCTTCGGGCGGCATATCGGGATTGAGCTCGAACGGATGCCACTGGACGCGGAAGTCCAGCCGGCCCGCGAAATGATCGATGACCTTGCGGAATTTCAGCCAGCCGATGATGCACCAGGGGCACATCACATCGGACACGATGTCGACGCTCAGACGCGGCACGCGCGGTTCGGTCAAAACTCTTCTCCCGCCGGCGTGCCGCGCTTGGGGTCAGGCCCCTAGTCGGCCGGCCGCCGATCCTTGCCTGTCCGCCGGTCGCCCTTGCGACGATCCGGCCCGTTATAATTCGGGTCGTCGCCCGCACGACGGTCGCCCGACCGCCGCTCCGAACGCGCCCTTTTTTCCTCATCGCTCGCCATATGCTTCCTCCCCACCCAAAGGAAAACGGAAAAGCGACCCGGCGCGCAGTAACTCACAAAATGGTTAAAAAGACAAGCAACGCCGGAAATCTGCCATTTTCAGTAGGTCAGCTTTGGGGTGGGAGCGGACGTTGCCTATAACCGTCGCCCCCGCGAAGGCGGGGGCCGCCAGCGGCCTTAATCAGCAGTGCCCGCGTAAACCGACAGCGGCCCCCGCCTTCGCGGGGGCGACGGCTAGTTCCAGCCGAAACCCGCCATTCCCTCAATGCACCCTGTCGGCCGCCCCATCCACCGCCGCCGCCGGCCGCGACAGCACCCACCAGCTTCCGGCCATCAGCAGCACGGTCAGCGCCTCGATGATCATCGCCTGCACGATCCCCGCATTGACCGGATCGCCGCTCGCCGCGCCGAACAGCCGGCCCGCGAGCGCGGTGCCGTAGAGCGCGGCGGGGACCAGCAAGGCGCGCACCCAGCCCGGCACCAGCGCGCCGATCGCGGCGCTACCCGCGGCGACAAGGAAAAAGGCCGACAGGTCGGCGCGGATCGTATTGGTGGCCGGCCCCTCGACCAATATGCCGAAGGTCTCGGTATAGCTCGCGGGATCGAACAGCCCGCGCACCCCGACGATGACGAAGAGCAGCGCCCACAGCAGAACGGCGCCGCGCAAGACCCAATTGACCATCACTCTTCTCCCTGTTTTGCCGGCAGGCTGCGGCATCGGAGCAAGAAGTGCAATCTATTCCGGCCTGACGTCCGCCGCGAACGTCTCTTCGATCCAGCCGCCGCCGAGCACGCGCGAAGGATCGGCGGCGTCGTACAGCACCGCCGCCTGCCCCGGCGCGACGCCATATTCGGCCTCGGCAAAGACCAGCCGGTCGCCCGCGATCTTCGCCGGCACCGGCTTCGCCATGCTGCGCACTTTCGCGAGCACGTCGCGCCCCTCGACATCGGCAAGCCAGTTCGCCTCACCCAGCCGCGCGCCCGAAACGCCGAGCGCGCGCCGCGGCCCAACGACGACCTCTTTCCTGTCCGCGTCGAGACGCACGACATAGAGCGGCTCGGCCTGTCCGCCGATCTCGATCCCGCGCCGCTGGCCGACGGTATAATGGATCAGCCCCTTGTGCGCGCCGAGCACGCGGCCGTCGACATGGACGATCGCGCCCTGATCGTCGGCCTCTGGGCGCAGCTTCCGGACCAGCGTCGCATAGTCGCCGTCGGGGACGAAGCAGATGTCCTGGCTGTCGGGCTTGCCCGCCACCCCGAGCCCCAGCTCGCGCGCGATCTCGCGCACCACGCTCTTTTCAAGCCCACCCAAGGGGAAGCGCAGGAAATCGAGCTGCTCCCGCGTCGTCGCGAAAAGGAAATAGCTCTGGTCGCGCGCCGGATCGACCGCGCGGTGCAGCTCGGCGCCCGCGGGCCCCATCACGCGCCGGACATAATGGCCGGTCGCCAGGCAGTCGGCGCCCAGATCCTTCGCGAGCGCGAACAGGTCGGTGAACTTCACCCCCATGTTGCAGCGCACGCAAGGGATCGGCGTCCTTCCGCTAAGATATTCGTCGGCGAACTGGTCGATCACCGTGTCGCGGAAACGGCTTTCATGGTCATGGACATGATGCACGAACCCCAGCCGGTCGGCGACGGCGCGCGCGTCGCGAATATCCTGCCCGGCGCAGCAGGCGCCGACGCGCTTCGCCTTGGTGCCATGATCGTAGAGCTGCAACGTCACGCCAATCACCTCGGCGCCCGAGCGCGCGGCGAGCGCGGCGACGACGCTCGAATCGACTCCGCCCGACATGGCGACGACGATTCGCCTGTCTTTCAGCGGCATGGGCAGCTGAAAATCGGCCTGGGCAAGCCCGGCGGGGGAAGAAATCGCCTCGATCATCGTCGGCGCCATCTAGGGATGCCGGTCCCGAAATACCAGCTTTTCCGCCGCGCCTGTCAAGATATTGACGGGGGTTAAGCTTCGCTAACAGGTGCTGAAACAGGCATTTACGGGACCTTAGGCCCTATGGGCTAGACGAGTCGCATGAACCTCGACCCGTCCGATCTTCCGCGCATCGCCGGTGCGGCCCGATTGTCGAAGCCCGGCTTCGACATCATATTGGCCGTCTCCAGCGCGCGCCAGGCGATGCTGCCGACGGTGCGCCGGTTGCGGGCGCGGGCCGAGCGCGATCGCCATGCGGCAAAGCTTAACGCGCTCCGGCAAATCCTGTGCGGCGCGCGCGGCTCGACGGAACAAAAGGCTCCGTCCGTCGTTCGCTTCTTCGATCTGTCCGACGATGTGCACGCCCTGCCCGAAACTATGAACAGCCTGTTTACCAGAGGATTTCAGCCGATGTTGAATCCCTCCGATTTAGAGCATGAAGCGTCGGACACACCCCCTTCCGACGTTGCAAATATGGAATGAGCATGATCGAGAATCAGAAAATCCGTCCCGCACAGGTCATCGGCCCCTTGGGCGAACCGCTGACGCTGGACTCGCTGCCCCCGTCGACGACGACCCGCTGGGTCGTTCGCCGCAAGGCAGAGGTCGTCGCGGCCGTCAACGGCGGGCTCCTGTCCGTCGATGAAGCGTGCGAACGCTATGGGTTGAGCCTCGAGGAATTTGCCAGCTGGCAACGGTCGATCGACCGCAGCGGCATGCCCGGACTGCGCGTCACGCGCATCCAGCACTATCGCGACCTCTACGAGCGCCAACAGCGCTTCTGAAGGGCCGCGGGACCGGACCAGGCATGAAGAGGGCGCTTCGGGCGCCCTCTTTTTTGCTCCCGCGGGTGGACAGCGGAGGGGGCATCCCGCTAGCGGCGCGCCATGGCTATCACCGCTACGATCATGAACACCGCCACCGGCCAGCCGATCCAGAAGATGAGCTTCGGCCGCATGCCCAAACCCTGGGCCAGCTTCAATCTCGCCACCGGCGAACTTGTCACGGCGGAGCGCATCGACGTCACGCCGCCCGCGCCGGGAAAATTCGCCGCGACGGTTCAGATATGGGTGAGGCTCAAGGCGAAAGACTGACGCCGCACCTACGATTTTTCAATGAAATCGACGCGATTCCAGTGCAATGACAATTTCGTTGCAACCCTGACGTTCATCCCGCGTTAAGCCCCCGAGTCAACTTTGGGAGTCACTCGATATGCGCAAGATGTTCATCACCCTCGCCGCCACCTCGGCCCTCGCGCTTGGCGCCTGCCAGAGCCCGCAGGCCGACAAGGTCGAGGATCAGGCCGAAGCCCAGGCCGACGCGATCGACGATCAGGCCGACGCGATGCCCGAAGGCCCCGCGCAGGAAGCCATGGAAAATAAGGCGGACGCCGTCGAAGCCGCGGGCGAGGAAAAGGCTAATGCGATGGACGATAATGGCGAAATCGCTCCGTCGGAGACCGGCGCGGCCGCCCCGACCACGCCGCCGGCCGATCCCGCCAAGAAATAAGGCGAACCAGACAAGGGCTGCCTTCCCTAAAGGGCAGGGCGAAGGGCGCCGGTCGATTCCGGCGCCCTTTGTTCTGCCCGCCGAATTTTTCGCCCAACCTGTGACCGGCATCACGTCGGCGTTCCCCCATCAGGGTTAACAGCGTCTTCGGGACGGGCACCCGCTTTCAGCGACCGCTCACGGACCACCCTCCCGCCGCCCCAAGCGACCCGGGGCGGCGGGAGGGACTATTCTCCTTCGAGCGCACGCAGCACATCCCGCACCCCCGGCGCATCGCTGTCGGCGCGCAGCGTCTCGATCGCCGCTCCGACATCGAGCCTGTATTCGGCAACCCCCGCCGTCTCACCCGTCCACGCCGCGCCGAGCGATTTGACCAGCCGCCGCGCCGCGGCATTTTCCGACAATATATGGACATCGAGCACAGCGAGCTCTTCAGCGCGGCAATGGACGAGCAGCGCCGCGGTCATCATCCGCGCGAGCCCCTGCCCCTGGAACGCGTCGAGCACCGCGACCGAGAATTCGCCCACCGGACCATCGTGCCGGTATCGCACCGCATGCACCGCGCCGATCGGCGGGCGTCCGGGGCATTCGGTGCAGATCGCGCCCCACGCGATATGGTCGTGCCCGTCGACTTCGGCGAGTCTTTGCACCACCGCATCGGGCAGCTCCGGTGCGGGCGAAAAGAAGCGCAGATAGCGCGATTCGGCCGACAATCTGGCGATGCCGTCGCGGATCAGCGGGGCATCTTCGGGGGTGATCGTGCGCAGGCACACCGCGGTGCCGTCGTTCAGCGCGCTATGCACCGCGACATCCTCGATCCGCGGCCGCATCTTCGCCGCCCGCTGCCCGTCCGTGCCGGTCATCGCAGTCTCCCGATACCCGACGATAGGCAATGCGAAGCATCCCCGCAATCGTCGCACCGCCAAACCCTAAGCAATTTCTCCGGCCGCGATCGGTGAAATGTTGAAAGCGAACCGCGCTTAACTTTGATAAATGTTGCGCTTCGAAGTCCGAAAGGTTGCACCTGCGTGATCCCTGCCCACCCGGACAACAAACTATCCTATGAGGTGCTCGGCGACCGCCTCGCACGGTTGCGCCGCAATCGGGGGCTGAGCAAGACCGATCTCGCCGACCGGCTCGGCGTCACCGTCACCTCGATCTGCTATTGGGAACAGGGCCGGTCGCGCCCGCGGCTCGCGCGGCTTCAGGCGCTCGCCGACCTCCTCGGCACCTCGCCGACCGAGCTGCTGAGCCGCGACAGCGCGCCCGGCGGCGACCATCTCGCCGACCTCGTCAGCCGGATGCGCGCCGAAATCGCCCATGCCGCGGGCACCACCCCGTCAAAGGTGCGGATCACGATCGAAATCTAGGATCTACAGCCGGTCCATGCGCAGCCAGCGCCGGTCACCGAGCCACGCCTTCGACAAGGCCTTGCCCGCCGCCGCCGCCTCGAGCCGCTTGCCCTGCATCGCCTCGCTGCGCTGGAGGCCATAGAGCGCCCAGCCATTGTTTGGCGTCTGCGCGAGCGCGCCGCGGAATGCCTCGCTCGCTTCGGCATAGCGGCGCTGCTCGAACAGCGCAGCGCCCAGCGCCTGCCTGACCGGGAAATACCAATAGGGAGGCTCCTGATAAGGCAGCTTGTCCTCGAGCCCGATCGCTTGCGCGTAGAGGCCCGCCGCCGCGTCATGGCGCCCCTCGGCCGCGGCCAGGCGCCCGCGCGCGACCGTTTCAGCGAGCAATACGAGGTCGGGGCCGGGCACGCCCTGATCGACCATCGCCTGGAACGCGCCCGATGTCCTGAGCTTCGCCATCGCCGCGAGTTCGCCGTCGAACCCCTTGCGGTCGCGCAGCCGCGCATAGGCGACGGCCCGCGCATAATGGCGCATCGCGTTCGCATAGGGCAGCCGCGCGTCGGGCGCGGGCATCGCGAGGATCACCTTCGGCTCGGCGAACTGCGCCATCGCGAAATAAGGCGCGGCGTCGATCGACTGGATCCACGCGATCGCCGCCGACGTGTCGGGGTCGAGCAGGGTCCGCAGCCGCCGCGCTTCCTCGATCGCGGTGCGAAGGTCGCCCGCCATCTGCGCCGAGGTCACGATGAAATGGACATTGTGCGGATAATAGCCGTAACGCACGAGCCCCGCATCGCCCGCATCGCGGATATAGGCCTCGTCGGCGCGCGCCGCCGCGACATTGACGCGGATCGAGTCGGCGTGCCGCCCGCGCCGCTGAAAGATATGCCCCGGCATATGCACGAGGTGCGCCGCGCTCGGCGCCAGCGGGTTCGCGAGCCGGTCGGCCGCTGCCTCGGCGCGCGCCGGGTCCGTCGATTCGACGAGGTGGATATAGAGGTGGTTCGCCTGCACATGGTCGGGATTGCGCGCGAGCACCCCCTCGACCAGCCGCACCGCCGCGCCGCTCCGTCCGACCGGCGTCTTTCCGTCGGGCTCCCAATAATTCCACGGCGTCGTGTCCATCGCCGCCTCGGCCGCGAGCACGGCGACGTCGTCGTCGCCCGGAAAGCGGCGCGCGACATCGAGCATCGCATCGGCATAGGCCGCGTCGAGCGCCGCGCGGTCCTGCGCCGCATCGCGCGAATAGCGCCGCGCGACGGCCTCGATCAGCGCGCGCTCCATCGGCGTCGCGCGCCCGCGCAGCGCCATCGCGCGGTCCATCGCGCCCAGCGCCGCATCCCGGTCGCGATCGTCCATCGGCGCGTTGATGTTCGGCCCGAGCGCCGCCGCCTCGCCCCACCAGCACATCGCGCATTCAGGGTCGAGCCGCTGCGCCTCGCGGAACGATCGCACCGCGCCCGCGTGGTTGAAGCCATAGGACATCAGCAGCCCCTGGCTGAAATAGCGCCGCGCCCGGTCATCGCGCGTCGACACCGGAAAGGGCGATTTCGCAAGGTCGGGATAGAGCGGGATCGTCCGTCCCGCGCTCGCCGGCGCCGCGACCGCCGCCGCGATCAGCAGCTCGCTCGCCAGCATCGACCCCGCGCGCCGCGCGCCGCACGACAGGCTCGCGAGCCGGCTCGGGTCGAGCGCGTCGAGCGCGGCCGCCGAAAAGCCCGCAGGCGGCGCGAAACTCGCGGCCGACAGCCCGATGCCGAGCGCCGCCACGATGCGGAACGGATGACGCATGACAATTCCCCTTCCCCAAGGCGAACCGAAACAGCGGCCTTTTTCTACCACGAAAGCCGAGGCACCCAAAGCCCGGGCTTTTCCCCATCCCCCGGCCTCGACCATGGCTGGGGTCGAAGGCCCGGCGGCGTGTCCCAATTGCACATTCAAACTGGAACCATCGCGTGCTTCCTGCATAGCTTGCGCACATGTTCGCAATCGACTCGCTGCTCGTCAAAATCGCCCTCATCGGCATCATCGGACTCGGCGCTCAGTGGATCGCGTGGCGAACGGGGCGGCCTGCCATTGCGCTGATGCTGATCGCCGGCATCGTCGCGGGGCCGATCCTCGGCTTCATCAATCCCGAGCGGGACTTCGGCGCTCTGCGCGAGCCGATCATAAAGCTGGCCGTGGCGGTGATCCTGTTCGAGGGCGGGCTCAGCCTCAAGTTCCGCGAACTCCGGCAAGCGGGAACCGCCGTGCTGATGCTCGTGTTCATCGGCGTGCCGCTCGGCTGGGCGCTCGGCACCGCCGCCGCCTATTATGGCGCCGGCCTTCCGCTCGAACTTGCCGCCCTCTTCGGCGGCGTGATGGTCGTCACGGGCCCGACCGTCATCGCGCCGCTGCTCCGCTCGCTCAACATTCCGCCGCGCGTCAAGCATATGCTCAAGTGGGAAGCGATCGTGAACGATCCGATTGGCGCGCTGATCGCGGTCGGCGTCTACAGCTATATCACCCACGGCGGCGGCACGGCGGCGAGTACGGTCGTGATCGACGTCGCGGCGGCGAGTCTGCTCGCGATCCTGATCGGCACCGCGGCTGGCTTTGCCCTCACCACCGCCTATCTCCGCGGCTGGATTCCCGAATATCTGAAGGCGCCGATCCTGCTGACCTCGGTGATCGCGGTGTTCGTCCTGTCGGACCTCGTGATGCACGAGACGGGGCTGATCACCGTCACCGCCATGGGGGTCGTGATGGGCAATCGCGAAACCTATTCGAGCCACATGCTCCGGCGGTTCAAGGAGGATCTGACGATCCTGCTCGTCTCGGGCGTCTTCATTATCCTGTCGGCCACGCTCGACTGGCAGGTCGTCCGCAACTTCGAGCTGCGCTTCGTGCTGTTCCTTCTGCTTCTCCTCTTCGTCGTCCGCCCGCTCACGATCATGGCCGCGCTGCTCTTCACGCGCATCCCGCTGCGCGAGCGGCTGTTCGTCGCGTGGATCGCCCCGCGCGGCATCGTCGCGGTCGCCGTGACCGGCCTCTTCGCGCTTCGGCTCACCGACTATGGCGTTCCGGGCGCCGAGGCGCTCGTACCGCTGGGCTTCGGCGTGGTGATCGTCACGATCTTCGCGCACGGCTTTACGGCGGCGAGGGTGGCGCGGCTGCTCGGTCTCGATCGCGGCAAGGGCGACGGCGTGCTGCTCGTCGGCGCCAACAGCTGGACGATCGCCTTTGCCGAGTTCGTGAAGCGGCAAGGACGCGAGGTGCTGATCGCCGACGAAGACAAGCTCGCGCTCCGCCGCGCCCGCCGCGCCGATATTCCCGTCTATCACGGCGACATTCTCGACGAGGCGCATGAGGACGAGGTCGAACTCGGCCAATATCGCCAGCTGATCGCGGCGACCGGCAGCGACAGCTACAACGCGCTCGTCTGCAGCGAGCTTGCGCCCGAGATCGGCGCCGACCGCGTCAGCCGCACGGGCGGTCAATCGCGTCTCAAGGGCCTGCGCCGCGGCCGCATCTTCACGCTCGCCGGCACGCCGATCGAGGAGCTGCTCGACCGGCTGCAGGCCGGCTGGAGCTTCGGCCGGACGCGGATCACCGAAAAGTTCCCCTATGAGGATTTCGTCGCGCGGATGAAGGCGAACGGCGGCGACAGCCTCGCCGTTGCCAAGGCGTCGGGCGAGCTGGTCATCTTCTCGAGCGACCGGCGCCCCGCCGTCGAGCCCGAGGATGTGATCTGGACGTTCGTCCCGCCCGAAACGGCCCCCGCACCGGAAGGCTCGGCCCGCTCAGGCAACGCCCCTTCTGCAACCGCGCCGTAAGGTCAGGCGTCGTCGCCCATCCGCAGCGCGGCGATAAACGCCTCCTGCGGAATGTTGACATTGCCATATTCGCGCATCCGCTTCTTGCCCTCTTTCTGCTTTTCGAGCAGCTTCTTCTTGCGGGTCGCGTCGCCGCCGTAGCATTTGGCGGTCACGTCCTTGCGCAGCGCGGCGATGGTTTCGCGGGCGATCACCTTGCCGCCGATCGCCGCCTGGATCGGGATCTTGAACATGTGGCGCGGGATCAGGTCCTTGAGCCGCTCGCACATGCCGCGGCCGCGGCTTTCGGCCGAGCCGCGGTGGACGATCATGCTCAGCGCATCGACCGGCTCGTTGTTGACGAGAATGCTCATCTTGACGAGGTCGCCGGCGCGGTGGCCGATCTGATGATAGTCGAACGACGCATAGCCGCGGCTGATGCTCTTGAGCCGGTCGTAGAAGTCGAACACCACTTCGTTGAGCGGCAGCTCATAGGTGATCTGCGCGCGGCCGCCGACATATGTCAGGTTCTTCTGCACCCCGCGGCGGTCCTGGCAGAGCTTGAGGATCGGGCCGAGATAGTCGTCGGGGACATAGATGACCGCCTCGATCCACGGCTCCTCGATCTCGTCGATGCGGTTGGGGTCGGGCATGTCGGCGGGGTTGTGGAGCTCGATCTCCTTCGCCGCCTCATTCTTCGTGTGGGAAAGCTTGAGCTTGTAGACCACCGACGGCGCGGTGGTGATCAGGTCGAGGTCATATTCGCGCGTCAGCCGCTCCTGAATGATCTCGAGGTGGAGGAGGCCTAGAAAGCCGCAGCGGAAGCCGAAACCGAGCGCCGCGCTGCTTTCCATCTCGAACGAGAAGCTCGCGTCGTTGAGGCGGAGCTTCTGGATGCTCTCGCGCAATTTTTCGAAGTCGTTCGCGTCGGTCGGGAACAGGCCGCAGAAGACGACCGGCTGGACTTCCTTGAACCCCGGCAGCGGCGCGGCGGCGGGCTTCTTCGCATCGGTCACCGTGTCGCCGACGCGCGCCTGCGCGACATCCTTGATCTGCGCGGTGATGAAGCCGATCTCGCCCGGGCCGATCTCGGTCAGCTCCTCGCGCTTCGGCGTAAAACAGCCGACGCGGTCGATCAAATGGGTGGTGCCCGCCTGCATGAACTTGATCTGCTGGCCCTTCCTCAGCACCCCGTCGACGACGCGGACGAGGATGACGACGCCCAGATAGGGGTCGTACCAGCTGTCGACGAGCATCGCGACGAGCGGCGCGGCCGCATCGCCCTTCGGCGGCGGGATCTTGGTGACGATCGCTTCGAGCGCCTCCTCGATGCCGATCCCGGCCTTCGCGCTGGCGAGCACCGCGTCGTCGGCGGGCAGGCCGATGATGTCCTCGATCTCGGCCTTCACCTTGTCGACGTCGGCCGCGGGCAGGTCGATCTTGTTGATCACCGGCACGATCTCGTGATCATGCTCGATCGACTGATAGACGTTGGCGAGCGTCTGCGCCTCGACCCCCTGCGCCGCATCGACGACGAGCAGCGCGCCCTCGCACGCCGCGAGGCTGCGCGACACTTCATAGGCGAAGTCGACGTGCCCCGGCGTGTCCATGAGGTTCAGCTCATAGGTCTCGCTGTCCTTCGCGGTGTACTTCAGGCGCACCGTCTGCGCCTTGATCGTGATCCCGCGCTCCTTCTCGATGTCCATATTATCAAGGACTTGCGCCGACATCTCGCGCGCGGTGAGGCCGCCGGTGAACTGGATCAGCCGGTCGGCGAGCGTCGACTTGCCATGGTCGATGTGCGCGATGATCGAAAAATTGCGGATATGCGAAAGGGGAGTCGTCATCGGGCGCCGTTAGCAGGGGTTTGCGGCGCTGTCAGCAGGCGAGTCGCCGCCCACGAGGCCCCCGCGATACCATCCGTGTCCGCGTAATTTTATTCCGAAGTTGTCAAACTTGTCATTCCCCTCCGGTATAATGATACCCGTCGCGCGCGACTGCGCCGGTGCAGCATATCCGAGAGGGCTGAGAGAATGGGCCATGACGGCGACGCTGGCATGGCGGGACAATGTAGGAAAGAGATTTTCGGGGCGGAATGACGGGCAGCACAGCTCGATCGGTCGCAAGGGGCAAGCGGACGGATCATACCGCCAGCCAGCGTGCGCAATCGTCGCGCACCCGCGCGTCGCGATCGCGTATTCCGCGTTCCAGCACCGCCGCCCTGCCCGCGCCCTCCGCCACCGCCGCGAGCGCGGCGATCGCGTTGGCACGGACTCTTGGCACGGGGTGCGCTTTCGCGAACTCCCCGGCGATGTCCTTGCCGTTCTCCGTCAGGTGGACCGCGCAGCGCAGCAGCATTTCGCCGCTGGTCAGCGTCGGGCGCCGCGCGATCGTGCCGGCTTCGAGGTCGACGATATATTGGTCGCGCCAGGGGACGTGCTCGCCCTCGTCCATGATGTTGAGGCTGACCGACAGGCTCGGCGGCGGGAGCTGGCTGTGGATGTCGCGGTGGGGGCGGTAGAGCATCATCTTGCCTTCGCTCAAGCTGCTGCGCTCGATGAATTGCAGGTCCAGCGGCTCGCCGAGGCGGCCGTCGACGGTTTCGGGGTCGTATTCATAATAATCGCTGACATAGCCGGGGCCGAAATAACCCGCCGTGAGGAAGCTGAAATTATGGTCGTGCGGGACGCCGTAGGAGAAGGCCGCGGGGCCGCTCGCGGTCGTGACGGCGTCGCTCGCGGCGGGCCAGAGGTTGGCGCGCAGATAGAAGCCGCGCGCGCCGCGATGAAGCAGGAAGACCTGCGCCGAATAGCGATTGATTTCGAGCTGGTCGGCGTAGCTCGCCTGAAGCGCGGCGATGACGCGATCGGCGAGGAAGGTGCGGTTTTGCTGGAGCCCGGCGAGGAGCGCGGCGCAATGCGCGATGCTGGCTTCGTCGGCGAGGTCGACGCCGCTTTCGTCGAGGCGCGCGGTGACTTCGGCAAGGTCGAGCGCGGGGCCGGGGGGCGGGTCGATCAGGCGGGGCATGCGGTTCTCCTGCTCCCCTCCCGCAGGCGGGAGGGGGGTTTCGGGTCGATCGGTCCCCCGGACCGGCCTGAACCGTCCGGGGGACGGTTCACCCGACGCCGGGCGGGTAGCGACGGTGCGGCCTGCCCACCCCGCTGCGACTAGCGAGCAAGCTCGCAAGTCTCGCTGCCCCTCCCGCTTGCGGGAGGGGATGAATAGAGCGCCTCGGTCGCCGCGGCGGCGGCGCGCACTTCGGGATGCGGATCATCCGCCGCCATCGCGGCGAGATGCGGGCGCGCGGCGGCGGGGTCGAGCGCGACCAGTTCGCGCATCGCGTGCCAGCGCGCGGCGAAATCTTCGCTTCGCGTTTCGGCGGCGAAGAACGGCGCGGCGTCGGCGCGGCCGAGATGGCGGAGCAGCGTCAGCGCCATGGCGCGAAAGCTGCTGTCGCGGCGCGAGGCGCTGACGTGGATCAGCCGGCCGGTCGCGATGTCATAGGCGCGGATGGGGAGCGGCGACGGCGGCTGGACGGCAAGTTCGAGCAGCAGCACGTCGCGCGCGGCATCGGCGAGCGACCAGCTTTGCCGCGCGGTGTCGAGGCGGATAAGCTCGCCGGTGCGCAAGGGGCGCGGCGGCTCGCTGCGGCACGGGGCGGCAGCGGACGCGGTGAAGCCGCCCGCCTCCTCGGCTTCGCTCACCGCGGCATGGTGGGCGATCAGCGACGCGCCGTCGCTCGCGAGGACGCGGATCGCGGCGCGGCCGGGGACGAAGACGGCGCTGGACGGCGGCGCGACGCAGCTGCCCGCGGGGCGGACGAGGAGGGTGAGGCGGACGGCGCCGCGCTCGGCAAGGATGAGCCCGCCCGCGCCGCCGCCCGCTCCCCCCGCTCCGCCATCGCCGCCGCCGACCAGCCGCAGCGGCGGGCGGGCGAAGGGATCGGCGGCGAGAAGCGCGAGCGCGGCGTCGAGCCGGGCCTGCAGCCATGCCGTGTCGTCGAGCCAGGGCAGGAGGCGCGCGAGGGCGATCTCGGGCGCGGCGTCCCCCGCCGCGTCGATCGCCGCGAGCAGGCCGCCGGGCGCGCTATCGGCGGCGCGCCACGCCGCGTCGGCGGCGGCAACCGCGCGTCCGATGCGCTGGCGGCGGGCGCGATCGGCGCGGGGGAAATGGTCGTGGCGCGAGTGGGCGGCGGTCATGCGAAAGGCGCGGAGGCGGGCGGCGGAGCGCGCCGCCCGCCTCCGCTCGCGATCAGTCGTGAACGATCAGCGCGATGGTGACCGCGATCTCGAAGATCGATGGCCCCGACGTGGCGCTTTCGCCCATCAGCGACCCGAACAGCCCGACCGCGGTGTCGAGCAACGGCAGCGCGGCGATGTCAACGGGCGGCAATTCCATAGTCCCCTCCTGTCCTGAACGGCGGCGCGACCCGCCGCCGCAGGCAGGGCTAGGTGCGCCCGCGCCGATCGCCGAGTTAACTTTGCGTAATTTTACGCATGTCGCCGTTCGAAGCATTGTTGCCGCGGCGGCCGTGCCGAGTAGGATGGCGGCATCGGAACCGGGAGATTGCCCATGCGCCGCGTCCTATTTTCCGCCCTTGCGGGCATGCTGCTCGCCGCTCCCGCCGCCGCCGAAACGCTGCTCGTCGGCAACAAGGGCGAGGATACGCTCAGCGTCATCGCGCTGGACAGCGGCGCCGAGCTCGCGCGGTTGCCGACGGGGAAGATGCCGCACGAGATCGCGATCTCGCCCGACGGCAAACAGGCCGCGGTGGTCGCCTATGGCGGGACGACGATCGATGTGTTCGATGTTGAAAAGCGCGCGAAGCTGAGGACGATCGACCTCAGCCCCAACCGGCGGCCGCACGGGCTGCTCTGGCTGTCCGACGGACGGCTCGTCGCGACGGCGGAGGGCAGCGAATCGGTCGCGGTCATCGCGCCGGGCGGCGCGCTGACGTCGATCGCGACCGGGCAGAAGGGCACGCATATGATCGTCGTCGCGCCCGACAACCGCACCGCCTATACCGCCAATATCGGGTCGGGGACGGTGAGCGTGCTCGACCTCGTCGCAGGCAGGAAGCTGCGCGACCTCGCGGTCGGCGGCAAGCCCGAGGGGCTGGCGCTGACCAAGGGCGGGCACGAGCTGTGGGTCGGCGACCTCGACGCGCCGCGCGTGTCGATCTGGGATACGCAGGCGGGCGAAAAGATCGCCGAACTGCCCGTCGATCCGGTCGCGATCCGCGTGCTCGCGAGCCCCGACGGCAAGCTCGTCGCGACGAGCAATATCGCATCGGGCACGATCAGCCTGTTCGACGCCGGAACGCGCGCGCCGCTGAAGACGATCAAGGTGTCGGGCGACGCGGCGAAGGACCAGGTGACCTTGCTGTTCAGCCCCGATTCGAAGTGGCTCTATGCCGCCGAGACGGGGCACGACAAGGTCGCCGAGATCGACGTCGCGAGCGGCGAAGTGCTGCGCCGGATCGCGGCGGGCAAGCAGGGCGACGGGCTCGCGATCGCGCCTTAGGCGGGTTGTCTCCTTTGGGGTGGCGAGAGGCCCTTCCCAACATTCGTCATTCCCGCGAAAGCGGGAACCCAGTGTGGGGTAAGCCGACGCACGCTCTGGGTTCCCGCTTTCGCGGGAATGACGATGCAAGAGGCCACTACCGGTCGCCTTCAGCCATTTCCCACGTTCCGTTCGTGTCGAGCGAAGTCGAGACACCCATCGGCATCGCGACTAGCCCGATGGGCATCTCGACTTCGCTCGATGCGAACGGATATTTAAGGCGCAACGACCGCTTCCAGCCCTTTCGTTCGCCGCCTTCACCCCGCCAGCACGCGCTCCATCAGCCGCTCTTCCTTGGCGATCCACGGCGCCATGCTCGGCCGCGACAATATCGCTTCGCTCCACGCCGCGATCTTCGGATGCGCCGCCGCGTCGATGCCAGCGCCGCAATGGCGGAAATTCATCAGCGGCGACGCGACCGCCAGATCGGCGAGCGTCAGCCGGTCGCCGACCAGATAACCCGACGCCGGGATCGCGCTTTCCAGATAGGCGAGCAGCTTCGGCAATTCCTCGCTCTCGGCCTCGGCCGCCGCGGCGAGGTCGCCTTCGCGCCCGAGGAATTTGGGCGCGACGATGCGGTTGAAGAAGATCTTGCCGCTGCACGCCGCGAACACCGTGTCGCCGAATTCCTCCCACCAGATCACCCGCCCGCGCTCCCGCGGGTCGGCGGGAATCAGCGGCGGCTCGGGGTGCTTCGCCTCGACATATTGGATGATCGCGCTCGAATCGGCGAGCAGGAAGCCGTCGTCGTCCATCGCGGGCATCTTGCCGAGCGGCGATGCGGCGCGGAAACCCGGATCGGGGTCGCCGATGCCGACGCCCTTCAGTTCGAATTCGATCCCCTTCTCGCCCAGATAGCCGAGCAGCTTGCGCACGAACGGCGACACCACCGACCCGTAAATGATCATCGCGCTTCTCCCTTTTCCTCGCGCCACCATAGGCGAAGGGTTGCGGATCGCAACCCGTCCCCCTCCCTTTCCTCAAGCTGCCGCACCGGCACGAAATAAACTTGCCATCGGCGGCGCGGCATGGAACATCCGGCGGCGGAGGGGGGCGCTGCCGCGGCAGCCATCAGGCAGGATGAATCTATGCGCCCTTCGTCGTGGGCAGATCGGCTGCTGGCACTCTCCGCCCGTTTCGTGGGTCTCGTCATATTGATCGCCACGCTGCTCGCCGCGGGGGCGAGCTTCCTCTACAATCGCGGCGAAGAGGCTGACCGCGCCGACCGCATCGCGATGCAGGTCAACATGCGGCTGCGCGATCATGTCGCGGTATTGGAGGGCGTGCGCGCCCTCTATCAATCCGACAGCCAGTCGAGCGGCCCGGGCATCCGCGCCTATCTCGCGTCGCTGCGGCCGGAGGTCCATGCGCCGGGGATGGAGGGGATCGGCATCGCGGTGGCGATGCGGCAGGGGACGCCCGCCGCTGCCGAGGCGATGCTGCGCCAAAATTACGGGCGCGACATTCGCGTCTGGCCCGCGACCAGCCAGCCGATCGGCTTTCCGATCGTCCTCGTCGAACCCTATACGCCGCGCCGCGACCAGGCACTCGGCTATGACATGTACAGCGAGCGCATCCGGCGCGAGGCGATGCGCCGTGCGTGGCAGACCGGCCAGCCCGCGGCGAGCGGGATCGTCCAGCTCGTTCAGGAAAAGGGCGTCGCCCGGCGGCAGGCGGGCTTTCTGATCTATGTCCCCATCTATGCCGGCCGCGACGCGCCCGCCCCGGCGGACGCGGCGGGCGACGCGCCGCCGCCGGCCGCCTCCTGCAAGGCGAAGTCATCGCCACCGCGCCCGGCGCGCGGCCGATCGAGGCCTTCGTCTATGCCCCCTTCCGCATCGGCGACCTGATGACCGCGGTGCTCGGGTCGCAGCTCGATACGATCGAGGGGCTCGAAGTCCATGCGGGCGAGGGTCCGGCCGCGCCGCTCGTCTTCCGCCACGGCACTATGGGCTGGGCGACGCACGAGCAGACGCTCCGCGTCGCCGACCGGCAATGGACGATGCGCATCTCCTATGGCCGGATGCTCGAGAGGATCGGGCGGCCGTTCGGCATCTTCCTCTTCGGCTTCGCGATCATGCTGCTCGCGATGCAGCTTCACCGCGTCCAGCAGCGCCGCGTCGGCGCGTTCCAGGCGCTCGCCGACGAACAGGCGCTGCGCGCCGCCGACCGCGAGCTGATGATCGGCGAGATGGCGCACCGGATGAAGAACGCCTTCGCGCGCATCGGCGCGCTCGCGCGGATCACCGTGCGCGAATCGACGAGCCTTCAGGATTTCGAGACCCGCTTCGACGGCCGCCTGCGCGCGCTGTCCGACGCCAAGCAGATGCTCGTCACCGGCGCGGTCGGTAGCGTCGAGCTCGGGCAAATCGTCCGCCGCGAGCTCGAACTCGCCGGCGTGCCGGACGCGCAGCTCGCGGGCGTCGTCGGCCCCGAGGTCCGCCTCGGCGAAGAGGGCGCGCAGGCGCTGTCGCTCGCGGTCCACGAATTCGTCACCAACAGCATCAAATATGGCGCGCTCGCGGGCCAGGGCCGTCTCGCGGTCGGCTGGCGCCGCGACGGGGACGAGATCGAGCTCGACTGGACCGAAAGCGGCCTCGCCGAAACCCCGCAAATCGAAAGCGAAAGCTTTGGCACCCAGTTCATCCGCACGATGATCGAGCGGCAGTTGAAGGGAAGCTGGCGCCGCACCGCGCTTGACAACAGGCTCACCATCGTCATCCGCTGGCCGGACAATGGCTCTGCAAACTGACGACCGCTGGCATATCTGGATCGACCGCGGCGGCACCTTCACCGATGTCGTCGCGCGCCGCCCCGACGGCACCGTCGTCACGACCAAATATCTCAGTGAAGACCCCGCGCGCCCCGGCGACGCCGCGGTCGGCGCGATCCGCGACCTCACCGGCGCAGGGGACGGCGCGCTGCCGCCGCTCGCGATCCGCATGGGCTCGACCGTCGCGACCAACGCGCTGCTCGAGCGCAAGGGCGAGCGCACATTGCTGGCGACCAGGTGGAACGCGTGAAAATGGGCACCACCGTGGCCACCAACGCGCTGCTCGAGCGCAAGGGCGCACCGACCCTGCTCGCGATCACGCGCGGCTTCGGCGACGCGCTGACGATCGGCTATCAGGATCGCCCCGAGCTGTTCGCGCGGCGGCTCGACCGCACCCTGCCGCCCCACGCCGAAGTCGCCGAAATCGCCGAGCGCGTCGCCCCCGATGGCGAAGTGCTGACGCCGCTCGACGAGGATGCCGCCCGCGCGTCGCTCGCGGCCGCGCGCGACCGCGGCCTTTCCAGCATCGCGATCGTGCTGATGCACGGCTACGCCCACCCCGCGCACGAAGCGCGCCTCGCCGAAATCGCCGCCGACCTCGGCTTTACCCAGATCTCGACCAGCCACGACGTCAGCGCACTGATCAAGCTGGTCGGCCGCGGCGACACGACGCTCGCCGACGCCTATCTCTCGCCCGTGCTGCGCCACTATGTCGATCAATTTTGCGCCCAACTCGGAGAGGGCATCGACCCGCAGTTCATGAAAAGCTCGGGCGGCCTCGCCTCCGCCTCTGCCTTCCACGGCCGCGACGCAATCCTCTCGGGCCCCGCGGGCGGCATCGTCGGCATGGCCGGCAGCGCCGCGCCCTTGGGCAAGACGCGCCTCATCGGCTTCGACATGGGCGGCACCTCGACCGACGTCAGCCATTATGCCGGCCGCCTCGAGCGCGATAACGAGACGATCGTCGCGGGCACGCGCATCCGCGCGCCGATGCTGCGCATCCACACGGTGGCGGCGGGCGGCGGCTCGATCTGCCGCTGGGACGGCGCGCGCCTGCTCGTCGGCCCCGAAAGCGCGGGCGCCAACCCCGGCCCCGCCGCCTATGGCCGCGGCGGGCCGCTGACGGTCACCGACTGCAATGTGCTGCTCGGCAAGATCCAGCCCGATTTCTTTCCGCGCGTGTTCGCGGCGCGGCGGGCCGCTGGCCGGCACCGACTGCAACGTGCTGCTCGGCAAGATCCAGCCCGATCATTTCCCCAAGCTCTTCGGCCCGAACGGCGACCAGCCGCTCGACCGCGAGGTCGTGGTGCGGAAATTCGCCGCGATGGCGGCCGAAGTCGGGAACATCACCCCCGAAGCCCTTGCCGAGGGGCTGCTCGCCATCGCGGTCCAGCAGATGGCGAACGCGATCAAGCGCATCACCATCGCGCGCGGCCACGACGTCACCCAAGGCTACAGCCTCGTCGGCTTCGGCGGCGCCGCGGGCCAGCATGTCTGCCTCGTCGCCGACGCGCTCGGGATCGACGAAATCCTGCTCCATCCGCTCGCGGGCGTGCTCTCGGCCTATGGCATGGGCCTCGCGCGCCCCTCGGCGATCCGCGAGCGCACGCTGGCGCTCGCGCTCGACGAGGATTGCGCCGCCACCCTCGCCGCCGCCGAAGCCGAACTCGCCGAACAGGCCCGCGCCGACCTCGCCCCCGATGCCGAGACTGCGTGCGAAACCCTGCTCTTCGTCCGCCTCGCCGACAGCGACAATGCGATCGAACTGCCGCTCGCGCCGCCCGCCGACGTCAGACAGGCCTTCGCCGCCGCCTTCCGCCAGCGTTTCGGCTACGCCCCGCATGACAATCTGGTTGTCGACCGCATCCGTGTAGAACTGACCGAAGCGGGCGGCGGCGGCGCAACGCTGCCGCCGCCCGCGCCCGCCGAAGAGGCCGAGCCCGAAACCATCACCGCCTGGCTCGCCGGCGCGGCGCACGCCGTCCCGCTCCACCAGCGCAGCGCCCTCGCCCCCGGTCGCAGCATCGCGGGACCGGCGATCGTCATCGACGCGCTGTCGACCACCATCGTCGAACCCGGCTGGGCCGCGACGGTGGAAGCCGAAGGCACGCTTCGACTCGCCAAAAGCCCCTCCCCTTCAGGGGAGGGGTTGGGGTGGGGGCCATCGGCCTTGCGCAAGGCCGATGGCCCCCACCCGCTGCGACTAGGGCCGGCTTCGCCGGACCAAGTCTCGCTGCCCTCCCCTGAAGGGGAGGGCGTTAACGCGACCCCCGACCCCATCCGCCTCGAAATCGTCAACAGCCTGTTCATGGCGATCGCCGAGGAGATGGGCGGCGCGCTCCAGCACAGCGCCTCGTCGATCAACATCCGCGAGCGGCTCGATTTCTCCTGCGCGATCTTCGACGGCGAAGGCCGCCTCGTCGCCAACGCCCCGCACATGCCCGTTCACTTGGGCTCGATGGGCGAGAGCGTCCGCACCATCCTGCGCCAACGTACAAAAGACACCCGCGGCATCCGCCCCGGCGACGCCTATGCCCTCAACGCCCCCTATGACGGCGGCACGCATCTTCCCGACATCACCGTCATCATGCCGGTCTTCGTCGAAGGCCCAGAACCCAGCTTTTTCGTCGCCGCGCGCGGTCACCACGCCGACCTCGGCGGCATCGCCCCCGGCTCGATGCCGCCCGACAGCAGGAGCATCGCCGACGAAGGCATTCTTTTCGACAATATGCTCATCGTCGATGACGGAAATTTCCTCGACGCCGATGTCCATAAGCACCTCACGACTGGCGACCATCCGGCCCGCAACCCCGCACTCAACATCGCCGATCTGAAGGCCCAAGTCGCCGCCTGCCAGCGCGGCTCCAGCGCGCTCGCCGGCCTCAGCGCCGCGCACGGCGTCCAAACCGTCGCCGCCTATATGGCGCACGGCCAGCGGCAGGCCGAAGCCGCGGTGCGCCAGCTCATCGCGGGCTTGGGCGACGGGGAGTTCCGCTACGCGATGGACAATGGCGCCGAGGTCGCGGTGGCGGTGAAGGTCGACCGCGCCGCGCGCCACGTCACGATCGACTTCACCGGATCTTCGCCGACGCTCCCCGACAATTTCAACGCCCCGCTGCCCGTCGTCCGCGCCGCCGTGCTCTATGTGCTGCGCACGATGCTCGACGACCCGATCCCGATGAACGAAGGCTGCCTCGCCCCCGTTACCCTGATCGTTCCGGCGGATTCGATGCTTTCCCCAAGCTATCCCGCCGCGGTCGTCGCGGGCAATGTCGAGACGAGCCAGGTCATCACCGACGCGCTGTTTGCCGCCTTCGGCGCGATGGCGCCCGCGCAGGGCACGATGAACAATTTCACCTTCGGCAACGACGCTCACCAATATTATGAAACGATCGCCGGCGGATCGGGCGCGGGGCCCGGCTTCGACGGCACCAGCGTGATCCAGACGCATATGACCAACAGCCGCATGACCGACCCCGAGGTGATGGAGACGCGCTTCCCCGTGATCGTCGAGGAGTTTGCGATCCGCAAAGGCTCGGGCGGCGCGGGCCGCTGGGCGGGCGGCGACGGCGCGAGGCGCCGCATCCGTTTCCGCGAGCCGATGGCCGCGAACATCCTCGCGAACCGCCGCAGAATCGCGCCAAAGGGCCTCGCGGGCGGCGAGGATGCCGCGCCGGGGCGCAACTGGGTCGAACGCGCCGACGGCTCGGTCGAGATACTCGCCGCCACCGGCAGCGCAGAGCTTCAGGCGGGCGACGCCTTCGTGATCGAAACGCCCGGCGGCGGGGGCTATGGGAAAGCCGAGGGGGATGAGACTTGATGGCAGCGGCGCAAACCCTCCTTCTCCCTCGATGGGAGAAGGATACGCAGCCTTATCGCGAAGCGATTAGGCGAAGTTGGATGAGGGTGAAGGTGCGCCCCCGCACCGTCACCTCGGGCCGAAACAACACCCCCACCGCTGCGACTAGCGAACAAGTTCGCAAGTCTCGCTGCCTCCCCCATCGAGGGGGAGGAAATTAGCCATGCTCGTCCTGATCGGCATCCTCATCATCATCGCGGGCTTCCTGCTCCGCTTCAATCCCTTGCTCGTCATCATGGCCTCGGCCCTCGCGACCGGCCTCGCCGCGGGGCTCGACGTGACCGCGATCATCGCCGCCTTCGGCAAGGCGTTCAACGACACGCGCTATGTCAGCATCGTCTGGATCGTCCTCCCCGTCATCGGCCTGCTCGAAGCCTATGGCCTGCAACAGCATGCGCGCAGCCTGATCGACCGCATGAAGGGCGCGACGCTCGGCCGCCTGCTCACCTCCTATCTGCTGCTGCGCCAGGCGATGGCCGCGGTCGGGCTCACCTCGGTCGCGGGGCACCCGCAGACCGTCCGCCCGCTCGTCGCGCCGATGGCCGAAGCCGCCGCCGAGGCGAAGAACGACGCGCTCACCGACGACCAGCGCGAGGAGGTCAAGGCCTTCGCCGCCGCGACCGACAATGTCGGCCTCTTCTTCGGCGAGGACATCTTCCTCGCGATCGGCTCGATCCTGCTGATGAAGGGCGTGCTCGAAGGCTATGGCTATAGCATCGAGCCGCTGCACTTCTCGCTCTGGGCGATTCCCACCGCGATCGCCGCCTTCCTGATCCACGGCCTCCGCCTCCGCCGCCTCGAAAAGCGAATGAAGAAGCAGGAGGCGGGCGCATGATCACGCTCGGCTTCGTCTATATCCTCGCGGGGGTCACCTTCGCACTCTTCGCCGTCCTCGGGCTGGGCGACCGCAGCAACCCGAAACGCTTCGGCAACGCCGCCTTCTGGGGCCTGCTCGCGCTGTCGATGTTCGCGGGCGACCGGCTCGGCGATTTCGGCAACGGGCTGCTCGTCCTCGCGCTCGTCGCCATCGCCGGCACCGGCCAGATCGGCCGCGCGCCGGGCGGCGACGTTCCGCCCGACGTGCAGGCACAGCGCGCCGCGAAGCACGGCAATTTCCTCCTCCTCGTCGCGCTGATCATTCCCGCGGTCGCGCTCGCCGGCACCTTCCTGTTCAAATGGATCCCCGGCCTCGCCGACCCCAAGCAGGCGACGCTGATCTCGCTCGCGCTCGGCGTGCTCATCGCGCTCGGCGTCGGCATGGCGCGCCTCAAGCCGCCGCCTTTGCTCCCGCTGCAGCAGGGCCGCCGCCTGCTCGACGCGGTCGGCTGGGCGGCGATCCTGCCGCAGATGCTCGCGAGCCTCGGCGCGGTCTTCGCGCTCGCCGGTGTGGGCGAAGTCGTCGGCGACCTCATCGGCACCGCGATCCCCGAAGGCAGCCTGTTCGGCGCCACCCTCGCCTTCGGCCTCGGCATGGCGCTGTTCACGATGGTGATGGGCAACGCCTTCGCCGCCTTCCCGGTGATGCTCGCCGCGGTCGGCATGCCCCTGCTCATCGAGCAATATGACGGCGACCCCGCGGTGGTCGCGGCGATCGGCATGCTCGCGGGCTTCTGCGGCACGCTGATGACCCCGATGGCGGCGAACTTCAACTTGGTCCCCGCGGCCTTGCTCGAACTCAAGAACCCCTATGGCGTGATCAAGGCACAGATCGGCACCGCGGTGCCTTTGCTCGCGGTGAACATCGTCTTCATCTGGCTTTTCGCCTTTTAACCGTCATTGCGAGCGCAGCGAAGCAATCTCCAGCTATCGACCAAGCGCAACGCCGATGACAGGAGATTGCTTCGCTGCGCTCGCAATGACGCCAATTGGACACAGGATATGAACCTCACCCCCACTCACGCCACCCGCTTCGCCACCGCCACCCTCGCGCATCTCGGCCGCGAATATCCCTACAAGATGGACCTCGTCCTCACCGGCCCCGAGGACGCCAGGCCCCCGCGCGAACATAACCCGATCTTCCACGGCAGCTTCGACTGGCACAGCTGCGTCCACGGCTGGTGGCAGATCCTCCGCCTCGCGCGCCGCTTCCCCGACCTGCCCGTCGCCGCCGACATCCGCGCGCGCGCCGATGAAATGCTCGTCGCCGACAAGGTCGCGGGCGAACGCGCTTTCCTCGATCGTCCTTACGCCGCCGCCTTCGAGCGCCCCTATGGCTGGGCGTGGCTCCTCGCGCTCCATGCCGAAGCGGCACGCCACGACGCGCCGTGGAGCGCCGCGCTCGAACCGCTCGCCGCCGCCTTCGCCGCACGCTTCCACGCCTTCCTGCCCAAGCTCACCTATCCCTTGCGCGTCGGCACCCATTTCAACATCGCCTTCGCGCTGTTGCTCGCGCGCCACTGGGCCGAAAGCCGCGACCCCGCGCTCGCCCGGCTCATCGACGGCCGCGCCCGCGACTGGTTCGCCGGCGATCGCGACTGCCAGGCGTGGGAACCCGGCGGCGACGAATTTCTTTCCTCGGCGCTCACCGAAGCGCATCTGATGGCCGCCGTCCTCGGCGACGATTTCCCGCGCTGGTTCGACGCCTTCCTTCCGCGCGCCGCCGCGCAGCAACCCGCGACGCTCTTCACCCCGGCGACCGTCTCCGACCGCAGCGACGGCAAGATCGCGCATCTCGACGGCCTCAACCTCAGCCGCGCGTGGAGCTGGCGCGCGATTGCCGCCGCGCTCGGTCCCGCCCATCCCGTCGCCGCGCAAGCCGAAGCCGCGGCCGAACGCCACCTCGCCGCCGCCCTCCCGCACGTCACCGGCGACTATATGGGCGAACACTGGCTCGCGAGCTTCGCGCTCCTCGCGCTCGACGGCCTTTAAAGGTCGTCATCCCGGGCTTGACCCGGGACCCGCCTTTTCTTTTAGGAAGGCAGGCCCCGGATCAAGTCCGGGGTGACGGGAACGGAAACCCTCCACCCTACATTGACAAGCCCCGCCCGCGCGGCAACAGACGGCCCAAGGGGGAGAGGCGAGAGGTGAACGGAAAGATGCTGCGTCCCACATCGTTCGACGTCGCCGAGCGCGCCGGCGTGTCGCAGTCGACCGTCTCGCGGGCGCTCCGCAACTCGCCCGGCGTCAACGCCGAAACGCGCGCGCGCGTCGCGACCGCCGCGCGCGAACTCGGCTATGTCGTCGACCGCCACGCCTCGTCGCTGCGCCTCAAGAGCAGCGAGACGATCGCGCTCGTCACCATCTGCCGCCCCGGCGAGGATCGCAGCGCGATCAATCCCTTCTATTTCGCGCTCCTCGGCAGCATCGCCGCCGCGACCTCGGCGCGCGGCTTCAACCTGCTCGTCTCGTTCCAGGAGAATGAAGACAATTTCCGCGCCGACTTCGTCGCCTCGGGCCTCGCCGACGCGATGATCGTCATCGGCACGACGAGCAACCGCGAAGCGTGGAAATATTTCGCCGAGGCGCAGGCCTCGGGCCTCGACTTCGTCTGCTGGGGCAGCCCGGGCAGCCCCTTTCACTGGATGCGCAGCGAGAATGACATCGGCGGCCAGCTCGCCGCCGAGCATTTCATCGCCACCGGCCGCCGCCATATCGCCTTCGTCGGACCGCAGCAGTCGCCGCAGCGCCAGTTCGACGAGCGCCGCGACGGCTTCACCGCCGCGCTCGGCCTCCACGGCCTCACCCCTATCGTCGCCGAGCCCCCCGCCGCCGCCGACCGCCACGCGCAGGGCGTCGCCGCGGCGCAGGCGCTGCTCGCAGCGCACCCCGAAACCGACGCGATCTTCGCGGCCTCGGACATGCTCGCCTTGGGCGTCTTGCAGGGACTCAAGGACGCCGGCCGCCGCGTGCCGCAGGACGTCGCGCTGATCGGCTTCGACGGTATCCGCGCCGGCACCCTCGCCGACCCCGCGCTCACCACGCTCGAGCCCGACCTCGACGCCGCGGGCGAGGCGCTCGTCGCGATGGCGCTCGAGGACGACGAGCGCACGCGCAGCGGCACGCGCATCCCCGTCCACCTCGTCGTCCGCGGCACCGCGTAACCGCGACTTAACTCCCCGAAAAGTAACGCTTCGTTATCCATGCCCTGCTACCCCGGGGCCGGGGCAGATAGCGGTAGTGTGAACGGACAATTTTTCATCTCGCTGCTCAATCCGGGCATCGGCATCCTGTTCGCCACCGCCTTTTTCCTGCTGTGGCTGAACCGGCGCGAGCGGTATGTCGCCTATGCCGCCGGTGCCTATACCGCCACCGCGCTCGCCTTTCTGATCCAGGACGTCGGCCCGGTCCTGCCGATGGAGCTGCAGCGGCTTCCCGCCAATTTCCTCTTCCTGATGACCGGCGTGCTCTTCGCCGCCGCGATCATCAAGCGTTACGCGCTCCCCGTCCCGTGGCGCACGATGGCGGCGATCGTCGCGGTCGCGACCGCGGTCTTCGTCTGGTTCCTCCTGGCGAGCCCCAGCATCGCCGGGCGGATCCTCGCGATCAGCATCGGCGCCGGGATCATCGCGATCATGGTCGTCGTCGCGCTCTGGCCGGTCGAAAAGCGCCACCTCATCGACCGCGTGCTCTTCTGGGTCGCGGCGATCTCCGCCCTCAACCTCATCGTCCGCCCCGCGGTATTGCTCTCGCTCCACGGCGGCTTCGACGATTATGTCGGCTTCCAGCAGTCGCTCTATTGGACCACCGTCCAGTTCAGTCAGGCGATGGTGTCGATCGTCGCCGCGATCAGCCTGATGGTCGCGGTCGCGATCGACCAGATCGCCGAGCTGCGCCGCGCGGTCGACGCCGACGATCTCTCGGGCCTGCTCAACCGCCGCGGGTTCGAGGCGCAGGCGGGCGCCGCGCTCCGCCGCTGCCTCGAAGAACGGTCGCCGGTGGCGCTGATCGTCGCCGACCTCGACCGGTTCAAGTCGATCAACGACAATCACGGCCACGCGGTCGGCGACGCGATCATCGCCGCCTTCGGCGCACATGTCCGGCTGATCGGCCCCGCCGAGATGGTCGCGGGGCGCATCGGCGGCGAGGAATTCGCGCTGCTCCTCCCCGGCGCGGGGGTCGAGGCGGCGCGCCGGCTGACCTGCGCGGCGCTCAACCACGGCCGGCTTCTGGCCCTGGTCGAGGCGGCGCGCCGGCTCGCCGAAGCGGTCCGCACCGGCCTCGCCGCCGCCTGCGCCGGCCGCATTCCCGCCAGCCTCTGCCCCACCGCGAGCTTCGGCATCGCGATCGGCGCCCCCGGCACCGGCCTGCCGGCGCTGATGCAACAGGCCGACCAGGCGCTCTACGCAGCCAAGCGCACGGGCCGCAACCGCGTCCGCGCCTTCGCCCCCAAGCCGGTGCGCAGCGCGGCGGGCGGCTGAGCGCAATCATTATTCCTTGAATCGTCATCCCGAACTTGATCTGGAATCCATTTCATCGATGCCGCATGGACCCCGGACCAGGTCGGCGATTATCGCTTCGACATCCGTAACGCGCCTTTCCTTCGTCATTGCGAGCGAAGCGAAGCAATCCAGAGCAGTTTACGCGGGCCCTGGATTGCTTCGCTTCGCTCGCAATGACGAGATTACGGATGCAAGGGGGATAATCGCCGATCATATCCGGGGTGACGACATGTATAAACGCTGCGGTTTTCTTTGCGTCTTTGCGCCTTTGCGCGAGCCAAATCTTCCCCCCACCCCCTTGCATTTCCTTGGGCCCGGCGTAAGGCGTCGCCAACATAAACCTGCGCGTGCGACTCCGCTTAGCTCCGCTCTCCCGAACGGGCACCGGCCGTCATTCCCCGCCGCGCCAACATGGGGACTGCAATCCTATGACCACCACGGGTAACGACACGCTGGGAACCCGCTCGACGCTCGACGTCGGCGGCAAGACATACGCCTATTACTCGCTCGACAAGGCCGCGGCCAAGCTCGGCGACGTTTCGCGCCTGCCCTTCTCGATGAAGGTGCTGCTCGAAAACCTGCTGCGCTTCGAGGATGGCGGCTTCACCGTGTCGACCGACGATGTGCAGGCGCTGGTCGACTGGCAGAAGGACCCGCATTCGAACCGCGAGATCCAGTATCGCCCCGCGCGCGTGCTGCTGCAGGATTTCACCGGCGTGCCCTGCGTCGTCGACCTCGCCGCGATGCGCGATGCGATCGCGACGCTCGGCGGCGACACGTCGAAGATCAATCCGCTCGTCCCCGTCCACCTCGTCATCGACCACTCGGTGATGGTCGACGAATTCGGCCACCCCAAGGCGTTCGAGCAGAATGTCGAGATCGAATATTATCGCAACGGCGAACGCTACGACTTCCTGAAATGGGGATCGAAGAGCCTCGACAATTTCAAGGCGGTGCCCCCGGGCACCGGCATCTGCCACCAGGTCAATCTCGAACATATCGCGCAGGCGGTTTGGTCGAGCGAAGACGGTTCGGGTGAAACCGTCGCCTATCCCGACACCTGCGTCGGCACCGACAGCCACACGACGATGATCAACGGGCTCGGCGTGCTCGGCTGGGGCGTCGGCGGGATCGAGGCCGAGGCCGCGATGCTCGGCCAGCCCGTGTCGATGCTGATCCCCGAAGTCGTCGGCTTCAAATTCACCGGCAAGCTCAAGGAAGGCGTCACCGCGACCGACCTCGTGCTCACCGCGACGCAGATGCTGCGCGAGCGCGGCGTCGTCGGCCGCTTCGTCGAATATTTCGGCCCCGGCCTCGCCTCGCTCAGCCTCGCCGACCGCGCGACGCTCGCCAATATGGCGCCCGAATATGGCGCGACCTGCGGCTTCTTCGGCATCGACGGCAAGACGCTCGATTATATGCGCCTGACCGGCCGCAGCGAAGAGAATATCGCGCTGGTCGAGGCCTATGCCAAGGCGCAGGGGTTGTGGATCGTCGATGGCGCCGCCGACCCCATATTCACCGACACGCTCGAGCTCGACCTCGGCAGCGTCGTGCCGTCGCTCGCGGGGCCGAAGCGCCCGCAGGACCGCGTCTCGCTTCCCGAGGTCGACGATGTGTTCAACGCCGACATGGCGAAACTCTATAACAAGGCGCAGACGCGCGTGCCGGTCGAGGGCAAGGATTTCGACATCGGCGACGGCGACGTCACCATCGCCGCGATCACCAGTTGCACCAACACCTCGAACCCCGGCGTGCTCGTCGCCGCGGGGCTCGTCGCGAAAAAGGCCGATGCGTTCGGGCTGAAGCCCAAGCCGTGGGTCAAGACCAGCCTCGCGCCGGGTAGCCAGGTCGTCACCGACTATCTGGAGAAGGCGGGCCTCCAGAAGCATCTCGACAATATCGGCTTCAACCTCGTCGGCTACGGCTGCACGACCTGCATCGGCAATTCGGGGCCGCTCGCCGAGCCGATTTCGAAGGCGATCAACGAGAATGGCCTCGTCGCCGCGGCCGTCATCTCGGGCAACCGCAATTTCGAAGGCCGCGTGTCGCCCGACGTGCGCGCCAACTTCCTCGCCTCGCCGCCGCTCGTCGTCGCCTATGCGCTGAAGGGCACGGTGATCGAGGATTTCACCACCACCCCGATCGGGCAGAGCGAGGACGGCAAGGACGTCTTCCTCGCCGACATCTGGCCGACCAACGAGGAAGTGGCGTCGGTCGTCGCGGGCGCGGTGAGCCGCAACATGTTCGAGGCGCGCTACGCGCATGTCTACAAGGGCGACGAACATTGGCAGAAGATCGAGGTCGAGGGCAGCGACACCTATCAGTGGCGCGCGGGCTCGACCTATGTCGCCAACCCGCCCTATTTCGAGGGCATGACGATGACCCCCGCGCCGGTGGCGGACATCATCGGCGCGAAGCCGCTCGCGATCCTCGGCGACAGCATCACCACCGACCACATCAGCCCCGCGGGGTCGATCAAGGCGGACTCGCCGGCCGGAAAATGGCTTATGGAACATCAGGTTAGCAAGGCCGACTTCAACAGCTACGGCGCCCGCCGCGGCCACCACGACGTGATGATGCGCGGCACCTTCGCCAATATCCGCATCAAGAACGAGATGGTCCCCGGCATCGAGGGCGGCATGTCGCGCTACGGCAGCGAAGTCATGCCGATCTACGACGCCGCGATGCGCCACAAGGCCGACGGGACGCCGCTCGTGGTCATCGCGGGCAAGGAATATGGCACCGGCTCGTCGCGCGACTGGGCGGCTAAGGGCACCAATCTGCTCGGCGTCCGCGCGGTGATCGTCGAAAGCTTCGAGCGTATCCACCGCTCGAACCTCGTCGGCATGGGCGTGCTGCCGCTGCAGTTCCTCGAAGGCCAGAGCCGCGAAACGCTGGGGCTGACCGGCGACGACCAGTTCACCATCACCGGCGTCGCGGACCTGGGGCCGCGCCAGACGGTCACCGTGAACGTCACCCGCCCCGATGGCTCGACCTTCGCCTTCGACACGCTCTGCCGCATCGATACGGCGAACGAGGTCGAATATTATATGAACGGCGGCATCCTGCACTATGTGCTGCGCAAGCTTGCTGCCTGACGCCGCAAACAGTTGATGCTATCGACGCCCGCCCCCCTGACCGGGGGCGGGCGCTTTCATTTGGAGAAGGGCCGCATGGACGCGGAGGTCATCGTCATCGAGGTGATCGGCTGGACCGCCGCCGCGATCATCCTTGCCGCCTATATCCTGCTGTCGCTCGGCAAGCTCGAGGGGCGCAGCTATTTCTATCAGTGGATGAATGTGATCGGCGCCGGCGGCTTCATCGTCAACTCGGGCTATAACGGCGCGCTGCCCTCGGCCGTGCTCAACGTCATATGGGCGGCGATGGGGCTGTTCACGCTGTGGAGCGTCTGGCGCGCGCGACAGGCGGCGCGCGCCGCGATCCGTTAACGCGCCGCCGCCTCGGCATTCCACGCCGCGACCTTCGCCCGCGCATCGGCGAGCATCTTGTCGAGCGCGGCGCGATCCTGGACCATCCCGCGCAGCACCACCGTGTCGATGGCGCGCGTCGCCGCAATGTCTTCAAGCGGATTCTTGGTGAGCAATACCAGGTCGGCCGCCATTCCAGGCTTGATCGCCCCATAACGATCGAGCCAGCCGAACCATGCCGGTCCCGCGCGCGTTGCCGACGCGAGCGCCTGCGCCGGGGTCAGCCCCTTTTCGACGAACAGGCCGATTTCGTCGTGCAGCCCGAAACCGGGATAGTTGAAGCTGTTGAGGAACCCCGCATCGGTTCCCGCGATGATCGGAACCCCGGCCTCGGCGAGCATCGGCAGGATCGTGGCGACATCCTCGATCTGCTTGTGCCGTGCCGCAATCGCTGCAGCATCGGCTTTGGCCGCGCGCTCGATCCGCCAGTCATAGGTCTTGCGCAGCTTCGGCCCGATATAGGCGAGCCCCTCGTCCTTCGAATGATCGTCGCGGTCGAGATATGCGATGATGCGGCTGCCGTTGAGCGTCGGCGTCACGGACACGCCCTTCGCCGCAAAGCGGCGATAGGCCGCCATCGCGGTGTCGCGGTCGAACCCCGCGTCGAGCCGGCGGTTCGCCTCGGCACGGTCGATGCGCTTCGCGGCGAAATCGGCGGCGATCGCGGCCTCGTCCTTCGCCCCGGCGTTATAGGCATAATCGAGATGCTCGATCGAGCTGATCCCCGCATCGACCGCCTGTTCGGTGGTCAGCGCCATCGGGATATGCCCCGACGTCCTGAGCCCGAGCGCCTTCGCCCGGCGCAGCGCATAGAGGAACAGTTCGGGCTTCAGCGTGCTGTCGGTGATCTTGACGAAATCGACCTTGTCGCGGTTCTTCAAGCGGTCGAGCGCCGCATCGACGTCGGCCTCGCTGCCGACCTCGATCGTGCCCTTCCATACCGGCGCGATCCCTTCGATCTTGGCGCCCGAGGTCAACAGCCGCGGCCCGAACAGCTTGCCGCTGGCAATCTCGCCGCGCCATGCGAGCACCTGATCGGGCAGGTCGCCCGACGCGTCGCGGATCGTCGTGATGCCGTTAGCGACATAGAGCGGCAACAGCGCCCGATTCTCCTCGATCAGTTCGGGCCCGCCGCCGAAATGGACGTGCATGTCCCACAGGCCGGGGATCAGGTAACGCCCTTCGCCCTCGACCGTCCGCGCCGCGCGCCAGCCTTTTGCAATCACGCCATCGGCGCCCACCGCGACAATATCGTCGCCTTTCAGCACAACGGCCTGCCCAGGAATCGTCTTCGCCGCCGCGACGTCGACGATCGTCACATGGCGGATGACGACGTCGCCTTGTTTCGGCGCCGCGACGGCGGGCGACGCGAGACCAAGCAGCGGCAAGACGAGGGCGGCGAGCAGATATTTCATGGGCGACCTTTCCGAACAGGAAAGGGCTTTAGCGCCGCGGCGTCCCACAGGACAAGGGGAGGATGGTGGGGGTGGTGGGCGCTGACGGGCTCGAACCGCCGACCCTCTCGGTGTAAACGAGATGCTCTACCAACTGAGCTAAGCGCCCCCGAAGGGAGGTGCGCCCTGCCACAAGCCGCCGGCGCTGGCAAGCGGCGGTCGTCGGGGTCAGAGCCAGCCGATATGTCTGAAGCGCCAATAGAGCGCGAGGCAGATCGCGCCCATCGCGCCGACGATCAGCGGATAGCCGAAGGTCCAGCCGAGTTCGGGCATATGCTCGAAATTCATGCCGTATATGCCCGCGATCGCGGTCGGCACCGCCAGGATCGCGGCCCATGCGGCGAGCTGGCGCGTGATGGCGCCCTGGCGTTGCTGCTCGAGCATGCCGTTGGTCTCGATCACCGACACGGCGATGTCGCGCAGCCCGTTGAGGCGATATTCGGCGCGCTGCACATGATCCCAGACGTCGCGATAGAAGGGGCGCACCGCAGGGTCTATATTCGGCAGGTCATCGTCGGTGGTCAGACGGCCGGCGACATCCTTCATCATTCCGACCAGCCGCTGAAAGCGGATGATTTCGTGCCGCTGCTTGTAAAGATGGCGAATTTCCGCGGCGTCGAGCGGCGTATCCATCACGCTGTCCTCGACCCCCAGCATCCGCTCCTCGATGGCATCGACCACCGGAAAATAGCCGTCGACGATGAAATCGAGCACGGCATAGAGGACATAGTCGGGACCGTGCGCGAGCTTCGCCGGCAGGCTTTCGAGCCGCGCCCGCACCTCGGTGTGCGTTCGCGCCGATCCGTGGCGGACGCTGACGAAGAAATGCGGACCGACGAAAAAGGCCGTCTCCCCCGGCTGGATCGTATCGCCATCGAGATTGGCGGTGCGGGTAATCAGGAACAGCTGATCGCCATAGGTTTCGACCTTGGGCAGCTGGTTCGCCTTCAGCGCATCCTCGACCGCGAGCGGATGCAGGCCGAACCGCCTGGCGATGCCGGCCAGTTCGTCCGGGGTCGGCTCGTAGAGGCCAAGCCAGAAGAAATCGCCCGGATCGCAATCTTCCGGAATCGCCTCGTCGGGGCCGAGGTCGCGGACGAGCTTGCCGTCATGATAGACGCGGGCGGCCATGATCGGCATCGGCAAAAACTCCCTTGGTGCGGGAGCTTACATAATGCGCGCCGGCCGCAAGCGAAATAGCCCTAGCCCGTGGCTAGATAGCGCGGCTGTCATAGGCCCATTGCAGCAGCGCCTGGCGTTGCTTCGGCCTGCAAAAGGGATCGCCCGGCTCGCAATGCTTGCGTATCTGCGCGGCGTGGCGCCGGAACGCTCGCCACCGCTTGATCTGGCGCTGATCCTCGTCCGCCATCCGCCGCCCCGAATAATAGCGACAATACCATTGGAACCAGCCGCGCGGGTCGTGGGGATGAATCCAGCCCTTTTCAATCCAGACGCGGAGCGGCACGCTCGCCCGAATGCCGAAATAATTCAGCGAACAATCGGGTCCGTCCGGCGCCAGCTTCGCTCCCTCGAACCAGCCCGGAAATTCGGCCGTGCAATCGGTCATATATTTGCCGCAGAATATGCCAAGCTTCAGCATCTCGGCCGGCGCGAGTTCGGGTTCGAAACCGGGATCGAAACATCGGCCCACCGGAGCGGTCCGCATGTAGCGATACCCCTGCTGCATCCGATCGTGCACGACCACTTCGACGGCGTCCCTCATCGCTCGAAAGCTAGCGGGTTTGCCGATGTCGGGCCACGCCTATTCGTCGAGCGCCTCGAAATAGCGCGCCAGCGCGTCAAACGCCCCGTCGGCCAGTGCGATGAAGATGCGGCGGCCGTCGTGCGGGTCGGCCTCGCGCACGAAAAGCCCCGCCTCGGTCATCGTCTTGATCCAGCGCAGCGCCGTGGTCGCGGGAACAGCGGCCGCGATACACAGGCTCGACACGGAGACCGGCTGGCGCTCAAGCCGCGCGGCATAGAGGTCGAGCAGCATGTCCCACGCCGGGTCGGCGAACAGATCGGCCGGGAAAAATTGCTCGCGCATCCGCCGCTGGCGCAGCATGCGCCGCACCGCTTTCGCTCGCTGCCGGTCGAGCGCCCGCTCTTCGGGGACGAAGCTGCGCGGCATCGCGGCATAGTCGCGCGCCGGCGCGCGCACCTGCCCCGGATAATCCGCAAACTCCTCGCCGCGCGGCGCAAAACCGGCGGGCGCGCCGGGAAGCCCGCCGTTTTGCGCCGCCAGGTCCCCCAACAGGCGCGAGATGCGGGCCACCTCTTCCTGAAGCCGGTCGATCCGCTCCATCGCCTCGCCGCGCGCGACATCGTGAACGGCCCAGTTCCGGGTACGCCGCGCGGAGGCCAAAGCCACGAGCCGGTCGGCGGGATCGGCATCGACGAGGAACTGGACATGGACCGAAGCGGGAATCGCCGCGGCGACCCGGTCGAGCGCCGCCAGCCCGGTTTCGCAGACGAGGTTGCAGCCGCTTTCCCCCACCGCCGCGCCTATGTCGGCGAGCATATCCGCTTCGACCGTCTCCCCCGCCGCGAGCCAGACGATGTCGAGCGTCGGAGTCCGCCGGATATGCTCGGCCGCGCCGGACGGGGGCACGATACCGGCGAGGCGCACCTCGGCAAGCGACGCCATGTCGGACCAATCGCCGCGCGGCCCGACAAACAGGAGCGGCGATGCGCCGCCCGCGCCGATCGGCCCGCGCAGCGCCGCAAGAGGCCGGGCATCCCGGCCGCCGAAGCCCTTCGACGGGAACGCGTGCGCGCCCGTTCCGCCATCGATGATATCCTGATCGATCATAATGTCGTCCCCCATTGGCATCGCTCCACCCTGGCATGATCATGCCGTCATTTCGGCGCGATTCCCCTTTTGTTCACTCCTGTTTGCCGCCGATCCGGACCCAAGCCTGATGGCGGCACCGGTTTGGCGCGCGTCCGCCGAAATCGATTTGGTCCATTTTGGACATGATTTGTTCTCATCGTCAACCACTCATTCACCCTTGCCAAACCGCCGGGCTCGCGCCAGTCGATCCGCACGATGCCCCGCCTCTCTTCAACCCGGCTGCGCTGGCGCCGACGCTTCCGGTCGCTGCTGGCGCTGATCCTGCTCGGCGGCCTGGCGTTTGCGGCGTGGGTATGGCTGCCTGCGCCGGTCGCGACCGTACCGCTCGTGCATGTGATCGACGGCGACAGCCTTGCGGTGCGAGGCGATGGGGCGGCGCTGGCGCTTCGCCTGACCGGCCTCGACGCGGTCGAATATCGGCAGGATTGCGAGCGCGCCGCGACGCGTTGGCCGTGCGGCCGCGAAGCGAGGGCGGCGCTCGAAAAACTCGCCGGCCCCGGGCCGCTTCATTGCGAACTGGCGGCAAAGGACCGTTATGGACGCACGCTCGCCGTCTGCCGCACCGCGCCCTTCCCCGATGGCATCGACCTCGGCGCCGAAATGGTGCGGGCGGGCTGGGCGATCGCAACAGGGGACAGCTATCTGCTCGAAGAAGGCGAAGCCCAGGCGAAGCGCCGCGGCATTTGGCAAGGCAGCTTCACCCGTCCGGCCGACTGGCGCGCGGCGCACGAGCGACCCGACGCATAGCAATGCCGCCTTTGCCTTGCTGCCGTTTCCGGCTAGGGCGAGCGCATGAACAGCCTGTTTCCCGTCATGATCGGCGGCGCGATCGGCGCCGGTGCGCGCCATCTCGCCGGCCAGGCGATGCTCGCGCGGCTCGGCCCCGGTTTTCCCTGGTGGACGCTCTCGATCAACATCGCCGGCAGCCTGGCGATGGGCCTGCTGATCGGCCTCCTCGCGCGCAGCGGCGGCAGCGAGACGGTGCGACTGTTCGTCGGGGTCGGAATTCTTGGCGGCTTCACCACCTTCTCCTCGTTCAGCCTCGAATTCTGGACGCTTTTCGAGCGGGGGCAGATGGGGCAAGCCGCCTTCTATGTCCTCGCGTCGGTGATCGGGGCGATCCTCGCCTGCGGGCTCGGCATGCTCGCCGTGCGGCAGTTGCCGGCATGAGCGAACCCAAGGCCCATTTCGACGGCGCGACGATTGCCGAGGAGGATGACGGCATCCGCCTCGACCGCTGGTTCAAGCGCCACCGGCCGGGAACGCCGCACGCCCTGCTCGCGCGCTGGGCGCGTTCGGGGCAGCTGACGCTCGACGGCAAGAAGGCCGATGTGTCCGACCGGATCGCGGGCGGACAGAAGCTCGTCATGCCGATCCCGCCGGTCGAGGCCGAAGCGCGCCCGGCGCGCAAGGGGCGGCCACTGACCGACGCCGACATCGAACTCGCAACGTCGATGCTGATCCACCGCGACGCGAGCGCCATCGTGCTGAACAAATTGCCCGGCCTCGCGACGCAGGGCGGGACGAAGACCGATCAACATGTCGACGGCCTGCTCGATGCGCTGAAATATGACGCGCCGGTGCGCCCGAAGCTCGTCCACCGGCTCGACAAGGACACGTCGGGCGCGCTGCTGATCGCGCGAAGCCCACGCGCCGCCGCCTGGTTCGCCAAGAGCTTTTCGAACCGCAGCGCGCGCAAGACCTATTGGGCGATCGTCGTCGGCGTGCCCGACATCGCGCAGGGCGAGATCGACCTGCCGCTCGCCAAGCAGCCGGGATCGGGCGGCGAGAAGATGCACGTCCACGACAGCGGCCTGCCGGCGAAGACGCGCTACCGGATCATCGAGCGCGCGGGGAACAGCGCCGCATGGGTCGAGCTCCAGCCGCTGACCGGCCGCACGCACCAGCTGCGCGTCCATATGGCGGCGATCGGCCACCCGATCGTCGGCGACGGCAAATATGGCGGCAAGGGCGCCTTTCTGACCGGCACGATCAGCCGCAAGATGCACCTGCACAGCCGCCGCCTGCGCATCGACCATCCCGACGGCGGCGCGATCGACATCAGCGCCGAGGTGCCCGAGCATTTCGCCGCGAGCCTCGACGCGCTCGGCTTCGATCCGCTGCTCGGCGAAGTCGGCATCGACGACGTCGCCAAGGGCCCGCCGCCCAAAGCCGCCGCGAAAGCCGCGGCCAAGGCGCACAGCAAGGCGATCCGCAAGGCGCGGCGCGGCGAACGCCGCGGGCGCACCGCGACGAGCAAGCCGACCGACCATGTCGGCAAGCCGAAACCCAAGCCCGCCAAGGTCAAAGCAAAGCCCGGCAAGCCCGCGGGCCGCAAACCCGCCGCGAAGAAATCGCCGGCGCGTCCCGCACGGCCGCGCTGATGCACCCCAACAATGCTTTCCGGCCGAAACAGGATGATCTCGCCGAACTGTTCGTGCGCGAGATCGGCTTCGCCGCGATTTTCGCGGGCACGCCCGATGGCCCGCGCGTCGCGCATACGCCGGTGGTGCTGAGCGAGGATGGTCGGGCGCTGCAATTCCACCTCGCGCGCGGCAATGCGCTGACGCGCCATTTGGGCGGCACCACCGCGCTTGCCGTCGTGCAGGGTCCCGACGCCTATGTCAGCGCGAGCTGGTATGCCGAGGCCGATCAGGTACCGACGTGGAATTATGTCGCGATCGAGATGGAGGGCGTGGCGCGGCGGCTCGACGACGACGCCCTCGTCGCGCTGCTCGATGCGCTCTCCGCGCAACATGAAGCCCGCGTCGGGGCGAACCCGCCGTGGACGCGTGCGAAGATGAATCCCGTATTGTTCAGCAAGATGACCGGCGCGATCGCCGGCTTCGAGATGCGGATCACTGCATGGCGCCCGACGATCAAACTGTCGCAGAACAAGTCCGCCGATGAGCGTGACCGGGTCATTGCGGGAATGGAGACCACCGGCCACGGCGCGCTGGCACAGTTGATGCGCCATCTCGGCAGCGATAGGGAGGACGCATGACCCCGGCCGACGACGCACTCGCCAGGAAACGCTTTTTCGCGATCACCCTGATGCGCCTGATGGGCGTCGCCTTTGTGGCGATCGGTTTCATCCTGATCGGCGGCGGCTTCGCCTTCGCGGGACAACCGGCCGACCGCTGGATCGGCGTCGCCATCGTGCTCGTCGGCGCGTTCGATTTCGCGGTGATGCCGATGCTCCTCGCGCGCCGCTGGCGCTCGCCCAAAGACCGGTGAAGCGCTTCTGGAAAGAGGTTGCCGTCGTCGCCGAGGGCGACGGCTGGGGCATCGCGCTCGACGGGCGGCCGGTGCGCACGCCGCAGCGCGCGCCGCTGGCGGCCGCGAGCCTTGCGCTCGCCGAAGCGATCGCGGGCGAATGGCGCGATGTCGGCGAGACGATCGATCCCGCGGCGATGCCGATGACCGGGCTCGCCAACGCGGCGATCGACCTCGCCGCCCCCGACCTAGCCGCCTTTGCCGCCCCGGTCGCGGCTTATGCGGAGAGCGACCTCCTTTGCTATCGCGACGCGCGCGATGCGGCGCTGCAGGCCGAACAGGCGGCGGCGTGGAACCCGCTGCTCGCCTGGGCCGAGGCGCGCTATGGCATCGAATTCGCGCTGACGCAGGGCGTGCTGCCGATCGACCAGCCCGAGGCGACCGTCGCGGCGCTGCGGGACGCGGTGCTCGCGCAGGATCATTGGCGGGTCGCCGCGCTGACCCCGCTGGTGACGATCGGCGGCTCGCTCGTCGCCGGCCTCGCGCTGGTCGAGGACGCCTTTGATGCGAACATGCTGTGGGAGGCCGTCAGCCTCGACGAGCTTTATCAGGAGCGCCGCTGGGGCGCCGACAGCGAAGCGCAAAAGGCGCGCGCCGCGAAACAGCGCGACTGGGACAATGCGGCGCGCTTTTTGGTGCTGCTGTAGGGTTGCGGTCAGGACGTCCCCCCGCGAAAGCGGGGGCCGCTGGCATCTTGCGCTATCTCCTCGTAGCGTGATCGGGTTAGACTGAAACCCCGCCTTCCCTATCTCGTCATCCCGGCCCTTCGACTGCCTTGCAGGCGCTCAGGATAAACTTCCGCCGAAGGCGGAAGGCCGGGATGACGATTCAGTCAAAAATGATCATTCTCCAGCGCGCGCCTTCGCGGCATCGACGATCAGTCCGTAAAATCCGGCTTCCGCTTCTGCATATGCGCCATCACCGCCTCGATCTGGTTCGGGGTGCGGATGACCTTGACCTGTTCGTCGCTCTCGGCCTGCAGGATTTCGGCGTCGCTCGCATGGCCGAGCAGGTTGCAGAGCCGCTTGGCGCCGCGGATCGCGTGCGGATTCTTGTCGGCGATCACCTCCGCCAGTTCCATCGCCTTCGCCAGCGGATCGTCCGAGACATGCGTCGCGAAGCCGAGCAGCTTCGCCTCCGAACCGGTGAATTCGCGGTTGGTATAGATCAACTCGCGCAGCACATCGTCGGCGACCTGCGTGCGCCACAGCGCCATGCCCGCAACGTCGGGGACGAGGCCCCAGCGCATTTCCATGATCGCGATGCGCGTGTCGGGATGGACGATGCGGATGTCGGCGGCCGCCATGATCTGGCTGCCCGCGCCGAAGGCGACGCCATGCACCGCGGCGATCACCGGCACCGGCAGTTCGCGCCAGCCCCAGGCGGCATATTGGGCATTGTTCGCGATGCCCCTGGTGCGGTCGGCAAGACTGCCACCCGCGCTGCTCGCGCCCGGATCGCGATCATTGCCGAGGCTGGAGAGATCGAGCCCCGCGCAAAAAGCGCGCCCCTCGCCCGAAAGCACGACGACGCGCAGCCCTGCGGTCGCCTTCAACCGGTCGACCGCTTCGGCCAGCGCTTCCCACATCGCGGGGTCGAGCGCATTCATCTTGTCGGCGCGGATCAGCCGGACGTCGGCGATGCCGCCATCGAGCATGGCGATCGAAATGCGGTCCTTCATGGGAGAGTCCTTTTAAGGGCGGCCTCGACGAGCGGAAGCTGGTCGTTGCCGAAATACATATCGTCCTTGTCGACGAAGATCGTCGGCGACCCATAGCCGCCGCGCGCGATGAGTTCATCGGTGTTGGCGCGCAGCCGCGCCTTGACAGCATCGCGGCCCGCCGCCCCGGCGAGCGCGGCGCCGTCGAGCCCCTCGGCATCGGCGACCGCTGCCAGCACCGCCGGGTCGTCGAGATTCTCCTGCCGGCCGAAATAGCTCGCGAAGGCCGCCCGCGCGAAACGGACGAGCGCCGCCTGATCATCCTCGAGCGCGCAGCAGAAGCGCATCGCCGCGATGCTTTTCGCAGGGTGCCACTCTGACGGGAAATTCATCGGCACGCCCGCGAGCTGCGCCCAGTCCTTCAGTATTTTCCAGCTATGCTGGAGCCGGCGGTTGTCGGCCTGCTCGCGCGCCGCATAGACGGCGGGATTGACCGCGTTGAACACCCCGCCGACGAGGATCGGCCGATAGATCGCCGTCGCGCCCGTGCGTTCGAGCACACCGGGCAGATTGTGGAACGCCAGGCAGGTCCACGGCGAAGACAGGTCGAAGAAGAATTCGACGCGTGCGCTCACCGGATCAGGCCTCCGCCTTCGCTTTCTCCCAATATCGGTCGCACAGCAGGCGCTTGTAGAGCTTGCCCGTGTCGTGGCGCGGCAGGGCTTCGAGGAAGTCGATGCGGCGCGGAATCTTCACGCCCGACAATTTCTCGCGCGCATAGGCGATCAGCTCGTCGCGGAATGCCTCGGTCGCATCGGCCATATTCGCGGGCTGGATCACCGCGATCACTTCCTCGCCCATTTCCTCGTGCGGGCCGCCGACGACCGCGACATCGGCGACCTTGGGATGGGTGACGAGATGGTTCTCGATCTCCTGCGGATAGATGTTCACCCCGCCCGAAATGATCATGAAGCTCTTGCGGTCGGTGAGGTAGAGGAAGCCTTCCGCGTCGACCTTTCCGACGTCGCCGAGAGTCGACCAGCCTTTCGAGTTGCGGCTCGATGCGGTCTTTTCGCTGTCACCATGATATTCGAAGACATTCTCGCTTTCGAAGAAGACGGCGCCCTCCTCGTCCGGACCGAGTTCGGTCTCATTATCCTCGCCCATGATATGCACCGCGCCGAGAATCGGGCGCCCGACGCTGCCCTTGTGGGTCAGCCAGTCGGGGCTGGAGATGAAGGTCATGCCATTGCCTTCGGACCCCGCATAATATTCGAAGAGCACCGGCCCCCACCAGTCGATCATCGCCTGCTTGACCGGCACCGGGCACGGCGCCGCGGCGTGGATCGCGACCTTGAGCGATGAGATGTCGTAACGCGCGCGAACCTCGTCGGGCAGCTTGAGCATCCGCACGAAATGGGTCGGCACCCACTGGCTGCTGTTCACACGGTAAGTCTCGATGTGCGACAGCGCCGCTTCGGGGTCGAATTTCTTCATCAGCACGACGGTGCCGCCCAGCCGGTGGATCGTCATCGACCAGCGCAAGGGCGCGGCGTGATAGAGCGGCGCGGGCGACAGATAGATGCTGTCCGAATTGATCTGGAACACCGCCGAGGCGAGCATGACGAGGCTGTTGACCGCGTCGATCGCGGGATCCTCGGGCAACGGCACGCGCACACCCTTCGGCCGCCCGGTGGTCCCCGACGAATAGAGCATGTCGACCCCGGCGCGCTCGTCGGCGACGGGCGTCGCGGGCATCGCGGCGACGGCATCCTCCCAGCTTGCATAGCCCGGAATGTCGCCGCCCATCGCGAAACGCTCGATGCCGGTCGTGAGCTGCTGCGCCGCGCCCGCAAGGCTCGCCGAAACGACGAGGATCTTCGCGCCCGAATTTTCGAGGATATAGTCGGTTTCGTCCTGCGTCAGCCGCGACGAGATGCACACATAGCGCAGCCCCGCGCGCTGCGCGCCCCAGGTGAGGCCGTAATAATGCGGCGTATTGTCGAGCATGAAGGCGACGACATCCTCATGCCCCAGCCCGTGCGACCGAAAGAGCTGCGCGGCGCGGTTCGACGCCGCGTCGAGTTCGCCATAGCTGATCTCCTCCCCCGTCTCGGCGACGATGATCGCGGGCTTGTCGGGGTTGGCGCGGGCGTGGACTGAGGGGTGCATCGGGCATCATCTCCGGAATCGCTGGTTTCTTTATGTCGAAGATGAGTAGCAACCTGAAACTTTTGGTCAAGCAAGCTGAGGCTCGTGACAGGGGGTGCGACAAATCCCTCCCGCGGGAATGACGAAATTGGGAAGACCGCGCTACTCCGGCCGCGAGCGCAGCGCATAGCCCCGCCCCTTCACCGTATGCAGCATCGGCCAGTCGAAGCCGCGATCGATCTTGGCGCGCAGCCGCGACATATGCGCCTCGACCCGGTTGGTGCCGGGGTCGAAATCGATCCGCCACACCGCGCGCAGCAGCGCATCGCGCGACACGGGGCGGCCGGGGACGCGCGCGAGATTGGCGAGCAGGTCGAATTCGCGCAGCGGCAGGCGGATGAGCCGTCCCGCGCGCTCGACGCGGCGGTCGATCAGGTCGATGCGAAGCTCGCCCTCGCCGAGTTGCCCCGCCGCGATGCGGCTGCGCCAGAGCAGGCCGGCGATCCGCGCGAGCAGTTCGGGGAGATTGTTCGTCCATCCGGCCGCATCGTCGGCGCCCGCGGACAGCGCCGTCATCCGGTCACCCAGCGCGTCGCGATCCGATACGACGAGCAGCGGCCGCCGTCCGGCGATCGATCGCGCCAGCCGGACAAATTCGGACGGTTCCTGCCAACCCAGAAACGGATTGACGAGAAGCAGGTCGAAACAGCTGTCGACCCAAGCGCGCAGCCCGTCGACATGCTGCGGCAGCAGTTGCACCGCAAGGCCGGCGGCACCGATCGCCGTCATCAGCGCATGGGCCCGATCCGGCTGCGGATGATAGACGGCGACGAGCAATTTCCTGTCGCCGGCCTCCGCAATCTCCGATGGTGCCATCCGTCTCCCCCGTCGTCGACGTAATATCTTGTCGCCCCACCGGCATTGCACCGCCTTTCGGCTGTGCTAACCCATAGGCATGACCAGTATCGAAATGCTTGACGGCGACTTCGCCACCCTGCCCGACCTCGTCCGTGCCCACGCCGCGGAACGTCCCGATGCCGTAGCGGCTGCCGACCCGCTGCGGCGGCTGAGCTGGTCCGAACTGGATCAATTGGCCGACCGAATCGCCGCGCGGCTGCAACAGGACGGATTTACAAAAGGAGAGCGCACCGCGATCGCCGGGCTCAACAGCGTCGAGCAGATGGCGGTGATCCTCGGCACCTTGCGCGCCGGCGGCGTCGCGGGGCTCGTCACCAACAGCGCGACCGGCGAGCAGATGGCGGCGATGATCGCCGACACCGGCGCGCGCCACCTGTTTCTCGACAGCGCGGCGAAAGCGAGCCTCGCCGGACAGAGCATCGCCGCGCGCGACCTGATCGCGATGGACGGGAGCGATGCCGGAGCACCCCTCGCCGACTGGATCGCGCCCAAAGGCACCCGCCCCGCAAGCGTGGACATCGAGCCCGGGGACGGCTTCAACATCATCTATTCGTCGGGCACGACGGGCACGCCGAAGGGCATCGTCCACAGCCATGCGATGCGCTGGCAGCATATCCAGCGCGGCGCCCCCGCTTATGGCCCCGATGCCGTGACGATCCTGTCGACGCCGCTCTATTCGAACACGACGATGGCGAGCTTCATGCCAACCGTCGGGTCGGGCGGGCAGGTCGTCCTGATGAAGAAATTCGACGCGCGCGGCTTCCTCGAACTGGCGGAGCGCGAACGCGCGACGAACACCATGCTCGTGCCGGTGCAATATCGCCGCATCATGGCGCTCGACGATTTCGACCGCTTCGACCTCTCCAGCTTCGTGATGAAATATTGCACCTCGGCGCCCTTCCCCGCCGCGCTCAAGGCCGATGTGCTGAAACGCTGGCCCGGCGGGCTGGTCGAGATCTACGGCATGACTGAAGGCGGCGCGGCGTTCATCCTCGAGGCGCATCAATTCCCCGACAAGCTCCACACCGTCGGCAAGCCCGCGCCCGGGCATATCGCGAAGGTGATCGACGAGGACGGCAAGGAACTGCCGCAAGGTTCGGTCGGCGAAGTCGTCGGCCGGAGCCCCGCGATGATGACCGGATACAACAACCGTCCCGACGCGACCAAGGCGATGCACTGGTACGACGGCGAAGGACATCTCTTCTATCGCCACGGCGACATCGGCCGGATCGACGAGGACGGTTTCCTGACGCTGATGGACCGCGCGAAGGACATGATCATTTCGGGCGGCTTCAACATCTTCCCGAGTGACCTCGAAGCGATATTGATCGCCGACGAGCGTGTCGTCGAGGCGGCGGTCGTCGGCATGCCGAGCGAGGAGTGGGGCGAGACGCCGGTGGCGTTTGTGGTGCTGAAGGATGGAGCCGACCCCGAAAGCGTGCGCGCGGATTGCAACGCCAAGGTCGGCAAGACGCAGCGGATCAGCGCGATTACCGTGGTTGAAGAATTGCCGCGCAGTCCGATCGGCAAGGTGCTGAAACGCGAACTGCGCGATGCCTACGCCGGGTGAATTGCGGGCGCAGGAGGTCTGAAAGCGACCGGAAGCTTCCCTCTCCTAGTCAAGCCCCTCCCCTTCAGGGGAGGGGCAACGAAGACTTGGCAGCTTGCTGCCTAGTCGCAGTGGGGTGGGGGCTATCGGCCTAGCGCAAGGCCGATGGCCCCCACCCCAACCCAGTGTCAGGTAAACCGTCCCCCGGACGGTTTAGGTCATGCCGGGGGCATGACCGACCTGACACTCCTGAAGGGGAGGGGCTTGATGGATCGCAACGACAGCTCACCGCCCCAAAGCCGCCGGCACATTTACAGCATATATTTCATCCGGATCGACTGGCGCATGTCGCCCGCGACCGTGAAGCTGGCCGATTTGAAGCTCGGCGGCCCGACGGTGATCGTGGGGTTGCGCGAAAAGCCGAAGCCTTCCCTCGGCAGGAAGATCGCCTTGTCGAGCTTGTTGTTGCCATTCTCGTCATGCACGACCGCAATCGCATAGGTTCCGGCGGCGGGCGCGTGGACGGCGAAATTTCCGGCCTCGGCCGCCTTCACCGCCATGCGCACCGATCCCGCGTCCTTGCTGCAATCGGGAAAGGCCTTGCGGTTGGTGGTCAGGCAGACGAGGATTTGTCCTTTCTCGCTACGCAGCCCGGTGACGCTGACCTCAACCGTCGGCGGCGGCGGGGCCGCGGCGGTCAGCAGCAGGGGCAAAAGCGCCAAGCCCGATATCGGTGCCGCACGCCTTGTCCCAGAAGCGGAAATAAAGACCATAATTCCCCCGGTAGGCGGCATGATGCCGCTCGTGATGCGTTGCGGTTATCAGCCATTTCCCCGCGGGTCCATGGACCAGCGCGCGCGGAAACATCTCCCACCCCATATGATTGCCGACCCCCATCACCGTCATGATCGCGAGCACGAGACCGAGCATCGCGACGTGGATGGGAATCAGAAAGACGAGCGCGGGAATCACGACCGCCCCCGTGACCGCTTCCAGCGGGTGGAAGCTCATCGCCGCCCAAGCGGTCGGCGGGCGGCTCGCATGATGAACCGCGTGCGCGGCGCGGAACAGCGCCGGACGGTGCATCCAGCGATGCGTCCAGTAAAACCATGTGTCGTGGAGGAGGAGATAGGCGAACAGGCTGACGGGCAGATACCAGAGCGGAAAGGCGTCGACGTCGGTATAGATGCGCGTCCAGCCATGTTCCTGCCACCCCCAGGCGACGATGCCTGCCGGAACCCCGTAAATGGCGGCGCTCGCGAGGCTCCAGCCGATCTCGCGCTTCATCTGCGGTTCCAGTCCGCGATAGAGGCCGGGGTGCCGGAGCCGCGTCGCGAAGGCGAAGGCGCCGCTCGTGACCAGATAGCGCACGCCGACGATCGCGGTCATCGCGAGCGCGGAAAAAAGGATCGCCCAGCCGGTCATGGCGCAAGGCTAGCCGCTCGCCGCCGCGTTGCAATGGCTTTGCGCCCGCGCGTTCGGGTGGCTAAGGCAAAGACATGGCGGGGCAGAGCATCGATAAATGCGACATCGCGATCGTCGGCGGCGGGCTCGCCGGCGGGCTCGCGGCGCTCGCGCTGGCGGCGAAGCGGCCCGATCTCGACGTGCGGCTGGTCGAACCGGGGCCGATCGGCGGCAATCATATCTGGTCCTTTTTCGACAGCGACATCGCGAAGAAGGACCGCTGGCTCGTCGCGCCGCTGGTGCGCCATCACTGGCCGCGCTACGACGTCCGCTTCCCGTCGCACGAGCGCAGGTTGCGCATGGGGTACAAGAGCATCACCGGCGAGGCGCTCGCCGAAGCGGTCGCGGCGGCGCTGCCCGCGGGGCACATCATCGCCGACAAGGCGAAGCATGTCGCGCCCGACCATCTGCTGCTGGCGCGCGGCGGGCGGCTGTCGGCGAAGCATGTCATCGACGCGCGCGGCGCTGGCAAATTCCCAGGGCTCGACTGCGGCTGGCAGAAATTCGTCGGACAGGCGCTGACGGTGAAGGGCGGCCACGGGATCGAATATCCGGTGGTGATGGACGCCACGGTCGAGCAACTGGACGGCTATCGCTTCGTCTATCTCCTCCCCTTCGACGCCGAGACCTTGTTCGTTGAGGACACTTATTACAGCGACGACGCCGACCTTGATGCGGGGGCGGTGCGCGAGCGCATCGCCGCCTATGCCGCGGCACAAGGCTGGAAGGTCAAGGCGACGACGCGCGAGGAAAGCGGCGTACTGCCCGTCGTCATCGCGGGCGATTTCGAGCGGCTGTGGCCGGCGTCCGACCGCACCGCGCGGATCGGCGTGCGCGCGGGGCAGTTCCACGCGACGACCGGCTATTCGCTCGCCCATGCCGTGCGCACCGCATCGGCGCTGCCCGCGCTCGCCGATCGATCCGATCTCGCCGCCGCGCTTCGCGGCCTCGCGGCCGCGGCGTGGCGGCGCCAGCGTTTCTACCGGATGCTCGGCGCAATGCTGTTCCGGGCGGCCGAGCCCGACGCGCGTTTCCGCATCTTCCAGCGTTTCTACCGCCTGTCGCCGCGGCTGATCGCGCGCTTCTATGCCGGGCGCTCGACGACGGGCGACAAGCTGCGCCTGCTCGCGGGCAAGCCCCCGGTTCCGGTCGGCCGCGCGATCGCCGCGCTGGCGAAGCTCGACTGGCGATGACTCGCCGCGCCATCGTTATCGGCGCGGGGTTCGGCGGGCTCGCGCTCGCGATCCGGCTGCAATCGGCGGGCGTCGCGACGACGATCGTCGAGGCGCGCGACAAGCCGGGCGGGCGCGCCTATCACTGGCAGCGCGACGGCTTCACCTTCGACGCGGGACCGACCGTCATCACCGACCCGCCGTGCCTTCGCGAACTATGGGCGCTCAGCGGGCAGGATATGGAGCGCGACGTCGAGCTCGTCCCCGTCACGCCCTTCTACCGCCTGGGCTGGCCCGACGGCACGAATTTCGACTATGCGAACGACGAGGCGGCGCTGCGCGAGGAGATCGCGAAGCTCAACCCCGCCGACGTCGCCGGCTATGACCGCTTCCTCGCCTATTCGAAGGGCGTCTACGAAGAAGGCTATGTGAAGCTCGGCGCGGTCGCCTTTCTCGACTTCACCGCGATGGTCCGGGCCGCACCGGCGCTGATGAAATATCGCGCGTGGCGCAGCGTCTATGCGGTCGTCTCCTCCTATGTGAAGGACGAGCGGCTGCGGCAGGCCTTGTCCTTCCATACGTTGCTCGTCGGCGGCAATCCGATGACGACGAGCGCGATCTATGCGCTGATCCACACGATCGAAAAGGAGGGCGGCGTCTGGTTCGCGCGCGGCGGCACCAACGCGCTCGTCGCGGCTATGGTATGTTTGTTCGAGCGATTGGGCGGCACGCTGCGCCTCGGCGATGCGGTCATGCGGATCGAGACCGCAGGCGACCGCGCGACCGGCGTGACGACACAGGGCGGCTGGCACGGCGAGGCCGACATGGTCGCGTGCAACGGCGACCTGATGCACAGCTATCGCGACCTGCTCGCCGGGCATGTACGCGGGAACAAGGTCGCGAAGAGCCTGTCGCGCAAACGCTGGTCGCCCTCGCTTTTCGTCGTCCATTTCGGGGTGAAGGGCGAATATCCCGATGTGGCGCACCACAGCATCCTCTTCGGCCCGCGCTACAAGGGGCTGCTCGGCGACATCTACGGCGGGAAAGTCCCCGACGACTTTTCGCTCTATCTCCACCATCCCAGCATTACCGACCCCGGCATGGCGCCGCCGGGCCATTCGACCTTCTATGCGCTCGCCCCTGTCGCGCATCTCGGCAAGGCGCGGGCCGACTGGGACGGCGACTTCGGCGCCCGCTTCGCCGATGCGATTCTCGATGAAGTCGAGCGCCGCGTCGCGCCCGGCCTCCGCGCCAATCTCGTCACACGCTTCCACTATACCCCCGCCGATTTCGGCCGCGACCTCGCCGCGCATCTCGGCAGCGCGTTCAGCCTGGAACCGCTGCTGCGGCAGAGCGCATATTTCCGCGCGCACAACCGCGACGATGTGATTTCCAATCTTTACTTCGTCGGCGCGGGGACGCATCCGGGCGCGGGGATTCCCGGGGTGGTTGGAAGCGCAAAAGCGACGGCGACGCTGATGCTGCAAGCCGCCAGCCCTTTACTTTCCCGTCATTCCCGCGAAGGCGGGAATCCAGCTGGACCCCCGCCTTCGCGGGGGTGACGAACAGGAATAGAGTGAAGAGATGAAACGCCTAGCCGTCTATTGCGGGTCCGCGACCCCCGAAGATCCGATCTATATCGAAACCGCGCGCCACGTCGGGCGCACGCTTGCGACACGAGGGATCGGCGTCGTCTATGGCGGCGGGCGGCTCGGACTGATGGGCGCGGTCGCCGACAGCGCATTGGAAGCCGGCGGCGAGGTGATCGGCATCATTCCCGACGCGCTCGTCGGCGCCGAGGTCGCGCACCGCGGCGTCACCGAGCTCCATGTCGTCAGCGGCATGCACGAGCGCAAGAAGATGTTCACCGACCTCTCCGACGGCTTCCTCACCATCCCCGGCGGGGTCGGGACGATGGACGAGCTGTGGGAAGCGATCAGCTGGGCGCAGCTCGGCTATCATGCGAAGCCCGTCGGGCTGCTCAACGCCGCGGGCTTCTATAACGACCTGATCGCCTTCAACCGCAACATGATCGAGGTCGGTTTCATCCGCCCCGCGCATGCCGGGATCATGATCGTCGACGCGGGGCTCGACGAGCTGCTCGACAAGATGGCGGCCTATGTCCCGCACCAGACGATCTTCGCGATGAAGGCCGAAAATCTCTGATGATCGAGGAGGGGGCCTATGACGCACACGCCCTCCACGGTTTCGCGCACGACAGCATCGCGCGCGGATCGAAAAGCTTCGCATTGGCAAGCCAGCTGTTCGACCGCGAGACGCGCGAGCGCGTCTGGCTGCTCTATGCCTGGTGCCGCGCCGCCGACGACCTGACCGACGGACAGGATCATGGCGGCGCGATGACGCCGGGTCACGATCCGGCCGCCGCCGTCGCGCATATCCGCGCGCAGACCGGCAGGGCCTATGCCGGCGAGCCGACCGGCGACATGGCGTTCGACGCGCTCGGTTTCCTGCTCACCCAGGTCGATATTCCGCGCGCGGTGATCGACGACATCGTCGCGGGCTTCGAGCTCGATGCGCGCGACTGGCGCCCGCGCAGCGAGGACGACCTGCTGCGCTATAGCTATCATGTCGCGGGCGCGGTCGGGGTCGCGATGGCACTGGTCATGGGGATCGACGCGCAAGACGAAACGACGCTCGACCGCGCCGCCGACCTCGGCATCGCCTTTCAGCTCGCCAACATCGCGCGCGACGTCGCAGAGGACGCCGCCGCCGACCGCTGCTACCTGCCGGTCGAATGGATGGTCGAACTCGACATCCCGCCGGGGCAGCACATGCACCCCGCCTTTCGCGCGCGCCTGTCGGTGATGGCCCGATGGCTGTCCGAAATGGCCGGGGAATATGAGGCGTCGGGACGCTGGGGCGCGAGGCTGCTGCCCCCGCGCAGCCGCTGGGCGGTGCTCGCCGCCGCGGGCATCTATGGCGACATCGCGCGCGAAGTGCGCGCGCGCGGCGACCATGCGTGGGACCACCGCGCGGCATCAAGCCTCGCCGCCAAGCTCGGCTGGGTCGCACGCGCCGGCTGGTCGGTGCTGCGCCGCCCGCCGCAGCGGCGGATCAGCCGCGACGGGCTATGGACGCGGCCCCGGCCCTCCCCCCCGGACGGCGGCCCGGCGGAGGCATGAGCTATCTCGAATGGATCGCCGCGGCGCTGGTGCTGATCAACGTCGCGCTCGTCGCGCTGCGCAGCGTGTGGAACTATCCCTTCGCGCTCGTCGCCGTGACGCTCTACGCCTTCGTCTTCTTCGAGGCGAAACTCTATAGCGACATGCTGCTTCAGGGCTTTTTCTTCGCGCTCAACCTTTACGGCTGGGCGGCATGGATGCGCGCGCGCGACGAGAGCGGCGTGCCCGTGCGCTGGATGAGCGGCAGCGCGCGCCGGGGCTGGGCGCTGGCGACGATCGCCGCCTGGGCGGGCTGGAGCTTCGCGATGGACCGCCACACCGACGCGGCCGCGCCGTGGATCGACGGCGCGATCGCGATGCTCAGCATCACCGCGCAATGGCTGCTCGCACGCCGCCGCGTCGAAAGCTGGTTCCTCTGGATCCTCGTCGACCTGATCGCGATCCCGCTCTTCGCCTCGCGCGGGCTTTACGCGACGAGCGCGGTCTATGTCGTGCTGCTCGGCCTGTCGATCGACGGGCTGGTCCAGTGGCGCCGCGCCGCCGCGACGGACGGGATGACGCCGTGACGCGCCATATCTGCCTCCACGGCGCCGAAAGCACCGGCAAGTCGACCCTCGCCCCGCGCCTCGCGCTGCGGCTCGGCGGCCTCGTCGTCCCCGAATATGGCCGCACCTATGCCGAGGCCAACGGCACCGACCTCGACGCGGCCGATCTGCTCGCGATCTTCGACGGGCACCGCGCGGCGACCGAAGCAGCGCTCGCGCAAAAGCCCGACTGGCTCGTGTCGGACACCGATCCGCTGATGACGCAGGCGTGGGCGATCATGCTGCTCGGCCGCCGCCTGCCCGAAATCGACCAATGGGACGCGGCCGCCGACCTCTATCTGGTCCCCGCGATGGACCTGCCGTGGCAGGAGGACGGCACGCGCCTGTTCGGCTCCGAGCTTGCGCGGGCGCAGTTCATGGAGGTTGCGATCGGCGAACTCGACCGGCGCCGGCTGCCCTGGGCATGGGTCGAGGGCGAAGGCGATGCGCGGGTCGAGAATGCGCTGGCGGCGATCGAGGCGGCGGGGCTGGGGTGACCGGGTTGCGGATACGGGGTGGATTTCCGCTTTGGGGTGGCGAGCGGGCGTTGCGATTCATCAAGCCCCTCCCCTTCAGGGGAGGGGTTGGGGTGGGGGCTATCGGCCTTGCGCAAAGCCGATAGCCCCCACCCACTGCGACTAGGCAGCAAGCTGCCAAGTCTGCGTTGCCCCTCCCCTGAAGGGGAGGGGCTTGACAAGGAGACGTCCGCTTCCGGCCGAAAGCGGATCACCAGACCAGCGCAACCCTCATTGTCCCCGCCCCGCCGCGCGGCTAAAGCAACGCGCGTGACCGCGCTTTCCCTCCGCATCATCGCTTTCGCCGACCGCTGGCCGAAGCTCCTCGCCGTGCTGCTCGGCGCCGTTTCGGCGACGGGGTTCGCGCCGCTCCACCTCTGGCCGCTGACGCTGCTGGCGCTCGCGGGCTGGATGGCGCTCGTCGCGCGAGCCGCGCGCGGCCGCCGCGCCGCCGGCATCGGCTGGGCGTTCGGGGTCGGCCATTTCGCGATCGGCCTCAACTGGATCGCGACCGCCTTCACCTATCAGGCGGCGATGCCCGCGTGGCTGGGGTGGATCGCGGTCGTGCTGCTGGCGCTTTATCTGGCGGTCTATCCCGCACTGACTGCGTGGGGGGCGTGGATGGTGCGGCGATTCGGCGCGCCGCCGACGGGCCTTACGCTGTCTTTCGTTCTTGCTTTCGCGGCACTCTGGACGCTCACCGAATGGCTGCGGAGTTGGGTATTTACCGGCTTTGCGTGGAACCCGCTCGTCGCGACGATCGGTGACTTTTTCGGTTTGTTGCGATTGGTCGGCACCTACGGCGGATCCGCAACCGTCCTGCTGGCGGCCGGCTATGTGCTGTGGCTGGCCCAGCCGCGTCCCGATCGCCATGAACGGATGCGTCCATACCCAAGCCGGCGATCCCAGCTTCTTCAACAGCTAGGAGCGGGTGTGGTGATCGCCTGTTTTCTGGCGCTGGCGTATCTGTTGCCGAACGGCCCCATATCCAGGTCGGTGACCGAAGCCGACGGCATCCCCATCACCGTCGTCCAGCCCAATATCGGCCAGCAGGACAAATGGGAGGGCGGCAAGGCCGACACCAATTTCGCCAAGCTCGCGCGGCTGACGACACCCAGGGACGATCGGCCGCGGCTGATTCTGTGGCCCGAAGCCGCCGTCCCCGACTATCTCGAACGCGGCTATCCTTCGGTCTATTACGACCGCTCGCCGGCCGAAGCGCGTGCGCGCTTGACGAGGCTGATGAATCCCGACGACGTCATGCTGCTTGGCGCGCTCAAGCTCGAACTCGACAAGACGGGCGATGTGGTCGGCGCACGCAATGCGGTGATGACGGTGCATGCCGACGGCAGGCTCGGCCCGCGCTACGACAAGGCGCATCTGGTGCCCTATGGCGAATATCTGCCGATGCGGCCGCTGCTGTCGGCGCTCGGCCTGTCGCGGCTCGCGCCCGGCGACATCGATTTCTGGCCGGGGCCGGGCGCGCGCACGCTCGATCTCGGCGCCTTCGGGCGCGCGGGGCTGCAAATCTGTTACGAGATCATCTTTTCGGGCCAGGTCGTCGATCGCGACCATCGCCCTGACTTCATCTTCAACCCGTCGAACGATGCCTGGTTCGGCAGTTGGGGCCCGCCGCAGCATCTGGCGCAGGCGCGCCTCCGCGCGATCGAGGAGGGCTTGCCGGTGATCCGCGCGACGCCGACCGGGATCAGCGCGGTGATCGACGCCGACGGCCGCATCGTCGAATCGCTGCCGATGCACGCGGCGGGGCGCATCGACGCGTTGGTGCCGCCCGCGCGCGCGCCGACGCTCTTCGCACGCTTCGGCAACATTCTGTCCGTCGGCTTCGCCCTGCTGCTGCTCGCGCTGACCATTGCCTTCCGGCGCTCGGGACGCTAACAGCGCGCAGACATAAAGCATCCTTTATATTCGATTTCGAGAAGGCTTTCCCATGCGCAACAGCTTCCTTTTCACGTCCGAAAGCGTGTCGGAGGGGCACCCCGACAAGGTCGCCGACCAGATTTCGGATTCGATCGTCGACCTGTTCCTGTCGAAGGATCCCGAGGCGCGCGTCGCGTGCGAGACGCTGACGACGACGCAGCTTGTCGTGCTCGCGGGCGAGATTCGCTGCAAGGGCGTGTTCGAAAATGACGCCTGGGCGCCGGGCGCGCTCGAGGAGATCGAGGCGACCGTCCGCAATACGGTGCGCGAAATCGGCTATGAACAGTCGGGCTTTCACTGGCAGAGCTTCCGCTTCGAGAATAATCTCCACGGCCAGTCGGCGCATATCGCGCAGGGCGTCGACGAGAGCGGCGACAAGGACGAAGGCGCGGGCGACCAAGGGATCATGTTCGGCTATGCCTCCGACGAGACCCCCGACCTGATGCCCGCGACGCTCGACTACAGCCACAAGATCCTCGAGCGCATGGCCGCCGACCGCAAGGCGGGCACCGCGCCCTTCCTCGAACCCGACGCCAAGAGCCAGGTCACGCTGCGCTACGCCAACGAGCGTCCGGTCGAGGCGACCGCGATCGTCGTGTCGACGCAGCATGCGCCGGGCTATTATTTCCACAAGGGCGAAGGCGACGAGGCGAAATATACCGAGCTGCGCAAATATGTGCTCGGCGTGATCGCCGACGTGCTGCCCGCCGAACTGCTCACCGCGAACACCGTCTATCACATCAACCCGACCGGGCGCTTCGAGATCGGCGGGCCCGACGGCGATGCCGGGCTGACCGGCCGCAAGATCATCGTCGACACCTATGGCGGCGCGAGCCCGCACGGCGGCGGCGCGTTCAGCGGCAAGGACCCGACCAAGGTCGACCGCTCGGCGGCCTATATCACGCGCTATCTGGCGAAGAATGTCGTCGCGGCGGGGCTGGCGCGCCGCTGCACGATCCAGCTGAGCTATGCGATCGGGATCGCCGAGCCGCTCTCCATCTATGTCGACCTGCACGGCACCGGCACCGTCGAGGAAGGCCGCATCGAAGCCGCGATCCCCGGGCTCGTCCGCCTGACGCCCAAGGGCATCCGCACGCATCTGGGGCTCAACAAGCCGATCTATCGGCAGACCGCCGCCTATGGTCATTTCGGCCGCACCGCCGACGGCGACGCCTTCCCGTGGGAGCGCACCGACCTCGTCGACAAGCTCAAGGCCGCGCTCGCGGCCTGATGTGGGAAGCGGGGACGCTTGCCGTCCCCGCCACACGGGTTCAGGCGCTTGCCGCCCCCGCTTCGCCGCGCTAACGGGCGCGCCATGACTGCGCATAAACCCGGCGATCCGACGACCCTCAACCGCCTTTACGGCCGATCGAAGGGCAAGCCGCTGCGCGCGGGGCAGCAGGATCTGGTCGATATGCTGTTGCCGCAGATCGCGGTCCCGGCGGAAGGCGACGTCACCGCGGCGCGCCTGTTCGGCCACGACTGCCCGCTGCATTTCGAAATCGGCTTCGGCGGCGGCGAGCATATGGCGGGACGCGCCGACATGCTGCCCGACCATGGCTTCATCGGCGCCGAGCCCTTCATCAACGGGGTGGCGCAGGCGCTGGTCCATGTCGCGGGCGATCCCCATCTCGCAAAAAAGGGGGGCGCGCGCCTGCCGCTCGGCAACGTCCGCATCCACCATGGCGACGCATTGGAAGTGCTGCGGCGGATCCCCGACGGCGCGCTATCCTTCGCCTATCTGCTCCACCCCGACCCCTGGCCCAAGGCGCGCCACGCGAAGCGGCGGATGATGAACGACGGGCCGCTCGATCTGATCGCGGCGAAGCTCAAGCCCGGCGGCGAGTTTCGCTTCGGCACCGACCATCCGATTTACCTCCAGCACGCGTTGATGGTGATGCGCCGCCACCGTCACCAGTATGAATGGCTGGCGAAGGACGCGCGCGATTTCCAGCAGCGCCCCGGCGGCTGGCCCGAAACACGCTATGAGGCGAAGGCGCGCGCGCAGGGGCACGAAGTCTGGTATTTCCGCTACCGGCGCCGTTAGGGGTCGCCGGCCCAGATCGGCGGGATATGCCGCTGCCACTGGAGCGCGGCTTCGAGTTGATAGGCCAGCGCGAGGAGCAGCGCCTCGCCGCCGGGACGCGTCGCGAACTGCACACCCACCGGCAGCCCGTTGTCGCTGAATCCGATCGGCAGGCTGATCGCGGGGGTGCCGGCGAAATTGTCGATCCAGCAATAGCCGGCATAGTCGATCAGCGGATCCTTCTGATCGTCCCACGAAATATCGGGGCCGAAGACGCCGATGCGCGGGATTTCGCTGCCGAGCGTCGGCGTCATCCAGATGTCGATCGCCTCCAGCCGGTCGAGATAGGCGGCGACCACCGCCTCCATCGCGGTCCACGCCGCCGCGAACTCCGCGTCGCCGATCGCCTCGCCCGCCGCGACCAGCGTCGCCGACCGATGCTCGAGGTCCTCGGCCTTGATCGCGATCCCGATCGCCTGCGACAGCATGCCGAGGCGGCGGCTGAACATGCCCTCGGTGATCGTGCCGAGCAGTTCCATCGCCGCCGGGCCCTCGAAGGGAAGCCCGGCGTCCGCGACCGCGTGGCCGAGCCGGTCGAGCAACGCGATCGCTTCGCCGAAGACGCGCCCGACGCTGGCGTCGGGCAGCGCGCCGGTTCGCATCACCCGGCTATAGGCATGGATGCGCAGGCGGTGCTCGACCGGCGCGGTCACGAGCGGGGTCGGCGGCAGGCAGCTCGGATCGCGCGTCTGCGTCGCTTCGAGCCACGCCGCGGTGTCGCGCACGGTGCGGCTGACGCAGCCGTTCACCGTCAGGTCGGCGATCGAGCGGAAGGCCTCTTCGCCGGCGTTGCGGCCGCGCGAGGGCTTGAGGCCGACAAGGCCGCAGGGGGCGGCGCCATGGCGGATCGACCCGAGCCCGTCGCTCGCATGGGCGACCGGGACCACCCCGGCGGCGACCGCCGCCGCGCCGCCGCCCGACGAGCCGCCCGGCGTATGATCGAGGCTCCACGGATTGCGCGTCGGGCCGAGCAAGGGCGATTCGGTGACCGCATTGAGCCCGAGTTCGGGCATCGCCGAGCGCGCGATCGAGATCAGCCCGGCGCCATTTATTGCCCGCGCATAGGGGGCGTCGTCGGGCGGAATGAAATCGCGCAGCGCGGCCGAACCGAAGCTCGCCGGTATGCCCTTTTCGGGAAGCATGTCCTTGATCAGCGTCGGCACCCCGGCGAGCGGGCCCGGCCGCGCCTCCCCCGCCTGGCCGCGCGCGCGTTCGAACGTCGGCCAGGCGATGAAGTTGAGCTGCGGGTTGACCGCTTCGGCGCGCTCGATCGCCCGATCGACGAGCGCCGACGCGGTGACGCGTCCGGCGGCCAGCGCCGCGCGCATGCCGGTCATGTCCGAAGGCGCGGGGCCGGTCGAGTGCGTCGTCGTCATGAGAATTCCTTCGAAAGCTCCGGCCGGATCGCCCGGAGCGTAGCGGCATAGGGGCCGGGTGCGAATGCCATCAGGATCGCCGAGACGATCAGCGACGGCAGGCTGACGATGGTGATGGCGTAGAGCATGCCGCGCGGCTCTTCGATCAGCCCGGAGATCCAGCCGACCACCAAGGGCGATGCGGCAAGCGCCAGCGCGTTGACGATGCCGAGCAGCGCCAGAACGCGCGACCGCAGGTGCGGCGGCGCCAGATTCTGGAGCACGCCGGGCATCAGCGACGAGGCGGCGATGCCGAGCGCACCCTGCACCGCCGCGAGGGCATAGGCCTGAAACGCCGAAGTGGTGAACGGCAGCAAGGCGGCGGGCAGCGGGGTCAGCGCGACGAAGATCGCGGCCGCCCTGACGGGGCCGAGACCGGCATCCGCGCGGCGCAGCCTGAGCGTCAGCGGCGCGAGGACGACGCCGACGAGCGTCGCGATGGTGATCGCGGTGCCGAGCCCGACGCCGACCGTCGCGGGATCGATCCCGAAAGCACGCGGCAACGCCAGCGGAAACCACATCAGCCCCGAGGTCATCGCAACCGCCATCGCGAAAATCGAACCGAAGATGCAGGCCAGCGTGCGCCAGTGCGCGGTCGCATAGGGGATGAAATCGCGCGCGCCCGCTTCATCGGTCCCGGCCGGCGTTCCAGCCGCGCTCCCCCGACTGCCGAGCGGCATCGTCAGGACGAGCAGGAAGAAGACCGGCCCCGGCAGCGCGATCAGCATCATCGCGAGGCGCCAGCTGTCGATGTCGGCGAGCCAGCCGGGGAAAGCGCCATGCGCTCCGGCAAGCCATTGCAGCAGGACGCCGCCCAGCGCCATGCCGAGCCCGGCGCCGAGCAGCGAGCCGCCGTAGAAGATGAAATTCGCGGTGTTGCGCTGCCTTTCGGGAAAGAGATCGGGGATCAGCGCGAAAACGATCGGCGCGAGCCCGGCCTCGCCGATCGCGATGCCGATCGTCGCGGCGAACAGCCCCCCGAAGCTGTCCTGAAAAGCGAAGAGCGCGGTCGCAAGCGACCAGCAGGCAACGCCGAGCGCGAGCAGGAGGCGGCGCCCGAAGCGATCGGCGAGCCAGCCCATCGGATAGCTCGCGATGCTGGCGAAAATCGCCATGCCGAGGCCCTGCAACATGCCGAGCTGCAAGTCGGAAAAGCCGAGCGACGCCTGGAGCGACGGCGCGATCAGGCTGAGCATCTGGCGGACGACGAAGGCGAAAAGCGTCGTCATCAGCAGCACGGCGAGGCCGTACCACGCCCATGCGGTCGCGCTCCGCGCCTGGCCTTCGACCGCCCTTGTCATCCCGATTTCCATATCGCTCTCCCCGAGCTTGCTCGGCGCCCATAATAAACAAGTTGACTTTATTGTAAATGGGGCAGATGAGTCGCATCGACGAAAAGAGAGGCCGGCAGCATCAAGCGCCGCCCTCCGTCAGGAGACGATCGATGTCCTTTTCGGTGCGGGCCGCGCTCGAACAATTCACCCTTCCCCATCCGTCGGGCGAGGGCGCGCTGACGATCAGCGTCGCGCCGCCGGCGGCGCCGATGCCCGAGAGCGGCGTTCCCGTCCTCTATGTCGTCGACGGCGACCTGCTGTTCGGCATGGCGGCCGAAATCGCGCGCGCGGTGTCGAGCGCCGCCGCCTTTCCGGCCCATTATGTCGTCGGCATCGGCTATGACGCCGATTATGCCGATTTCCTGAAACGCCGCACCGCCGACCTCGCCCCGCCGATCGGCGCCGAAGCATTGGAAAGCCTGGGCGGGATGGCGGCAGCGATCGGCGGCGCCGCGGGCGGCGGCGCCGACGCCTTCCTCGCCTTTCTGACGAACAGGCTGCGCCCCGAAATCGCGGCGCGTTATCCCAATTCCGCCGATGGCCCGCAGATATTGTTCGGCCATTCGCTCGGCGGGCTGTTCGCCGCGCACGCGCTGCTGACGCGGCCGGGCAGCTTCGCCGCCTTCATCGCGAGCAGCCCGTCGCTCTGGTGGAACGGCTTCGCGATCCTCGATGCGCTGCCGGCGTTCAAGGCGCGGCTCGCCGCCCTGCCCCGCCAGCCGCGCGTGTTCGTCGACGTCGGCGCGAAGGAGCAGGAATTGCCGACGAGCGTGCCCGACGGGATCGGCGTGACGCTGGAGGAAGCGCAGGCGCAGATCCGCGCCGCGCGCATGGTCGATGCCGCGAAGGAATTTGCCGGCGCTCTCGGCGACGCCGGCCTGACCGACCTCCGCCACATCGCCTTCGCCGAGGACGACCATGTCTCCGCCGCGCCCGCCGCGATCCTGCACGGGATGCGCTTCGCGCTCGGCCGCGACCGCTGAAACGAACAACGAAAATCCGATGAGGGGACCGAATATGCGACTTTCGACCAAGGCCCTGAGCGGCACCGCTCTCGCCCTCGCCCTCGCCTCGCCCGCCGCCGCTTGGGCGCAGGACGGCGACACCGGCTTCGGCGAAGAGATCGTCGTGACCGCGCAGAAACGAACGCAGTCGCTGATCGACGTGCCGCAATCGGTGTCGGTCGTGTCGGGCGCGACGCTCGAACAGCAGGGCGCGACCAATTTCGCCGATTACCTCAAAAATGTCCCGAGCCTGCAGCTCGTGCAGGGCACGCCCGGTCAGGGGCGGCTCGTGCTGCGCGGCATCAACACCGGCGGCGTCGCCTCGACCGTCGCGGTCTATGTCGACGAGACGCCCTTCGGGTCGAGCACCGGCCTTGCCAACGGGTCCGAACTCGCGGGCGATTTCGACAGCTTCGACATCGCGCGGATCGAGGTGCTGCGCGGCCCGCAGGGGACGCTCTATGGCGCGAGTTCGCTCGGCGGCCTGCTCAAATTCGTCACCAACCAACCCTCGACTTCGGGCTTCGAGGCGAAGGCGCTCGGCGGGGTCGAGTTCACCGACGGCGGCGACGCCTCGTACCGCGGCGCGGCGATGGTCAACGTCCCGATCGGCGAGACATTGGCGTTTCGCGCGTCGGGGTCTTACCGCAAGCAGGGCGGCTATATCGACTCGATCGGCACCGCCGGATCGAACGTCCGCAGCAACATCAATGATTTCGAAAATTACGGCGGGCGCGCGTCGCTGCTCTGGAAACCCGGCGCCGGCCTCAGCGTCCGGCTGAGCGCGCTGGTCCAGAATCTCTACGTCGATGCGCCGGGCATCGTCGAGGCCGACCCGGCGACGCTGGAGCCGCTCTATGGCGGCCTGACCCAGTCCGAATATCTGCCGACCTTCAGCGATGTGAAATACCGGCTCTATAACGGCACGATCGATTATGATTTCGGCGGCGTCACGCTGACCTCGGCGACGAGCTATGGCGAGCAGCTCCAGTCGTTTCGCGCCGATTATACCGCCAATCTGTCGGCGGCGCTCGGCGGCTCCTATGTCTATTTCGACCAGCAGACCGAGAATCGCAAATGGACGCAGGAGCTGCGCCTCGCATCGAACGGCGGCGGTGTCCTCGAATGGATGGTCGGCGGCTATTACACCCACGAAAAGGCGCGGATCTTCCAGAATCTGAAAAGCGCGGTGCCGGGGACGCCCGGCGTGCTGACGCCGATCGACCTGCCCTTCGACTACGCGGTATTCCATCTCGATTCGCGCTATGAGGAGATCGCGGGCTTCGCCAATGCGACGCTGCATCTGTCGCGCTGGTTCGACATGGATTTCGGCGGCCGGTACAGCCACAACAGCCAGCGCGCCGAACAGGTGACCGATGGCGTGCTGCTCGGCGCGGCGGCGATCGACGGGCTGCGCTCTTCCGACAATGTCTTCACCTGGTCGGTCGCGCCGAAAATCAAGTTCGGCGATCGGGCATCGCTCTATGCCCGCGTCGCCAAGGGTTACCGCCCCGGCGGCCCGAACGTCATCCCGATCGGCTCGCCGCCGGGCACGCCGACGACCTTCGAGCCCGACACCGTCACCAGCTATGAAATCGGGTTCAAAGGCGACACCGCCGACCGCAGCGCCTCGATCGAGGCGGCGCTCTATCATATCGACTGGCAGGACATTCAGCTCGCGGCGGTAGTCAACGGCTTCGGCGTCAATGTGAACGGAACGAGCGCCGAGGTCGACGGCGCCGAAATCGTCGCGACGCTGCGGCCGGCGCGGGGCTTCACCACGTCGATCGGCTTCACCTACACCGACGCGCGGCTCAGCGGCGACACCGACCCGGTCGCGGTCGGCGCGGTGAAGGGCGACCGCCTGCCCTTCACCCCCAAATATGCCGTCAGCCTCAACGCCGATTACCAGTGGGATCTGGGATCGGACGTCAGTGCGTCGATCGGCGGCTCGATCCGCTCGCTCTCGCGGCAAAGCGGCGGCTTCGACCCCGCCTATCGCGCCCTATACGGCTATTTCGCACGCGTGGACGCCTATGAGGTCGTCGATTTGCGCGCCGGGCTCGACTTCGGCCGCTATGCGCTGAGCGCCTATGCCAATAATCTGACGAACAGCCGGGGGATCACCTCGACGCAGGCGCTGCTCGGCGTCGCGGGATTGCCGCGCAACGCCAATGGCGCGCTCGGGACCGGCATCATCCGGCCGCGCACGATCGGCGTCAACGCGACGGTGGCTTTTTGAGGCGGCTCGCTTATCAGCGGCGCACACGCTATCGCAGATGATCGAGGGATGACGAGGACCGCGACCAGACCCCGGCGCAGCCAGGCCGACCGCAGCGCCGCGACGCGCGCCAAGGTGCTCGCGGCCGCACGCGACGTGCTGTGCTCGCAGGGCTATTCGGGCGCGACGATGCTCGCGATCCGCGACGCGGCGGGGATGAGCCTCGGCGCCATCCAGCATCAATTCCCGACGAAGGCGAAGCTGATGGCCGCGGTCGCCGCCGAATTCGCCGCCTATCGCACCCGCATCTATGCCGAAGCCATCCGCGCCGGCGCGACACCCCGGCAGTCGATGGAAAATCTGATCGACGCCAACTACCAGATGGTCAGCCGCCCCGAGATGGCGGCGGTGCTCGAAATCCATCTCGCGCGGCGCAACGATCCCGATCTCGACCAGGAGGTCGGACCGAGCGCGCGGCGCTTCGACCGCAGGGTCCGCTTGTGGGGCCATCTGATCCTGCGCGCGGCGGGCATCGACAATGACGAGGCGTATCAGACGCTGCAATTGCTCAACAACGCGGTCACGCGCGGCCTGACGGTCGAATATATCCGCAATCCCGACATGGCGCTGATCGAGCGGTCGGTGGCGATATGGAAACGCCAGATGCTCGAACTGGTCTTCGGCCCTTGACGAAGCCGGGAAGCTCTAGGCGTCCGTTTCGCGCTTGGCGGCCTTTTCCTCCCGCAGCCGGTTTTCGCGCATCGCCAGTTCTTCGTAGCGGCAAAGCGGCACCGGGGGCTTTGCGGGGCGATCGGGCCGGGTTTCGGGGTGCGGTTTCCTGTCTCGCATCGCCGCAGTCTACTCCACCCGCCGCGCAGAAACAAATGGGGCGGCCCCGCGTCGAGGGCCGCCCCAGTTTTGTGGATCCGTCGGGGAGAGGGAGAGGACGGTTCCGGAGATTGGTGTCGGTTGTCTAGCGCAGCAGATTAACGCGAGGCCATCTGGCTGTCGGTTTCGACTTCGGCGACGCCGGCGATCTTGAGCGCGGCGCGGAACTGCTTGGCGGCGGCGCGTTCGTTGCCCGCTTCGCACAGCTTCTTGCCGGTCGAAACGAAACGCTTGGCGCTCGACTGCTTGCTGCCCTCGACGCCGCTTGCGGCGACATGCGCCTGTTCGGCGAGCCCGGCGCAGCGATAATCGCCGCCCGACTGGGCATAAGCGGGGGTCGCCGATGCCATCAGGCCGGTGAAGGCGAGCGCCGAAGCGGCGACGATGGCGAAGGCGGTGGGAAAGCGGCGGAAAGAGGAGAGCTGATAGGACATGGGAGAGGTTCCTTTCGTTTCGTTGTGCAACCTTTATAGGTGCGGTTGCGCACTTAGATAATCCTCTATAATCTGCAAGTGCTTTGAAGCAGGATTTAACAATCCCCCAAGGGGCGCTCGACGGGATCGAAGCCTTCCTGCGTGTCGCGGAAAGGCGCAGCTTTTCCGCCGCCGCCGCCGACCTCGGCGTCTCGCCCTCGGCGATCAGCCAGACGATCAAGACACTCGAAGCGCGCGTGGGTGCGCCCTTGTTCATGCGCACGACGCGCAGCGTCGGCCTGACGCAGGCGGGCGAGATGTTCCTCGAGCGCGCGGCGCCCGCCTATTCGGGGCTCGCCGACGCCTATGAGGCGGCGCGCAACCTCGGCAACCGGCCCGCGGGACGGCTGCGGATCAACCTGATGCGCGGCGCGGTGCAGCCTTTGTTCGAGCCGATCATCGCGGGTTTCTGCGAAACCTATCCCGATATCGAGCTCGAGATTTACGCCGACGATGCCTTGGCGGACCTCAGCGCCGGGGGTTTCGACGCCGGGGTGCGGATGGGCGAATCGCTCGACGCCGACGTCATCGCGGTCCGCCTGACCGGCCCCTTTCGCTTCGTCGTCGCGGCGGCGCCCGCCTATCTGGACAAGCACGGCCGCCCCGAAACGCCCGAGGAGTTGCGCGACCATCGCTGCATCCGCTTTCGCCTCGCGACGGGCGCGCTGATGCCGTGGACGTTCGAGAAGGGAAACCGCGAATATGACGTCGGCGTCACCGGGCCGGTGATCGTCAACGACTGGATCGCCGCGCTCGTCGCGATCCGCGCCGGCGTCGCGATGGGCATGATGGCCGAGCCGATGGCGAAGGCGATGGTCGCAAGCGGCGAGCTCGAACTGGTGCTCACCGACTATTGCGCCGCGACCTCGGGGCTTTTCCTTTATTATCCGGGGCGCAAGCAGGTCATGCCCAAGCTGCGCGCGTTCATCGATTATGTGCGCGAATATCTGCCCGACGAGATCACAGGCTGAGCCTGCAGGGGATGGCGGCCCGGCGTGGAAACAAATCCCTTTGCCGCCAGCAGAAAATTTGCGCTGGCGCATCGCCGCAAATCCCGGCAGCAAGTTGTCAACCAAAAGAGTTGGGATGAAACATGATTGATCTTGCGGCCATCGACTTTACCGCGCTCCTGCCGTTCATCCTCATCGGCTTCGCGGCGCAGCTCGTCGACGGCGCGCTCGGGATGGCGTTCGGGGTGATCTGCAACACCTTGCTCGTCGCAGTGCTCGGCGTCCCGCCCGCGACCGCGTCGGCGCGCATCCACGTCGTCGAGATTTTCACCACCGGCGTGTCGGGGCTGAGCCATGTGTTCCATCGCAACATCGACTGGCCGCTCTTCTTTCGCCTGCTGATCCCCGGGGTGATCGGCGGGGTGCTCGGCGCCTATGTGCTGTCGTCGCTGCACGCCGAGGTCGTGAAACCCTTCGTGCTCGGCTATCTCGTGCTGATCGGCATCTGGTTGCTGATCCGCGGCGTGCTGTATCCGCCCAAATTTTCCAAACCCAAGGTCGTCGGGCCGCTTGCGGTCGTCGGCGGCTTCCTCGACGCCGCGGGCGGCGGCGGCTGGGGCCCGGTCGTGACCTCGAACCTGCTCGTCCAGGGCGGCGAACCGCGCAAGGTCGTCGGCACGGTCAACAGCGTCGAATTCTTCCTGGCGGTCGCGGTTTCGCTCGCCTTTATCTGGCACCTCGGCATCGACGATATTCTCGGCCCGACGCTCGGCCTGATCATCGGCGGCGTCGTCGCCGCCCCGATCGGCGCAATGATGGCGAAACGCTTCTCGCCCAAGGTCATGCTGATGCTGGTCGGCACCGTGCTGACCGCGACGAGCGCGTTCGGGCTGTACAAGGCGCTGGCTTGACGATGGGGTGACGGCGGGTTTGACCTTAATCCTCCCTGTGGCGAAGCCATGGGGAGGTGGCAGCCCGTGGGGCTGACGGGAGGGGCTATAGCGCGAGGTTCCGCCCCTCCACCATCGCCTACGGCGACGGTCCCCCTCCCCATGCCTACGGCACAGGGAGGATGTTTCGTTCATCGTCGCCCCGGACTTGATCCGGGGTCCACGACGACGGTGCGATCATGGATCCCGGATCAAGTCCGGGATGACGAAAGACCGGAAACGACCGGTTGCGGACACAAGCCGAACGGCTAATTGCGGTCGGCGCAGTGCTGATTTCGTGTCGTAAATGCTATGACAACTCCGCCCTCGTCGGAACACCGGTCGGCGCGTAGGACCGCGATTGCGACGCCCACGAAAAGCAATGCCGCAATCAATACGATCAAGAACAGAGGGCGATAGCGTTTCATGTCCTGGGATTTATCGTCAGCCTGCAATGAGCGTCAACGTCCGCTCACCACCCCCAAAGCCGCCGATCAATTCGCCGGCCGCGTCTCGTCGATCTTGTCGACCCATTCGGGGAAGAAGCTCGGCTCGCGCGCCGACCAGCCAGGGGCGGTGGCGGCGGCTTCGCTGATCGACTGGAGCAGGATCTTGCGCTTGTCGGGATGAAGGTGCGGCAGCGAGGCGGCGGCGCAGAAGGCGCCGGGAAGCCACGGCCGCGCGTGCGCGCCGAGCAGCCGTTCGTAGAGGAAGCGATAGGAGGCGAAGCCCGGCAAACGGTCCTGCCCGAGGTCGAACGCCGACACCGCGATCAGGGGCGCCATGAAGCCTTCGAGCGCGTCGAGCCCGCTGTCGTCGGGAATATGCGCGCGCACCTCGCCGAGCCGCTGGTAGACGCGCGCCTGGACGCGAATCGCGGTTTCCTCGACCATGTCGCGCGACCAGCGCGCGATCGCATCGTCGCGTTCGAGCCCGATGTCGAGCGAACGGCGGATATAGCGCTGGGTCGCCGCGGGAAAGCCCGCAAATTCCTTGATTTCGGAAAGGGACAGGTCGCCTGCGGCCGGTCCTGAACGCGTCGCCATGGTCATGCTCCCGCTCGGCGCCCGGGGAGCCATCCCCCCGGAGGCCTGCATCCAACAGTCTGTCACCATATTGGTTAGTGGCAGGTTAACCATGGTGTCGGGACACGTTCAGCAAATCACGGGGCGTTGCGCGATGCCGCGACGGGGCCTAATCAGCGTGTCTTGAAGCCATAAGACACACGCAGGTCCACCATGCCCAACGCACCGCAGCCGGTCATTTCCGCAACCGGCCTTTTCACCCCCGCCGAAGCGATCTCCAACGAAGAACTTGTCGCCAGTTTTAACGCGTATGTTGCGCTGCACAATAGAGAAAATGCGGCGGCCATCGCAGCGGGTGATGCACCCGAACTGACTGAATCGAATGTCGAATTCATCGAGAAGGCCAGCGGGATCGGATCGCGTTTCGTCGTCGACAAGGCAGGCATTCTCGATCCGAAACACATGGCCCCGCGTATCGCCGAACGCGGCAACGACGAGCTGTCGATCCTTGCCGAAATCGGCGTCGCGGCGGCGAAAGACGCGCTGGCGCGCGCGGGGCGCGACGCGACCAACGTCGATGCGGTGCTGTGCGCCGCGTCGAACATGCAGCGCCCCTATCCGGCGATGGCGGTCGAGATCCAGGACGCGCTGGGCATCGACGGCTTCGCCTTCGACATGAACGTCGCCTGCTCATCGGCGACCTTCGGCATCCAGACCGCCGCCGACTATATCCGCGCGGGCCATGCTAAGAGCGTGCTCGTCGTGAACCCCGAAATCTGTTCGGGGCATTTGAACTGGCGCGACCGCGACAGCCATTTCATCTTCGGCGACGTCGCGACCGCGATTCTGGTCGAGGACAAGGATATTGCTCCCGAGGGACATTGGGACATTCTCGGCACCAAGCTCAAGACCGTCTTTTCGAACAACATCCGCAACAATTTCGGCTTCCTGAACCGCGCGCACGGCGGCATCGACCAGTCGGGGCCGAAGACCGACAAGCTTTTCGTCCAGGAAGGCCGCAAGGTGTTCAAGGAAGTCGTGCCGATGGTCGCGAACATGATCGTCGAGCAGATGGAGCTGCTCGGCCTCGAAGGCGGCGACATGCGGCGGCTGTGGCTGCACCAGGCGAACGCCAATATGAACCGGCTGATCGCCCAAAGGGTTCTGGGACACGAGGCGAGCGCGGACGAGAGCCCGACGGTGCTCGATACCTATGGCAACACGTCGAGCGCGGGGTCGATCATCGCCTTTCACCTGCACCATGAGGATTTGGCGGCGGGGGATACCGGGCTGATCTGCTCGTTCGGCGCGGGCTATTCGGCGGGGACGGTGTTCGTCCGGAAGACCTGATGATGGGGCCGGCGTTCGATTAGTTTGATTCACGCGAAGACGCGAAGACGCGAAGAAGAGGGCTGCGGAATGCGTCGTGGACCTATTTCGTGCCGAAGGCACGTTTTTACGGCGTCATGGACGAGAACTGGCACTTCGTGCCGTTTCGATCGACCCTCTCGGTCCTTCTTCGCGTCTTCGCGTCTTCGCGTGAACCCTTTCAAACGCGACGGTTACGGCACGAAGGTCGTGAACAGATAGATCGCGAACAGCATCAGGTGGATCACGCCCTGCAGCACGGTCGTCCGGCCGTTCGCGAGCGTCTGCACCGATACGATCAGCGACAGGAACAGGAGCACGGTCGACTTGGCGTCGAGCCCGAGGCTGATCGGCATATCGGCGACGATCGACAGGATCGCGACCGCCGGGATGGTGAGGCCGATGGTAGCCAGCGCCGATCCCAATGCGAGGTTGAGGCTGGTCTGGAGGCGGTCGGCCTTGGCCGCGCGCACCGCCGCGAGCCCTTCGGGCGCGAGGATGAGCGCGGCGATCAGCACGCCGAGCACCGCGGGCGGCGCGCCCCAGTCGGCTAGCAGCGCGCCCATCACCGGCGAGAGATTCTTCGCGAGCAGCACGACCGCGAACAGGCTGGCGAGCAGCAGCGCGCCCGAGATGGCGGTGCGCTGGCCGCTCGGCGGCGCGGCGTGCGCGTCGGGTTCGTCATAGGCCTCGCCCTCGGGCAGGAAATAGTCGCGGTGGCGCACCGTCTGGACGAGCGCGAAGGTCGCGTAGAGGATCAGCGACACCGTCGCGACGAAGCCAAGCTGGGTCGCCGAATAGAAAGGGCCCGGCACGCTCGACGTGAAATTGGGGAGCACCAGCGTCACGATGGTGAGCACGGTCAGGGTCGCGAGCGCGGCGCCGATGCCGGTGCGCTGGAATCTCTGTTCGTGGTGGCGGATGCTGCCCGCGAGCAGGCAGAGGCCCATCAACAGGTTGAGGATCACCATCACCGCGGCGAACACCGTGTCGCGCGCGAGCGTCAGCGCCTTTTCGGGTTCGGCCTGCATCAGCGTGAGGATCAGCCCGACCTCGATCACCGTCACCGCCAGCGCGAGGATCAGCGTGCCGAAGGGCTCGCCGACGCGGTGCGCGATCACCTCGGCATGATGGACCGCCGCGACGACGGCGCCCGCGAGAATGATCGCGACCAGCCAGGGATTGAGCGGCATCGCGAAGCTCGCGATCGCGGTGAGGAAGCCGAGGATCGGGAAGAGGTCGTTGGTGCGGTCGGCGACACGGAGTTTGGAGGTCATGGTGCTCTATTGCAGCCACTTTCCAAGCTGACTACCCCCTGGGGCGCAATTAATGTGCGCGGACGGGCAATCCGGCGGCGGCGAGCCGCGCGTGCGCTTCGGCGATGGTCGCTTCGCCGAAGTGGAAGATGCTGGCGGCGAGCACCGCGCTCGCATGGCCTTCGATCACGCCCTGGGCGAGATGGTTGAGGTTGCCGACCCCGCCCGACGCGATCACCGGGACGCCGACCGCATCAGCGATCGCGCGGGTGAGCGCGAGGTCGTAGCCGTCCTTGGTGCCGTCGCAGTCCATCGAGGTGACGAGCAGTTCGCCCGCGCCGAGGGTGGCGAGCCGGACGGCGTGTTCGAGCGCGTCGATGCCGGTCGGTTTGCGGCCGCCGTGGGTGAAGATTTCCCAGCGACCATCCGCAACGCGCCGCGCGTCGATGCTGCCGACCGCGCACTGGCTGCCGAAGCGGCCCGCGATGTCGGCGACGAGTTCGGGGCGCGCGACCGCGGCGCTGTTCACCGCGACCTTGTCGGCGCCCGCGAGCAGCAGCGCGCGCGCGTCGTCCGCGCTGCGCACCCCGCCACCGACGGTGAGCGGCATGAAGCAGACCTCGGCGGTGCGCGCGACCATGTCGAGCAGGGTGCCGCGGCCCTGATGGCTCGCGCCGATGTCGAGGAAGCAGAGCTCGTCGGCGCCCGCGGCGTCATAGGCGCGTGCGGCCTCGACCGGATCGCCCGCGTCGCGCAGGTCGACGAAGTTCACGCCCTTGACGACGCGGCCGTCGGCGACATCGAGGCAGGGGATGACGCGAACGCGGACGGTCACAAGAAAATGCCTCCAAAATCCGCTCGTGCTGAGCTTGTCGAAGCACCGTTCTTTTCTTCGACGTCAAAGAAGGACGGCCCTTCGACAAGCTCAGGGCGAACGGAAAAGAGGATGGCTTTCATTTTCACCCACGCCCCGCCGCAATCGCCTGCGCCAGATCGAGGCGGCCGTCGTAGAGCGCGCGGCCGGTGATGACGCCTTCGATGCCGTCGGCGACATGCGGGCGGAGCGCGCGGATGTCACCGATGTCGGCGACGCCGCCCGATGCGATCACCGGGATGCTCACCGATTTGGCGAGCGCCACGGTCGCCGCGACATTGCAGCCCTTGAGCAGCCCGTCGCGGCCGACGTCGGTGAAGAGCAAGGCGGCGACGCCGGCATCCTCGAAGCGGCGCGCGAGGTCTTCCACGCGGACGTCGGAGACGTCGGCCCAGCCCTCGGTCGCGACCATGCCGTCACGCGCGTCGACGCCGACGACGATCCGGCCGGGAAGGTCGCGCGCGGCGGATTTGACGAATTCGGGGTCCTTGAGCGCCGCAGTGCCGATGATCACGCGGCTGACGCCGAGCGCGAGCCAGCGGTCGACGCCTTCCCGATTACGGATGCCGCCGCCGACCTGCACCTTGCCCGGAAAGGCGGCGACGATGGACTCGACCGCCGCGCCGTTGACGCTTTCGCCCGCAAAGGCGCCGTCGAGATCGACGACATGGAGGTGCGATGCGCCCGCATCGGCAAAGAGGCGCGCCTGCGCGGCCGGATCGTCGCCATAGACGGTCGCGCGCGCCATATCCCCCTCGGCGAGCCGCACCACCTGTCCGCGCTTGAGGTCGATCGCGGGGAAGATGGTCAGGGTCATGGCATGTTCCTAAAGCCCCTCCCCTTCAGGGGAGGGGTTGGGGTGGGGGCTATCAGCGTAGCGCAAGGCCGATGGCCCCCACCCGCTGCGACTAGGGAGCAAGCTCCCAAGTCTCGCTGCCCTCCCCTGAAGGGGAGGGCGTGAACTAGGGCCGCCACGTCAGGAACCTTTCGAGCGTTGCGAGGCCGTAGGCCTGGCTTTTTTCGGGGTGGAACTGGACGCCGACGATATTGTCCTTCGCCACCGCGGCGGTGAAGGTCGCGCCGTGGCTGCTCGTCGCGGCGACGTGGGCGGCATCGGCGAAATGATAGGAGTGGAGATAATAGGCCTCGCCCGCCGCGATCACCGGATGCGCCACGGTCGGCGCGACGTCGTTCCAGCCCATGTGCGGGATGCGGAGGCCCGGTACGGGATCGAAGGCGCGGACGGTGCCGCCGATCCAGCCGAGCCCTTCATGCCGTCCATGCTCCTCGCCCGCGTCGGCGAGCAATTGCATGCCGACGCAGATGCCGAGGAAGGGCGCCCCCTCGCCGCGCACGCGATGCTCCATGGCCGCGATCAACCCGTCGATCGCCGAAAGGCCATTCATGCACGCCGCGAAGGCGCCGACGCCGGGAAGCACGATGCGGTCGGCGCGGGCGACGACATCGGGATCGGCGGTGACGGCAACATCATCCGCGCCCGCCGCGACGAGCGCGTTATGCACCGAGCGAAGATTGCCCGCGCCATAGTCGATCAGGGCGATGGCGCTCAAATCTCCCTCCCGCTTGCGGGAGGGGGGCACTGGGTGAACCAGCCCCCGGCTGGTTCAGGTCGTGCCGGGGGCACGACCGACCCTGAGCCGGGTGGGGCGAGCGAAGCGAGCGGCTGCGTGTGCGTGGCCCACCCCGCTGCGACTAGCGAACAAGTTCGCAAGTCTCGCTGCCCCTCCCGCTTGCGGGAGGGGAGGCTCACAAGACCCCCTTGGTCGAGGGGATCGCATCGCCCTTGCGCGGGTCGATTTCGACCGCCTGGCGCAGCGCGCGCGCGAGCGCCTTGTACATGCTTTCGGCGATGTGGTGGTTATTCTCGCCGTAGAGCATCTCGATGTGCAGCGTGATCCCCGCGGTCTGCGCGAAACTCGCGAACCAGTGCGGGAACATCTCGGTGTCCATTTCGCCGAGCCGCGGCTGCGAGAAGCTGGATTTATAGACGCAGTGCGGGCGTCCCGAAATGTCGAGCACGCAGCGCGTCAGCGTCTCGTCCATCGGCGCGTGCGCCTCGCCATAGCGGGCGATGCCGCGCTTGTCGCCGAGCGCCTTCGCGACCGCTTCGCCGAGCGCGAGCGCTGAATCCTCGACCGTGTGATGCTGGTCGATGTGGAGGTCGCCCTTCACCTGCATCGATATGTCGATCAGCGAGTGGCGCGACAGTTGCTCGACCATATGGTCGAGGAAACCGATGCCGGTGGACACCGAATATTCGCCCGTGCCGTCGAGATTGACGGTGATCGCGATATCCGTTTCCTTGGTCGTGCGCTGGACGGTGGCGGTTCGCATGGGCGACCCCTTAGAGCGTCTGTTTCGCGTTGCAAGGCGATTCTCCCCCCTTGACCCCCCTTGACCCGCACGCGGCGCGCGTTCATCCCCTCGCGTCATGAGTGATGACGTTCGCGACAGCCTGATTCCCTATGACGAAATCGTGCAGGATGCGCTGCGCGCCGTGGTCGGCCGCGTGCTGAGCCAGATCGAAGGCTATGACAGCCTGCCCGGCGAACATCATTTCTATATCACCTTCAAGACGCAGGCCCCCGGGGTCGACATCCCCGCGCATCTGATCGCCAAATTTCCCGACGAAATGACGATCGTGCTGCAAAACCGCTTCTGGGACCTCAGCGTCGCGGAGGATCATTTCCGCGTCGGCCTGTCGTTCAACCAGACGCCGTCGATGCTGACGATCCCCTATGCGTCGATCACCGCCTTCGTCGATCCGTCGGTCGATTTCGGGCTGCAATTCCAGGTCAGCGACGACGAGGCCGCGCAGCCCGAGCCGCATGACGAGGCCGACAATGATCGCCCCGACGTGACGAGCGAGGACGGATCGAACGTCGTGACGGTGGATTTCGGCAAGCGGAAATAGCGTGGCGGGCCCCGCCTGGCCCCCCAGCCGTTTCTGGCAATATTGGGCGCTCGCCGGCATGGTGGTGCTGACCGCCGCCTTCTGGTGGGGCGTCGAGGGCTATGCCATCTTCGAGGCGCGCCGGCACGGCCAGATCGCCGAAGGGCTGCTGCGCTTCACGCTGTTGATCCTGACCCCGGCGCTGATGCTCGTCTGGCTGGCCGCGGCGTGGCTGCGGCGGCGGGTGGGCGAGAGCGGCTATTGGCAATTGCTCGGCCTCGTCGCGATGATCTGGGCGGGCGCGGTTCTGGTGACAAGGATGCTGGTAGCATGAGCATGCGAACGGAAAGCGACTCCATCGGAAATATCGAGGTTCCGGCCGAAGCCTATTGGGGCGCGCAGACCGAACGCAGCCGCCATAATTTCGCCTTTCCCGCGCACGAGCGGATGCCCCTGCCGATCGTCCATGCCCTCGCGCGGATCAAGGGCGCGGCGGCGCGGGTCAACCGCGACCATGGGCTCGATGCGGGACTGGCCGATGCGATCGCCGAGGCGGCCGAGGCCGTCGTCGCGGGCCGGTACGACGACCAGTTCCCGCTCGCGATCTGGCAGACGGGCAGCGGCACCCAGTCGAACATGAACGCGAACGAGGTGATCGCGGGAATCGCGAACGAAAAGCTCGCGGGCACGCGCGGCGGCAAGGCTCCGGTCCATCCCAACGACCATGTCAACATGGGCCAGTCGTCGAACGACAGTTTCCCGACCGCGCTGCACGTCGCGGTCGCGGTCGAGACGACGGCGCGGCTGCTGCCCGCACTGGCCGAATTGACCGATGCGCTCGCCGCCAAGGCCGAAGCCTGGGGCGAGATCGTCAAGATCGGGCGCACCCATTTGCAGGACGCGACGCCGCTGACGCTCGGCCAGGAATTTTCGGGCTATGTGGCGCAACTGATCGCCTGTCGCGCGCGGATCGAGGGCGCGCTCGCGCACAATATCTGCAAGCTGGCGCAGGGCGGCACCGCGGTCGGCACCGGGCTCAACGCGCCCGCGGGCTTCGACGTCGCGATGGCCGAAGAGCTGTCGAAAAGCACGGGCATCGCGTTCGAGCCCGCGCGAAACAAGTTCGAGGCGCTCGCATCGAACGACGGGCTCGTCTTCTTCTCGGGCGCGCTGAACACGCTGGCCGTCGCGCTGACCAAGATCGCGAACGACATCCGCCTGCTCGGATCGGGCCCGCGCGCGGGGCTCGGCGAGCTCGACCTGCCCGCGAACGAGCCGGGCAGCTCGATCATGCCCGGCAAGGTCAACCCGACCCAGTGCGAGATGCTGACGATGGTCGCCGCGCAGGTGATCGGCAACCATCAGGCGGTGACCGTCGGCGGCTTGCAGGGTCATCTCGAACTCAATGTCTTCAAGCCGCTGATCGGGTCGAACGTGCTGCGCTCGATCGAGCTGCTGAGCATCGGCATGACGGGCTTCACCGAACATTGCGTCGTCGGGATCGAGCCCAATCGCGCGCGCATCGACGAGCTGATGAACCGTTCGCTGATGCTGGTGACGGCACTCGCGCCCGAAATCGGTTACGACAAGGCCGCGAAGATCGCGAAGCACGCGCACGAGACGGGGAGCACGCTCAAGGAAGCGGCGCTCGACCTTGGTTATGTCGATGCCGCGACCTTCGATCGCGTCGTCGATCCGCGCATCATGCTGGGTTCGGAACCCCGGCACGTGCCGGGGCATTAATCGGGGGAAGGAGAGATGAGCATGATCGGTCGCATCGTAGGCGGCGTTCTGGGCAGCGCCATCGGACGCCAGAAGGGCAATCATCCCGTCGCGGGCGCGGTGATCGGCGCCGGCACCTTGTTCGCGGCGCGGCGCCTGTTCCCGCAACGCTATGCGGTGCTCGCGGCGACTGTCGCGGGCGCCTATCTCACGAAACGATGGGCCGAGCGCGCCGAAGCGCGCAAGGCGGCGCGCGAGGCGCATGCGATCGATCCCGCGCTGGCGGATGCGGGGGTCGTCGATACCTATGCGGGCACTGCGAAAGTGCCGACCGACGGCGAAACGATCGGCGACGCGCTGCCGCCGGTTATTCCGGTCGACAGCAACGGCCGGGGCGCGGCGATCCATTGAAAGCCGCCTTCCCCCTCGATGGGGGAAGGATACGCAGCCTTATCGCGAAGCGATTAGGCGAAGTTGGATGGGGGTGAAGGCGCGTCCTTGCACCACGGTTTCGGGCCGAGAGCGCACCCCCTCCGCTGCGACTAGCGAACAAGTTCGCAAGTCTCGCTGCCTCCCCCATCAAGGGGGAGGATATCGAGTGTCACCCCGCCTGCCATTCCTTCACCGCCTCGACGGGCGCGACAAGCATCAGCACATTGAGCGTCAGATTGTCGCGGATCGTCCATAGCGTGAACAGCTCGAACAGAATCGCGACCGCCACGGTGACCCACCAGCGCATCCGGCTCGCCGCGAGGAAGCCGAGGATCATGAAGAGCGCGTCGCTCACCGAATTGAGGATCGAATCGCCCGAATAGCCATAGGCCATGGTGACTTCGCGATAGCGGTCGATGATGACGGGCGAATTTTCGAGGATTTCCCACGCCGCCTCGATCCCGATCGCGAGCGCGAGCGCGACCCACAAGGGCCGGCGCGGGATGAGCCAGCGCGACAGGCCGAAGAAGAGGAAGCCGTGGATGACATGGCTGAAGCTGTACCAGTCCGAAACCTGCTGGCTGTTCTGGTTCGATTGCACGGTGCCGTGCCACAGGCTGACCGTCCCGCACGGGCAGATCGGCGGGCGCCCCATCGCGAAGAGAATGGCGGCGAAGGCGGCGAGCAGCGCCGCGGCGACCAGCCAGCCCCGTCTTGAAATCCCCAGCATCTCGCCGCCCCTTCCCGCTTGACCGCGCCCGTCTCTCGCGCAATTAGCGCCCATGACCGAAAGCGTCCACCTGAACCGCCGCGGCGTGTTGTTCGTCCTCTCCTCGCCCTCGGGCGCGGGCAAGACCACGATCTCGAGGATGATGCTCGAGGCCGACAAGGATATCGCCCTATCGATCTCCGCGACGACGCGCCCGCCGCGGCCCGGCGAGATCGACGGGGTCCATTATCATTTCGTCGATGTCGAAACCTTCAAGAAGATGGCCGCCGACGGCGAGTTTCTCGAATGGGCGCATGTCTTCGGGCACCGTTACGGCACGCCGCGCGCGCCCGTCGAGGAGTTGCTCGCCGCGGGCAAGGATGTGCTGTTCGACATCGACTGGCAGGGCGCGCAGCAGCTTTATCAGGAAGCCGGGCCCGACGTCGTGCGCGTCTTCGTGCTGCCGCCGACGATGGAGGAACTGGAGCGGCGGCTGCGCAGCCGCAATACCGACAGCGACGAGGTGATCGCCGCGCGGATGGAGCGCGCCGCGAACGAGATCAGCCACTGGGACGGTTACGACTATGTGCTGATCAACGATGATGTCGAAGGCTGCTTCGACGAGGTGCGCGCGATCCTGCGCGCAGAGCGGCTGAAGCGGCGGCGGCAGATCGGGCTGATCGGCTTTGCGCGCGATTTGATCCGGTCGGTGCCCGATGCGGACAAGAAGCTCTGATTTTTACCTCCTCCCCCTTGATGGGGGAGGCAGCGAGACTTGGCGGCTTGCCGCCTAGTCGCAGCGGCGGGGGTCCGGTTTCGGCCTGAAGCGGGCGGCGCAAGGACGCACCATCACCCTCATCCAACAGCGCCTAGCGCCTTCGGCGCAAGGCTTCGTATCCTTCTCCCATCAAGGGAGAAGGAGTTTTACGCCGCCCGCGCCAGCTTCGCTTCGAGTTCCGCCACCATCTCCGCGCGCAGCGGTTTCGCCTGGCCGTCGGTGCGGCACACCACCACCGTGTCGCAGGTCGCGATGCAGCGGCCGTTCTGGAACATCGCCTGCACGATCGTCCAGCTCGAGGCGCCGAGGCGCCCGATGCCGGTTGCGATCTGGACCGGGTCTGGGAAATGACCCTCGGCGAGATAGTTGATCTCGACTGCGGCGACCATCGTGCGCTCGTTCGAGGGGCGCTCGCCGAGCGGACGCACGTCGCGGTTGAGGAGGACGCGGCCGCTTTCGAACAAGGCGGCGAAGGCCACATTGTTGAGGTGGCCGTTGATGTCCATGTCCTGAAAGCGCGTCTGCAGTTCGATGCAGACGGGGTAGCTGGCGGCGTCGAGCCGCCAGCTTTCCGGTTTGGGCATGTCAGCGCGGCGCCATGCGGATGCCGCCGTCGAGGCGGACGTCCTCGCCGTTGAAATAGCCGTTCTCGATCATGCAGAGCGCGAGATTGGCATATTCGTCGGGGTTGCCGAGCCGCTTCGGGTTGAGCACCGAGGCGCCGAGCGCATCGCGGACATTCTGCGGCGCGCCGGCGAGCAGCGGAGTGTCGAAGATGCCGGGCAGGATGGTGTTGACGCGGATATTCTCGTTGCCGAGGTCGCGCGCGATGGGGAGCGTCATGCCGACGACGCCGCCCTTCGACGCCGAATAGGCCGCCTGGCCGATCTGGCCGTCCTCGGCCGCGACGCTCGCGGTGTTGACGATCGCGCCGCGTTCGCCGTCTTCCATCGGGTCGAGCGTCAGCATGCCCGCCGCCGACTTGGCGATGCAGCGGAAGGTGCCGACGAGGTTGATCTGGATGATCCAGTTGAAGGCGTCGAGCGGGAAATGCTTGATGCTGCCGTCTTCCTTCGAGCGGCTCGCGGTCTTGATCGCGTTGCCGGTGCCCGCGCAGTTGACGAGGATGCGTTCCTGCCCGATCGCCGCGCGCGCCTTGGCGAACGCCGCGTCGACCGAGGCGTCGTCGGTGACGTTGCATTCGCAGAAGACGCCGCCGAGTTCCTCGGCGATCGCCTTGCCCTTTTCTTCCTGCAGGTCGAAGATCGCGACCTTGACGCCCTTCGAAGCGAGCAGGCGCGCGGTGGCGGCGCCGAGGCCCGAGGCGCCGCCGGTGACGACGGCGGATATAGTGGAATCGAGTTTCATGGGTTTCTCCTATTTAAGCCCCTCCCCTTCAGGGGAGGGGTTGGGGTGGGGGCTGTCGAGGTTGCGCAAGGCCGATGGCCCCCACCCCGCTCGACTAAGGCCCGGCTGCGCCGGACCAAGTCTCTCTGCCCCTCCCCTGAAGGGGAGGGGTTGCCGATCGTTACAGCCGCTCGACGATGGTCACATTCGCCTGGCCGCCGCCTTCGCACATCGTCTGGAGGCCATATTTGCCGCCCGTCGCGTCGAGCACGCCGAGCAGGGTCGCCATCAGCTTCGCGCCGCTGGCGCCGAGCGGGTGGCCGAGCGCGATCGCGCCGCCATGCTGGTTGAGCCGCGCCGGATCGGCGCCGAGATACTTGAGCCAGGCGAGCGGCACCGGCGCGAACGCCTCGTTGACCTCGTAAGCGTCGATGTCCTCGATCTTCATGCCCGCTTTCTTGAGCGCGCGTTCGGTCGCGAACAAAGGCTCTTCGAGCATGATCACCGGGTCGCCCGCGGTGACCGACACATGGTGGATGCGCGCGCGCGGGGTCAGGCCGTGGTCCTTCAGCGCCTGTTCGGAGCAGACGAGCACCGCCGACGATCCGTCGCAGATCTGGCTCGAGGTCGCGGCGGTGATCGTGCCGCCTTCCTGGAGCAGCTTCACCCCCGCGATGCTTTCCAGCGTCGCGTCGAAGCGGATGCCTTCGTCGATCTTGTGCCATTGCTTGCCCTCGGCCGTCTCGATCTCGACCGGCACGATCTCGCGATCGAATAGGCTGGCCTCGGTCGCCGCCTTGGCGCGGCGATGGCTTTCGAGCGCGAAGGCGTCGAGATCGTCCTTGGTGAAGCCGTGCTTCTTGACGATCATCTCGGCGCCCATGAACTGGCTGAACATGATGCCGGGATATTTTTCCTCGAGCCGCGGCGATTTATAATTGCCGAGCCCCTCCTTCATGAACAGCGTCGCGACGCTGCCCATCGGCACGCGCGTCATGCTTTCGATGCCGCTTGCGAGCACGATGTCCTGCGTGCCCGACATCACCGCCTGCGCCGCGAACTGGATCGCCTGCTGCGACGAACCGCACTGGCGGTCGATGGTGACGGCGGGGATCGAGTCGGGGAGCTTCGAGGCGAGCACCGCGTTGCGGCCGACGTCCATCGTCTGCTGGCCGCCCTGCGACACGCAGCCGGTGATGACGTCGTCGATCTTCGAGGTGTCGAAATCATTGCGGTCGGCAATCGCGTCGAACACCGCGGCGCCGAGGTCGACGGGGTGCGTGCCCGCGAGCCGGCCGCCGCGGCGGCCGCCGGCAGTGCGGACGGCATCGACGATATAGGCTGTAGCCATAGGGGAGTTCCTTTCTTAATTCCCCTCCCGCAGGCGGGAGGGGTCAGGGGTGGGCGCGAGCGAAGCGAGCATCCGGGGGTGAGATGCCCACCCCGCTGCGACTAGCGAGCAAGCTCGCAAGTCTCGCTGCCCCTCCCGCCTGCGGGAGGGGATTCTTACAATTTCCGCCCGATCAGTTCCTTCATGATCTCGTTGGTGCCGCCGAAGATGCGCGTCACGCGTGCCGCGCGCCAGGCGCGGGCGATCGGATATTCGTTCATATAGCCCGATCCGCCGAACAGCTGGAGGCACTTGTCCATCACCTCCCACTGGAGGTCGGTGTGCCACAGCTTCGCCGCGGCGCCCTCCTCGGGGGTCAGTTCCTTCTTCATGTGGCGCGCGAGCGCCCAATCGAGATGCGCCCAGCCGACCTGCAGCTTGGCCTTCAAATCGGCGAGCACGAAGCGGCTGTTCTGGAAATCGAGGATCGGTTTGCCGAACGCCTTGCGCTCGCGCGTATATTCGACCGTGTCGTCGAAGGCGCGCTGCGCCGAGGCCTGCGCGCTGACAGCGATCGACAGCCGCTCCTGGGGAAGCTCGCTCATCAGATAGATGAAGCCCTGCCCCTCTTCGCCGAGGCAGTTGGTGATCGGCACGCGGACGTCGTTGAAGAAAAGCTCCGACGTGTCGGCCTCGTCCTGCCCGATCTTGTCGAGGTTGCGCCCGCGCTGGAAGCCTTCGCGGTCGGCCTCGACGAGCACGATCGAGACGCCCTTCCACGCCGGCTCGACCTCGGTGTCGGTCTTGACGCAGACGAGGATCAGGTCGGCGTTCTGGCCGTTGGTGATGAAGGTCTTCGACCCGTTGATGACATAATGATTGCCGTCCTTTTTCGCGGTCGTGCGCATCCCCTGAAGGTCCGAGCCCGTGGCCGGTTCGGTCATCGCGATCGCGGTGATCGTCTCGCCCGACACCATCCTGGGCAGCCAGTGCTTCTTCTGCTCCTCGCTGCCATATTTGACGATGTAGCTGGTGACGATGTCCGACTGGAGCGAGAAGCCGGTGGTCGCGCGGCCATAATAGGCGCTTTCCTCGTCGACGATCGCATTATAGCCGAAGTCGAGGCCGAGCCCGCCATATTCCTCGGGGACCGTCGGGCAGAGCATGCCGATCTCGCCCGCCTTGGGCCAGATCGACTTGGGGACGATCTTGTCCTCGGCCCATTGCGCTGCGTTGGGCGCGACTTCCTTTTCGAGGAACTGGCGCACCGTCGCGCGGAACGCCTCATGATCCTCGTTATAGGCGGTGCGCGAGAGACTATCGAGCGACATCATTTTCCTTTCCCTTGGAGCAGCCGAACGCGAGCGGGGAGTCGGCCGCATCTTTCCGGGCCAAGAGACCTTACGTTTACGTCCACGTCAAGTGGAAAGACGCTACGGCATGAACTATCGCGTCGCCCCCGCGGAGGCGGGGGCCGCAGTCGGCCTTGCGCCACCTCTCCAGCGGCCCCCGCCTTCGCGGGGGCGACGGATGTGTATGGGAGCGAATAGGTTTGCAGCCGCTGGGCAGTCCTGCCCCGCCGCGCTATGACCGGCGCATGGTCCAACTGCTCCTCGACGCCGGCGCCTTGCTCGGCGAATCGCCCGTCTGGCACGCCGCCGAAGCCCGCCTCTATTGGGTCGATATAGAGGGCCGCAAAATCCATCGCACCGACCCGGCGACGGGCGCCGACGAAGTGATGGAACTCACCGAACAGGTCGGCTGCATCGCGCCGCGCGTGGGGGGCGGCCTTGTCGCCGCGCTCGAAAATGGCTGCGCGCTGATCGACCAATGGGGCGGCGCGCCGCGCGCCTTCGGCCCGGCGGTGCTCGCGGACAAGCCCGAGCAGCGTTTCAACGACGGGCGCGTCGATGCGCGCGGCCGGCTCTGGGTGGGCAGCCTGACGCGCGACAAGGCCAACCCCGCGGCGACGCTCTACCGGCTCGACCCCGACGGGTCGCTGACCGAAATCCTGCATGGGCTGACGACGAGCAACGGCGCGGCGTTCAGCCCCGACGGCGCCACCTTTTATCACGCCGACACGCCAAGCCACGCGATCCGCGCCTATGACGTCGATATGACCGCCGGGACGCTGGCGGGCGGCCGCGTCTTTCACCAGTTCGCGTTCGGCCATGGCCGCCCCGACGGCGCCGCGGTCGACGCCGAAGGTTGTTATTGGTCGGCGCTGTGGGACGGCTGGCGCGTCGTGCGCTTCTCGCCCGCGGGCGAGCTGATCCAGACGGTCGAGCTGCCGGTGCAGCACCCGACGATGATCGCGTTCGGCGGGCCGGATTTGAAGACGGCGTTCGTCACCAGCGCGGGCAAGAATCTGACCGATGAGGAGCGCAAGGCGCAGCCGCATGCGGGCGGGGTGTTCACTTTCCGTGTGGATGTGCCGGGGCTGGTTCAGCCGATGTTTGGGGGTTGAATATCCTCCCTGTGGCCGCAGGCCATGGGGAGGGGGACCGCCGCGAAGCGGTGGTGGAGGGGCGGCGACGTCGCGTTATGCCCCTCCGTCAGCGGCTTCGCCGCTGCCACCTCCCCATGGCCTGCGGCCACAGGGAGGATCAACTAGGCCTCCCACCCTTGCACCCCCCTGTCATATCCGGTTAAGACGGCTCCAGACATGGTTTCGTCCGAAACCTTATCCTCCGGGGAGATTTATCGATGTCGCGCCCAGCGCAGCCTTTTGCCCGCCGTTTGTCGATCCTGCTTGCATCCACCGCGATGATGGTGGGTTATAGCCAGATGAGCACCGCAACCGCCGCCGAACCCACCGCCGCCGCGCAGCCGGCCGCCTCCGCCTCCGCGGGCACGAACCCGCTGCTTGCACCCTGGACCGGCCCCTATGAAGGGGTGCCGCCGTGGGACAAGCTCGACCCCGAACTCTTCCCCGACGCCTTCACCAAGGGCATGGCCGAGACCAAGGCGCAGGTGCAGGCTGTGATCGACAATCCCGAGGCGCCGACCTTCGAGAATACGCATGTGCCGATGATGCTGGCGGGCGACACGATGGAGCGCCTCTTCGCGCTGTGGGGCGTGCAGACGTCGAACAAGTCGAGCGACCGCGTCGAGGACATCGACGCCGAATGGAGCCCCAAGCTCACCAAATTCTACACCGAGCTGTTCCTCGATCCGGGGCTCTTCGCGCGCTACAAGGCGGTTTACGAGAAGCGCCATTCGAGCGGGCTCGACGCGCAGCAGATCCGCATCGTCGAGCGCAGCTATGACGAGATGGTGCGCGACGGCGCCAACCTGTCGCCCGCCGACAAGGCGAAGCTGGTCGAGATGAACTCGAAGCTCGAAGGCCTGTTCTCGGCCTTCTCGTCGAAGCTGCTCGGCGACGAGAAGCTCTATACTTTCGTCACCGACAAGGCCGAGCTCGCGGGGCTCGAACCCGGCTTCGTCGCTTCGCTCGCCGCCGCCGCCGAAGCCAATGGCAAGCCCGGCCAGTGGGCGATCAAGAATACGCGCTCGTCGGCGCAGCCGGTGCTCCAGAATGCGACCAACCGCGCACTTCGCGAAAAGGTCTGGAAGGCCTTCGTGAACCGCGGCGACAATGGCGACGCGAACGATACCAATGCGACGATCGCCGAAATATTGAAGCTGCGCCAGCAGCGTGCCGAACTGCTCGGCTTCCCGACCCACGCGCATTACCGCATGGCCGACACGATGGCGAAGACCCCCGAGGCCGCGATGGGGCTGATGATGAAGGTCTGGCCCGCCGCCGTCGCGCGGGTGAAGGAAGAGGTCGCCGACATGCAGGCGATCGCCGATGCCGAGGCGAAGGCGAACAAGACGCCGAAGATCACGATCGAGCCGTGGGATTACCGCTTCTATGCCGAAAAGGTCCGCAAGGCGAAATACGACCTCGATGAAAGCGAAGTGAAGCCTTACCTCCAGCTCGACAAGCTGACCCAGGGCATGTTCTGGGCGGCGGGGCAGCTTTATGACCTCGGCTTCAAGGAAAATACCGGCACGATCCCGGTGTTCGACCCCAAGGTCCGCACCTTCGAGGTCTATAACCTCAAGACGAACGAGAATGTCGGGGTCTTCTACCTCGACAATTTCGCCCGCGACGGCAAACGCTCGGGCGCGTGGATGACCACCTATCGCAGCCAGCAGACGCTGGGCGGCGAACGCAATGTGCTCGCGTCGAACAACAATAATTTCACCGAAGCGGCAAAGGGCGAGCCGACGCTGATCAGTCTCGACGATGCGCAGACCCTGTTTCACGAATTCGGCCACGCGATCCATTACCTGCTCCAGCAGGTCCATTATCCGGCGCTCGCCGGCGTGCCGCGCGACTTCGTCGAATATCCGAGCCAGGTGAACGAAAATTGGCTGATGACCCCCGAAGTGCTGTCGAAATATGCGACGCACTACAAGACGGGCGAACCGATGCCGCAGGCGCTGGTCGACAAGATCCTCGCCTCCGACAAGTTCAACCAGGGTTTCACCACGGTCGAATATCTGGCGAGCGCGATCGTCGACATGAAGCTGCACGACCGCAAGACCCCGCCGACCGATGTCGACAAGTTCGAGCGCGAGACGCTCGCCGAAATCGGCATGCCGAAGGAAATCGTGATGCGGCACCGCCTGCCGCAGTTCGGCCATCTGTTCAGCTCGGACGCCTATTCGGCGGGCTATTATAGCTATCTGTGGTCCGAAACGATGGACGCCGACACCTGGGCGGCCTTCACCGAAGCCGGCGGTCCGTGGGATCGGACGGTGGCCGACAAATTCCGCACGATCCTGTTGATGACGGGCAACGAGACCGACCGCGCCGAGGCCTATCGCGCCTTCCGCGGCCGCGACCCCGATGTGAAGGCACTGCTGGCAAAGCGCGGTTTCCCGACCGAATAAGCGAAACGGTCGAGGCGGGATTTCCGCCTCGACCGCTTCACCGGTACGCCTGCCGGGCGCCGCTCAGGCGGCTTGCCGGCGCGCGGGCAGGAAATTGCCGTCGATGCCGCCGGGCCAGGGGGTTACGGTCTCGCCCGCGACCCGCCAGCGCCCGCCGTCCTTGCGCAATCGCAGTTCGTACATCGCCGCGGGCGCGTCGGGGCTCATGCGGCGGTAGAGGATGGCGGTCGCATGATCGCCCTGCTGTTCGACGTGGAGTATGCGGTGCTCGGTCGACAGCGGCGGTTCGCCCGCGTCGCGGCGCGCGCGGAACTCGGCGAAAGAGTCGGCGCGGCTGACGCGCCGCACCTCGCCGTCGCCGCCGAGCACCAGAAAGCTCTGGTCGGCGGTGTAGAGCCGCTCCATGCCGTCGATGTCATAGGCGCTGCCGATATGGACGACGTCGTGGATCAGCGCCGCGATCGCCGGGTCGGTGGGAGGCTGGGTCATGGTCTTTCCTTTCATTATGGGGAGATGCGGGTTTCAGAGCAGCGCCATGCCGCCATCGACGCGCAGGTTGATGCCGGTGACGAAGCTCCCCGCATCCGACGCGAGAAAGAGCGCGGCCTGCGCCAGCTCTTCGGGACGGGCGAAGCGGCCGAGCGGGATCGCGCCCGCCATCATCGCCTCGAACCCCGCGCGCTCTTCGGGCGGCACGCCGAGCTTTTCGACGATTGCGGTGTCGGTAGGACCGGGGCTCAGCATGTTGACGCGGATGCCGCGATCCTTGAATTCGAGCGCCCAGCTGCGCGCGAAGGCGCCGATCGCCGCTTTGGTCCCGGCATAGACGGGGTGGCCGTCAAGCACCTTGTCGCTCGCGAGCGAACCGACGCAGATGATCGCGCCGCCGTCGCGCAGCACCGGCGCCATGCTCTGCACCCCGAAAAAGGTGCCGCGCGCGTTAATCGCGAACTGCTGGTCATATTCGGCCTCGGTGACGTCGGACGAAGCGGTGATCGTGATGACGCCGGCGTTCGCGACATAGATGTCGGCGCCGCCGAAGCGTTCGCGGACGAAGCCGGCGAGCGCGCGATGGTGCGCGGGATCGGCGGAATCGCCTGGAAAGCCGACCGCTCCGGCGCCGATTTCGCGCACCGCATCATCGACGACTTGCCCCCGCCGGCCGGTGATCACCACCTCGGCGCCTTCGCGCGCAAAAAGCTTCGCGGTCGCGAGGCCGATGCCGCTGTTGCCGCCGGTGATGACGGCGGTCTTTCCCTTCAGACTCGACATGATCCTGTCCTTTCACATTGTGATGGACGCGATATGGCTATTCCCCAACGGCGGATAAGGCTGGACAATAGCACATCATCTTTGCCAAAAACTATCGAATGAAGCGATTGGAACGCACGACCGGGCTCTTCGCCTTCGTCCGCACGGTCGAAGCCGGTTCGTTCAGCGCGGCGGCGCGGATCGCGGGGACGACGCCGTCGGCGGTCTCGAAGAATGTCGAGCGGCTCGAGCGGCGGCTGGGGATCAAGCTGTTCCTGCGCTCGACGCGTTCGCTCGCGCTGACCACCGATGGCGCCGCTTATTACGAACGCATCGCGCCGCTGCTCCAGGCGCTCGAGGAGGCGGGCGACGCGCTGGGCGAGGCGGGCACTGCACGCGGGCGGCTGCGGATCAGCCTGCCCGGCATTTTGGGACCGATCCTCGTCGATGCGCTCACGCGCGATTTCATGACGCGCCATCCCGAGATCGCGCTCGAGATCAGCATCACCGACCGGCATGTCGACCTGGTGCGCGAAGGCTATGACGTCGCGCTGCGCGCGGGTGAGGTCGCGGCGACCGACTGGATCGCGCGGCCGCTCGGCACGCTGCCGCTCGTCCTCGTCGCGGCGCCCGCCTATCTGGAGCGCGCGGGCGTGCCTGCGTCGATCGATGAACTCCGGGAAGCGGCGCATATCCGCTACCGGCTCGGCGCGCGCGCCTATCCGATCGGCTTTGCCGACGGGTCGCGGCTCGCCGTCGACGGCGCGATCGACAGCGATTCGGGCCAGGCGATGCGGATCGCCGCGCTGAACGGCGCCGGGATCGCGCCATTGCTCCGCGCCGCGGTCGCGGGCGATCTGGCGGCGGGGCGGCTGGTCGAAGTGCTGCCGCAAAAGCCGCTCGCCGCGGTGCCGGTGCAGACGCTGCACGCCTTCGGACGCTTCGCGCCGCTGCGCGTGCGCCTGTTCCACGATTTCGTCGCCGCCGCACTGGCGCCCCACCTGCTGCCGCGCTGAAATCGCACGCCGCGCGCGTCGCCAACTTGCCGATTGACTGCCCGCCGGTTCGATATAAATATGATATCATATTCATATCGAGTGATTCGGAGGGAAACATGGTCGAAACAGGGACGCCCGCGCTGAACCGCAGCCGGGAGGTGCGCGCCGCGACGCAGAGCGGCTATCTGATGCTGTTCGTCTGGCTGGCGCTGCTCGGGCTCGCCGCCTGGGCGGCGATCAGCAACGCCAATGCCGAGGTCATGGTCGCGTGGAAATGGGCGCTGGTCGTCGTCGCGGGCGTCGTCGGCCTGCTGATCCTCTGCGGCTTTTACCTGATCAATCCGAACGAAGCCGCGGCGATCCAGCTGTTCGGCGCCTATAAAGGCACCGACCGCCAGGAAGGGCTGCGCTGGGTGCTGCCGTGGCTGACGCGCAAGAAGATCGCGGTGCGCGCGAACAATGTGATTTCGGACAAGATCAAGGTCAACGACCTGCGCGGCAACCCGATCGAAATGGCGGCGCAGGTCGTGTGGCGCGTCACCGACACCGCGCAGGCGCTGTTCGACGTCGACGATTACAAGGAATTCGTGATGGCGCAGATCGAGGCCGCGGTGCGTTCGATCGGTTCGCGCTATCCCTATGACGACATCGAGCATCAGGAAATCACACTGCGCGGCAACCATGACGAGGTCGGGGTCGAACTGCGCAAGGCGCTGATCGAGCGGCTCGAGGTCGCGGGCATCACCGTCGACGAATGCGGGTTGACCCACCTCGCCTATGCGCAGGAAATCGCAGGCGCGATGCTGCGCCGCCAGCAGGCCGAAGCGGTGATCGCGGCGCGCAAGAAGCTGGTCGAGGGCGCGGTGACGATGGTCGAGATGGCGCTCACCCACCTGTCGGAAAAGAATGTCGTCACCCTCGACGACGAGCGCAAGGCGGCGATGGTGTCGAACCTGATGGTCGTCCTCTGCGGCGAACGCGACACCCAGCCCGTCGTCAACACCGGCTCGCTCTATTGAGTCGGAATGATGGCTGCATCCGCCAAGAAAGCCTTTGCCCTCCGCCTCGATCCCGCGCTCTATGCCGCGATCGAGCGGCTGGCGGCGGCCGAATTGCGTAGCGCCAACGCCGAGATCGAGGTCCTGCTGCGCGAGGCGCTGGGGCGGCGCGGCGTGAGCGTCCGGCAATCGGAAGCTCCGAAGCGGGGCCGGCCGGCCAAGGAAGCGAACTGACATGCTGCATCTGTTCATGCGCCAGGGGCCGTGGTTCCGCGCCAAGTGGCACGGCTATGGCACCGGCCTGCCGGTCGCCTGGCAGGGCTGGGTGCTGCTCGCGCTCCACATCGCGCTGATCGCCGGGCTGGCGGTGCTGCTGCGCGAGCGGCCGGTGGTGATGGTGATCGCGGTCGTGCTCGCGGCGCTCGCCCCGATGCCGATCTATCGCGCGCGGACCGAAGGCGGCTGGCGCTGGCGTTGATGCAGGCCGAACCGAATGAAGGAGGCCGCCGCGAACGTCCGCCTTGGGGGGAGAGCTGCCATTCCCTACCTTCGTCATTCCCGCGAAAGCGGGAACCCAGTCTGGGATCAGCCCACGTACGCTCTGGGTCCCCGCTTTCGCGGGGATGACGATGTAAGAGGCCGCAATCGGCTGGTCTCAGACATTCGTCATCCCGGACTTGATCCGGGATCCATTCTTTCAACGCTGCGTGAATGGACCCCGGATCAAGTCCGGGGTGACGAGAAATGAAATGGCAACTACCGGCCGAAACCTTTCGTTCGCCATCGTCGCGCTGCGTCCCGCTTTTCCACCGATAGCGCCCTGCCCCCGCTTGCTCCCGACTCGCTAGATGGTTAAGGCCGGTCCATGACCGGCTCCACCACCCCCGTCCGTATCGCCCCTTCGATCCTGAGCGCTGATTTCGCGAAGCTGGGCGAGGAGGTGCGCGCGATCGAGACGGCGGGGGCCGACTGGGTGCATATCGACGTGATGGACGGCCATTATGTCCCCAATCTGACGATCGGACCGATGGTGGTGAAGGCGCTGCGGCCGCATTCGTCGCTGCCCTTCGACGTCCATCTGATGATCAGCCCCGTCGATCATTTCCTTGATGCCTTCGCCGCGGCGGGCGCCGACATCATCACCGTCCATCCCGAGGCGGGGCCGCACATCCACCGCACAGTCCAGCATATCAAATCGCTCGGCAAGCAGGCGGGCGTGTCGCTCAACCCCGCGACGCCAGCGAAAATGCTCGACTATTTGATCGACGAGATCGATCTCGTCCTGATCATGAGCGTCAACCCCGGATTCGGCGGCCAGAGCTTCATTTCGAGCCAGCTTCGCAAGATCGAAGCGGTTAAAAAGATGATCGACAAGTCGGGTCGCGACATCAGGCTCGAGGTCGATGGCGGCATCGATGCGGCGACCGCGCCGCTCGCCATAGCGGCGGGCGCCGATGTGCTGGTGGCGGGCACCGCGACCTTCAAGGGCGGGCCCGACGCTTACGCCGACAACATCCGGCGCCTGCGCGGAGCCTGATCGATGGAGGGGAGACCGCTGACTTCTGCCCCCGCCGACCCGCCGCTCGATCCCGGTGCCGACGCCGCGCCGCTCGACGACACGATCGAGCCTGGCAAGCGGCTGATCCGCCTGCCCGCCGACAAGGGGCTGTCGCTCGGCGACCGCGTCGCCAACGCGATCACGCGGCTGACTTGGCGCACCCCGCTCCACGCCTTTCGGCTGAAGGGGCGCTTTCCGCTCAAGCTGCTCGGCGTGCCGGCCGATCCGGTGCCGGGCGACGCGCGCGCGGGCACCGCGATCCGCGCCGGGCATTTCCTGCATCGCGGGCTGAAACTGCCGCTCGGCGAGCTCGACTTCGCGGCGCTCAATGTCGCGCCGCCCTTCGCCGACTATCTTCACAGCTTCGCCTGGCTGCGCGATCTCGCCGCGACCGGCACGCGCGCCGACGGCGCCCCGATCGCCGAGGCGGTCGTGCGCCACTGGCTCGGCACGCATGGCGAGACGGTGAGCGAACCCGCGTGGAAGGCCGACAACACCGCCTGGCGCATCCTCTTCTGGGCCGCGCACGCGCCGCTGATCCTGTCGTCGAGCGACCTCGTCTATCGCTCGGCGGTGCTCAACCATCTCGCGCGCGCGGCGCGCCACCTCGATCGCGTCGCCGACAAGACGCGGCCGGGCACGGGGCAGATGGTCGCGTGGGTCGGCATCGTCGCCGCGTCGCTCCTCATGCCCGGCGGCGAACCGCGGCAGGTCTTCGGCGAGGCGGGGCTGCGCAAGGTGCTTGAAACGAGCTTCTACGCCGACGGCGGCAATATCTCGCGCTCGCCGCAGGCGCAGCTCGACGCGATCATGGCGCTGTCGATGCTCGTCAAGATTTACGACATGCGCCGTATCGAGGTGCCGCCCTTCGTCCAGGAAGTGCTCGCGCGCGCGGTTCCCGCGCTGCTCGGCCTCGTCCACAGTGACGGCGGCATGGGCAGCTGGCAGGGCAGCGGCGCGACCTCCGCCGCCACCGTGCAGGCGATCGTGAACGCGAGCGGCGTGCGCACGCGCCCGCTCAAGCAGGCGCGCGACTGGGGTTACCAGCGGCTCGTCGCGAACAAGGTCGTGCTGCTCGCCGACGCGGCGCCGCCGCCGATCGCCCGCGTGACCGAGGCGGGCTGCGCCTCCACCCTCGCCTTCGAACTCAGCGACGGCGACGAACGGATCGTCGTCAATTGCGGCGGCGCGGCGCTGACCGGCGCAACGATCCCCGCCGACCTCGCGCGCGGCCTTCGCACCACCGCGGCGCATTCGACGCTGACGTTGGGCGACGCCAATTCGACCGCGATCCTCGGCAGCGGCTCGCTCGGCAAGGGGGTGACCGAAGTCGAGCTCGACCGGCGCGAGACGCCGCAGGGCAGCCGGCTCGAGATGAGCCACGACGGCTATGCGCGCCGCCACGGGCTGATCCACCGCCGCCTGCTGATCCTCTCGCCCAACGGGCGCGAGCTGCGCGGCGAGGACATGCTGCTCCCCGCCCCGCGCACACGGCGCAAGGGCGACAAGGGCTTCACGATGCGCTTTCATCTCGGGCGCAATATTTCGGCGAGCCTGACCGCCGACAAATTGGGCGCGCTGCTGCGCATCCACGGCGGTCCGCTCTGGCAATTCCGCACCTCCGAAGGCGAACTGACGGTCGAAGAAAGCCTGTGGGTCGACGGCGAAGGGCGGCCGCACCCGACCGAACAGCTCGTCGTCACCGGCAACGCGCCGGCGGGCGGCGCGAGCGTGGGGTGGATATTCAAGCATATCGGGTGACCGGCCGCACCCGAAGTTCCCGCGGAGCCGGCGACGCAATGGCGGCATTGGGGTGGTGAGCGGGCGTTGATCCAGATCAGGCCCTCCCCTTCAGGGGAGGGCAGCGAGACTTGCGAACTTGTTCGCTAGTCGCAGCGGGTGGGGGCCATCGGCCTTGCGCAAGGCCGATGGCCCCCACCCCAACCCCTCCCCTGAAGGGGAGGGGCTTGCGTTTCAGCTATGTCTGTTTGCGGTCGAAAGCCATCGCACCCGCGACGATTTCACAAAACAGAGATCGCTCACAATTTCCGGCGGCTTGAATCGCGACCGATTCGTTGAGCTTGACCGGCCCCCCTCTCCTTCTGTTTCATTAGTGTGACACTCGCGTAACACAGCGGTCATAGAGCCCTGCCACTGGCCCCTCGACTCGCCGGGAGCCAACAGGAGCCGGCGATCTTCTCACTCTTCGGGGGATCTCCATGCACAAGTTTCGCACCGTCCGTTCGCGCATCCTGATCGGTACCTGCCTCTCGCTCGCGGCCGCGCTTCCCGCTCCCGCCCTTGCCGGCGACGTCACCGGCAGCGTGGCCGATGCCACCGACACCCGCGCACTGCAGGGCGCGCAGTTGCGCATCGTCGAACTGGGCCGCGTCGCCGAGGCCGACCGCGACGGCAGCTTCCGCTTCGCCAACATCCCCGCCGGCACCTATACGATCGAGGCGACCTATGTGGGCGCCGAGACGCGGAGGGTCACCATCGAGGTTCCCGAATCGGGCAACGTCACGGCGCGGATCGTGCTGGGCACCGACGGATCGATCCTCGTCCTCGGCCAGTCGGCGAACCAGGCGAGCGCCTTGTCGCGGCAAAAGGCGGCGGACGGCGTCGAGAGCGTGCTGACCCGCGACGCGGTCGGCCAGTTCCCCGACCAGAATGTCGCCGAAGCACTACGCCGCCTGCCCGGCGTGAACATCCTCAACGACCAGGGCGAAGGCCGCTTCGTCTCGGTGCGTGGGCTCGACCCCGAACTCAACGCGACCTCGGTCAACGGCGTGCGCCTGCCCGCGCCCGAAAGCGACGTCCGTTCCGTCGCGCTCGACGTGATTTCGAGCGACAGCATCGAATCGATCGAGGTCAAGAAGTCGCTGACCCCCGACATGGACGCCGACACGATCGGCGCGTCGATCGAGATCCACACGACGAGCGCCTTCGAGCGCCGCAAGAATCTGCTCACCGCGAAGATCGAGGGCAGCTATAATGATTATTCGGAAAAGCTGACCCCGAAGGGCAGCATCGATTTCGCGCAGCGCCTTGGCGACAATGTCGGCGTGTCGGGCGGCCTTTCCTATTATCAGCGCAAGTTCGAGACCGACAATATCGAGGCCGACGGCTGGAACGAGGACGACGGCCGGATCACGACCGAAGAGGTCAATTATCGCGACTATGACGTCGAGCGCGAGCGCATCTCGGCCAATTTGAACTTCGACTTCCGCCTCGGTTCGTCGACCAAGCTTTATGCCCGCGGCATCTACAGCCAGTTCGACGACCAGGAATATCGCCGCGAAACGAGCCTCAAGCTCGAGGATGCGGGCGAGATCACCGGCAGCGGCGCCGATCTCGTCTATGGCGACGTCGACGGCGAGCTTCAGGTCCAGCGTTCGCTGAAGGACCGTTTCGAGCGCCAGCGCATCCGCAGCATCACGCTGGGCGGCGAGACCGACAGCGACGGCTGGCACGCGAAATATTCGGTCAGCTATGCGAAATCGACCGAGCGCGAGAATGGATCGATCGACCCCGCGAATTTCGAACAGAGCTTCGAGGACGATGGCCTGCTGCTCGGGCTCGATTTCGCCGATCCGCGGCGGCCGCGCTATACGGTGGGCGGCGATGCGGGCGCGATCGCGAACTTCGGCGACCCGTCGCAATATGAACTCGACAGCGTGCAAGTCACCGGCCTGTCGGACTCGCGGGACAAGGAATGGGGCGCGAAGCTCGACCTTGGCCGCGAGTTCGCGATGACGGGCGGCACCTTCACCGTCCAGGCCGGCGCCAAGGGCCGCTGGCGCGACAAGAGCTATAATCTCGAAACGCAATATTGGGAGATGGACGGGCTGACGATGGCTGATCTCGTCGGCAACCAGACCTATCGCATCACCGACATCTCGCCGGTGCTGGGCAAGAGGGGCGTGCGCGACTTCTTCGACGCCAATCGCGGCGATTTCGAACTCAACGAGCTCGACTCGCTGTTCGATTCGTCGGTCGAGGATTATTCGGTGAGCGAGGATGTCGCCGCGGCCTATCTGCTCGGCCGCTGGGACAGCGGTACGCTGCGCGTGATCGGCGGCGTCCGCTATGAGCACACCAAGAACGACATCCGCGCCAACACGGTGACGCTGATCGAGGAGGGCGGCGAACTGCCCGACGGGTCGGAAGCCGATGACGATACCGTCATCAGCGTGCCCAACCAGTTCAAGCGCAGCTATGGCGACTGGTTGCCGAGCCTGACGATCCGCTGGGAACCGCAACAGAACCTCGTGCTGCGCGCCGCGGCATCGAAGAGCCTCGTCCGGCCGAAGCTGTCGAAGCTGGCGCCGCGCTTCACCATCGAGCAGAATGAAGACAACGAACGCGAGGGCGAATTCGGCAACCCCGACCTCAAGCCCTATGAAGCGTGGAATTTCGACGCGGGGGTCGAATATTATCTGCCGAATAACGGCGCGCTGTCGGCGGGTGTCTTCTACAAGGACATCAAGAATTTCATCGTCGATACCAACCTCGAGGACGCGGGCGAATATAATGGCATCGCATTCGACGAGGCGACGATCCCGATCAATGGCGACAGCGCCAAGGTCTGGGGCCTCGAACTCAGCTATACGCAGGCGCTGCGCTTCCTGCCCGCGCCGCTCGACGGCTTCCTGGTGAACGCGAACTACACCTATACCGACGCGACCGGGAAGGTGCCGACCGACGGCGACATCACCGACCTGCGCAAGATCAACCTGCCGGCCGCGTCGAAGCATACGTTCAACGCCGCACTGGGTTATGAAAAGGGCCCGGTCTCGCTCCGCCTTGCCGGCACCTATCGCTCGAAATATCTCGACGAACTCGGCGACACCGCGGCCGAAGACCGGATCATCGACAATCATTTCCAGCTCGACCTGTCGGCCAAGGTCGACGTGACCGAGAAGGTCCAGGTCTTTTACGAATGGGTGAACATCAACAACGCCAAATATTATGCTTATAACAATGTCGGCGCGCGGCAGAATCTGCTGCAGTTCGAGCAGTATAAATGGACGATGAAATTCGGCGCGCGGGTGAAGTTCTGATGCGCCGCCTCCTCACTCTGCTCCCGCTCCTTTCGCTCGCCGGCTGCGCCGCGGGCGCGCCGATGATCACCGGCCTGCCGCCGGTCCAGGTAACCGCGAGCGGCGAAACGCAGCCCGTGGGCACGAACCGCGCCGACGCCGCCGACGATCCGGCGATCTGGGTCGATCCCGCCAACCCGAACCACGCGCTGATCGTCGCGACCGACAAGAAGGCGGGGCTGCACGTCTACGACCTTGCGGGCAAGGACATCGCCTTCACGCAGGCGGGCCTCGTCAACAATGTCGATGTCGCGGGCGACATCATCGTCGCGAGCGACCGCAACGACGGGGTGAACGCGCATCTCGCGGTCTTCCGCCTCGATGCGGAGGGGCCGGCGATCATCCCGCGCGGACGCGCCGCGGCGGGCACGGGCGAAGCCTATGGCCTGTGCCTCAAGAAAAGCGCGCCCGGCCAGCCGATCACCGCGGCGCTGATCGTCAAGGACGGCACGGTGCGCGTCGGCACGCTGACGCTGGTCGAGGGCGCGGCACCGGGCTTCGCGGTCGTGTGGGAGCACAAGATTCCGACCCAGTCCGAAGGCTGCGTCTTCGACGGCGATACGCTTTATGTCGGCGAGGAAGACGGCGGCATCTGGGAATTGAAACCGGACGGCAAGGGAGCGACCGCGCGCCTTGTCGCGCCGGTCGACAACCAGCGCCTCGTCGCCGACGTCGAGGGGCTTGCGACGATCGATCACAAGGGCGAACGCTATCTGATTGCGTCGAGCCAGGGCGACAACGCCTATGCGGTCTTCCGCCTGCCCGGCATGGATTATGTCGGGCGCTTCGCGGTCGCCGCCGGCGCATATGGCGCGACGAGCGAGACCGACGGGATCGAAGCGGTCGCGGGCAACTTCGGCCCCGATTATCCCGACGGGATTTTCCTCGCGCAGGACGGCGACAATGGCGCGCTGGCGCAGAATTTCAAGCTGGTGCGCTGGGACCGGATCGCGGCGGCGCTGGGGCTGTAAAGCCACAGCGCCAGTTTATCGCATGTGTCCCCGCGAAGGAGCATCGGGTCGGATCGTCCCCCGGACGATCCTTGACCATGCGGGGCATGGTCAACCCGATACTGACCCATCTCCGATCGGCGCAACATGGAGCCGGCAGAAGATGGGCTCCCGCCTTCGCGGGAGCACGGAGCTTTTTTAGGGCCGCGCCGCTTGCGATAGCGGGCGCACACGCCTAGGGGGACCGCGTCTTTCCCATCCTGCAAAGGCCGCCCTTCCCATGACCGACCTGATTCCCGTCCGCCGCGCCCTTCTGTCCGTCAGCGACAAGGCGGGGCTCGCCGAGCTTGCCGCCGCGCTCGTCAAACATGGCGTCGAACTGGTGTCGACCGGCGGCACCGCGAAGGCGCTGCGCGAAGCCGGCCACGATGTTCTCGACGTGTCGGACCTCACCGGCTTTCCCGAGATGATGGACGGCCGCGTCAAGACGCTGCACCCGACGGTCCATGGCGGCATCCTCGCGGTGCGCGACGATGCGGCGCATGTCGCATCGATGGAAGAGCATGGCATCGGCGCGATCGATCTGGTCGTCGTCAACCTCTACCCCTTCCTGAAAACGATGATGAGCGGGGCCGACCGCGATACAATTATCGAAAATATCGACATCGGCGGCCCCGCAATGGTGCGTTCGGCGGCGAAAAATCATGCCTTCGTCGGCATCGTGACCGAGCCCGAGGATTATGCCGCGGTGATCGCGGAAATGGACGCCAACCATGGCGCCACGACGATCGCGCTGCGCAGGCGGCTCGCGGCGACGGCCTTTGCCCACACCGCAAATTACGACGGCACGATCGCGCGCTGGTTCGCGATCGCCGATCAAGGCAAGACTTTCCCCGACACCCTGCCGTTGACCGCGAAGCTGGCAAACGAGCTGCGCTATGGCGAAAACCCGCATCAGAAGGCGGCACTATATATTCCCGCCGTGCCCGGACCGCGCGGCATCGCCGGCGCCGAGCAGGTCCAGGGCAAGGAACTGAGCTATAACAATATCAACGACGCCGACGCCGCGCTTGAACTGGTCGCCGAATTCCGCGAGGCCGAGCCGACCTGCGTGATCGTCAAGCACGCCAATCCGTGCGGGGTGGCCGTGGCGCAAGATCCGCTGCACGCCTACCAGCAAGCCTTCAAGACCGATCCCACCTCGGCATTCGGCGGCATCATCGCGGTCAACCGGCCGCTCGACGGCGCGACCGCCGAGCTGATCAGCGGCATTTTCACCGAAGTCGTCTGCGCGCCCGACGCCGACGCCGATGCGCGCGCGGTGTTCGCGAAGAAGAAGAATCTGCGGCTGCTGCTGACCGGCGAGCTGCCCGATCCGGCGCGCGGCGGACTGATGCTCAAGGGCATAACCGGCGGCTGGCTCGCGCAGAGCCGCGACAATGGCCGCATCACCCGCGCCGACCTGAAGGTCGTCACCGAGCGCGCACCGAGCGGGGAGGAGCTGACCGACGCGCTCTTCGCCTGGACCGTCGCCAAGCATGTGAAGTCGAACGCGATCGTCTATGCCAAGGGCGGCTCGACCGCGGGCATCGGCGCCGGGCAGATGAACCGCCGCGACAGCGCGCGCATCGCCGCGGTGAAGGCACGCGAAGCCGCGGAATCGCACGGCTGGGCGCAGCCGCGCACCGTCGGCAGCGCGGTCGCGAGCGACGCCTTCTTCCCCTTTGCCGACGGCCTGCTCGCCGCGGTCGAGGCGGGCGCGACCTGCGTCATCCAGCCGGGCGGCTCGATCCGCGACGACGAGGTGATCGCCGCGGCGAACGAAGCGGGGCTGGCGATGGTGTTCACCGGGATGCGGCATTTCCGGCACTAAATGACCGTCACCCCCGCGGAGGCGGGGGCCGCTGGCGGTTTATGTCTTGATCGCTGGACAAGGCCGACAACGGCCCCCGCCTTCGCGGGGGCGACGGCTCCTATCGAGGGGCTTTATTTCGCCCGGCACGACCGGCATAGGGAGGCCGTGGTCATCCTGACCCGCCGACAAGGATCCGCATGACCGCAACGCCCCGCAGCAAGTCCATGATCCAGAATCTCTACAACTGGACCATGGAGAAATCCGCGCATCCACACGCCGAATATTGGCTGGCGCTGGTCTCCTTCATCGAGGCGAGTTTCTTTCCGATCCCGCCGCATCCGCTGCTGGGGCTGATGTGCCTCGCCGATCCGAAGAAGGCGGTGCGCTATGCGCTCATCTGCACGATCGCGTCGGTCGCCGGCGGGATGCTCGGCTATCTGATCGGCTTCTTCCTCTATGAAAGCGTCGGGCTGGCGCTGCTCGGCGCGCTCGGGCTGACCGACGCTTTTCCGCCCGCCGCCTGCTATCTACGCAAATATGGCGCCGAGATTATCCTGATCAAAGGCGCGACGCCGATCCCGTTCAAGCTGCTGACGATCACCGCCGGCTTCATCCACATGAGCTTCTGGACCTTCCTGTGGGCGAGTTTCGCCAGCCGGGCCTTTTCCTTCATGCTCGTCGGCATCCTGTTCCGGCTGTTCGGGGCGCCGATCAAGGCGTTTATCGACAAATATCTGATCTGGGTCACCGGCGCCTTCCTCGTCGCGGTGGTCGCGGGCTTCCTCGCGATCGGCGCGCTGTCGGGCGACGGCGAGACGAAGGCGGCCGACAAATGCAGCGGCGCGACGCTGGAAAGCATCGGGCTGGATCGGAAGTAAGGCGTCAGCGGTAGCGACCTGGCCTCCCCTCCCGCAGGCGGGAGGGGTCGGGGGTGGGCAGCGACGGTGCGTTGTGCCCACCCCGCTGCGGCTAACGAGCAAGCTCGTAAGCCTCACTGCCCCTCCCGCTTGCGGGAGGGGGAAAAGGTCATTCGTTAGCCGTCTGATGCAGCCAATCGGCGTGGCGCGGCGCCTTTTTCGTCCGGCTCCACTCGTCGAGCATCAACGGCGCGACGCGCTTCAGTTCGGCATATTGTTCATCGGTGCCGATGTCGCATGCGAGTTCGACGCGGTGGCCGTTGGGGTCGAAGAAATAGATCGACTTGAAGATGCCGTGGTGCGTCGGGCCGAGCACGTCGACGCCGTTCGCGGTCAGATGCTCCTTCGCGGCGACCAGCTCGTCATAGCTGCCGACCTTGAACGCGAGATGCTGGACCCATATCGGGGTATTCTCGTCGCGGCCCATGTCGGGCTGGTTGGGCAGCTCGAAAAAAGCGAGGATATTGCCGTTCCCCGCGTCGAGGAAGACGTGCATGTAAGGGTCGTACTCGCCGGTCGACGGCACATGATCCTCGGCGAAGGCGGTCGTATAGGTCATGCCGAGCATGCGCTCGTACCAGTCGACCGTCTCCTTCGCATCGCGGCAGCGATAGGCGGCGTGGTGGACGCCGCCCAATTTGATAGGCGATTGGCTGGTCATCTTATCCAACTCCGTTCGTGCTGAACCTCCCTAATTCCGTTTGCCCTGAGCTTGTCGAAGCCTGTCCTGAGCGACTGACAAGTCAGTCGAAGGGGGCCGTTCTTTCTTTCGAGCGTCGAAGAGAAGGGCGGTGCTTCGACAGGCTCAGCACGAACGGAGAAAGGGTCAGGCGTTCTCTTTTACTTCCAGCGCCCCGCGGCGAATCTGGTCGAGTTCCATCGACTTGAAGAGCGCGGTGAAATTGCCCTCGCCGAAGCCTTCGTCCTTCTTGCGCTGGATGAACTCGAAGAAGACGGGGCCGATCACCGTCTGGCCGAAGATCTGGAGCAGCAGGCGCGGGTCGCCCTCGGTTGTCGAGCCATCGAGGAGCAGGCCGCGCGACTTGAGTTCGTCGACGGGCTCGCCGTGGCCGGGCAGGCGCTCGGCGAGCAGCTCGTAATAGGTCTCGGGCGGCGACGGCGCGAAGGGGTTGCCGAATGCTTTCAGCTTGTCCCACGCGGCATAGAGATCGTCGCAGGCGAAGGCGATATGCTGGATGCCCTCGCCATTATAGGCGCGCAGATATTCCTCGATCTGGCCGCCGCCGCCCGCGCCTTCTTCGTTCAGCGGGATGCGGATCTTGCCGTCGGGGGCAGTCATCGCCTTCGAGGTGAGGCCGGTATATTCGCCCTTGATGTCGAAATAGCGAATCTCGCGGAAGCCCGCGATGCGCTCGTAGAAGGCGGCCCAATGCGCCATCCGGCCGCCGTAGACATTGTGCGTCAGGTGATCGATGACCTGCAGCCCCGCGCCGACCGGATGGCGATCGACGCCGTCCTCATAGACGAAGTCGATGTCGTAGATCGAGAGGTCGCCGTCCCCGCTTTTGCCTTCATAACGGTCGATCAGATAGATGATCGAGCCGCCGATACCGCGGATCGCGGGCAGGCGCAGTTCCATCGGGCCCGTCTTGACCTCGACCGGCTCGGCACCGCGCGCGATCGCCTCGGCATAGGCCTTGGCGGCATCGCGGACGCGCCAGCCCATGCCGCACGCCGACGGGCCGTGCTCGGCGGCGAAATAGGCCGCGGGCGATTGCGGTTCGTAATTGGCGATCAAATTGATCCCGCCCTGGCGCCACAGTTCGACCTGCTTCGAGCGGTGGCGGGCGATGCGGGTGAAGCCCATGCGTTCGAATACGGGTTCGAGAATGCCCTTTTCGGGCGCCGAAAATTCGACAAATTCGAAGCCGTCGAGGCCCAGCGGGTTTTCGAACAGGTCGGCCATGGTGCATTCCCTATATAGTTTCAATTGAAACTACTATGATGGAATGCGGAGCGGGAGTCAATGCGCGAGCGACGAGCCAAGACGTCGCCCCCGCGAAGGCGGGGGCCGCTGGAGGTTTACGTAGCGAGGAAGGGTAAGGACGACAGCGGCCCCGCCTTCGCGGGGGCGACGCTATCTCTCGGCTAGGCCGCTGCCGTCTCGATCGCCTCGAGAGCTTCCATCCACGCCGCCTCGACGCGCTCCAGTTCCGCCGCGACCTTGCCGCGGCGCTGCGCGAGGTCGCCCATCGTCAGCTTGGCGAGCGCGGGTTCGGCGCTCGCGGGGTCGAACATCGCGCGGTCGATTGCCGAAATCTGCTTGTTCAGCTTCTCGGCCTGCACCTCGTGATCCTTGGCGCTTTTGCGCAGCGCAGCCTGTGCTTCGCGCGCCTTCGCGGCTTCCTGCCTCGCGGCCTTGGCGTCCTTGGGTTTGGCGGGCGCGCCCTTGGCATCGTCGTTCGCTGCACCCTTGCCGAGGATGAAGGCGACATAATCGTCCATGCTGCCGTCGAAATCGCGCGCGGTGCCGCCATCGACGAGCACGAGCCGGTCGGCGGTGAGTTCGAGCATGTGGCGGTCGTGGCTGACGATCAGCACCGCGCCGTCGAAGCCGTTCAGCGCCTGCACCAGCGCCTCGCGCGCATCGACGTCGAGGTGGTTGGTCGGCTCGTCGAGGATGAGGAGGTGCGGCGCGTCGCGCGTGATCAGCGCGAGCGCGAGCCGCGCGCGTTCGCCGCCCGACAGCTTGCCGACCTCGGTCGTCGCCTTGTTGCCGGTGAAGCCGAAACGCCCCAGTTGCGCGCGCACCGCCCCCGGCGTCTTGCCCGCCATCACGCGCGTCATATGGCCGAGCGGCGTGTCGGCGCCGTCAAGTTCCTCGACCTGATACTGCGTGAAATAGCCGACGCGCATCTTGCCCGACGCCGCCATCGCGCCGTCCATCGGCGTCAGCTGCGCCGCGAGCAGGCGTGCGAGCGTCGTCTTGCCATTGCCGTTGCGGCCGAGCAGCGCGATACGGTCGTCGGGATCGATGCGCAGGTTGAGCCGCGTCAGGATCGGTTCGCCCGGCGCATAGCCGACGCTCGCGAGGTCGAGGGTGATCAGCGGCGGCTTGAGCTCGTCGGGGCTCGGAAAATCGAAGACGAGGCTGGGGTCCTCGGCGACCGCGGCGATCGGCTGCATCTTCGCGAGTTGCTTGGCGCGCGACTGCGCCTGTTTCGCGGTCGAGGCGCGCGCGCTGTTGCGCGCGACATAATCCTGCAGCTTGGCGCGCTGCGCGTCCTGCGCGGCCTTGGCGGCGGCAAGCTGCGCGATGCGCTCGGCGCGCTGGCGCTCGAAATCATTATAGCCGCCGGGATAGAGGGTCACCTTGCCGCCCTCGAGGTGCAGGATATGGTCGACGACATTGTTGAGCAGGTCGCGTTCGTGGCTGATCACGACGAGCTGGCCGGGATAGGCGCGCAGAAAGCTTTCGAGCCACATCGTCGCTTCGAGGTCGAGGTGGTTCGACGGCTCGTCGAGCAGCAGCAGGTCGGGGTTCGAGAACAGCAGCGCCGCGAGCGCGACGCGCATCTTCCACCCGCCCGAATAGCTGTCAAGCGGGCGCCCCTGCATCTCCTCGTCGAAACCGAGGCCGATCAGGATGCGCGCGGCCCGCGCCGGCGCGGCATAGGCGTCGATCGCGATCAGCCGTTCGTGGATGTCGCCGAGCTTGTGCGCGTCCTGCTCGACCTCCGACGCCGCGAGCAGCGCGGCGCGCTCGGTGTCGGCGGCGAGCACCGTCTCGAACGGCGTCGCGCTGCCGCTCGGCGCTTCCTGCGCGATATAACCGACGCGCGTCTTGCGCGGCATTTCGATCCCGCCCTCGTCGGCTTCGAGCTGGCCGATCATCACCTTCATCAGGGTCGATTTGCCCGCGCCGTTGCGACCGATCAGGCCTGTGCGGCTCTTGCCCGGCAGGCTCGCGGTCGCGCGGTCGAGGATGGTGCGCCCGCCGAGGCGCACGGTGAGGCCATTGATCGTCAGCATATATATCCAACCATTTCGTCATCCCGGCGAAGGCCGGGATGACGATAAAAAGCGACGGCGCCCGTAGCACGCCCCTCTTCAAAGCCCAAGTCCCGGGCTGGCATAAGCGGCGCCGGTGCGGCAAAAGACGGGGCATGGCCGACCTCGCCCCCTTTCACATCGCCTTTCCCGTCGATAACCTCGATGCCGCGCGCCATTTCTACGGAGCGGTTCTCGGCTGTTCCGAAGGACGCAGCGCCCCCGACTGGATCGACTTCAATCTCTACGGCCACCAGATCGTCGCGCACCGCATCGATACGCCGCGCGGCAGGGCGGCGCATAATCCGGTCGACGGGCATGACGTGCCCGTGCCGCATTTCGGCGTCGTGCTGCCGCCCGCCGAATGGCAGGCGCTCGCCGAGCGGCTGAAGGCGTACGATGTCGCATTCGTGATCGAACCGCACACGCGCTTCCCGGGCCAGCCGGGCGAGCAGTCGACGATGTTCTTTCTCGACCCCGCGGGCAATGCGCTCGAGTTCAAGGCCTTTGCTGATCTGGCGCAATTGTTCGCGAAATAGGGCTCAGTGCCCGCCGCCCATCGAAATCTGCTTCGGCCGCGGCGCGAACCACACCGAGATGGCGGCGATCACGAAGACGACGCCCGATGCCAGGAACAGGTGGAGCACCCCGAGCGTCGAGGCCTGCACCTCGACCAGCCGCTCGATCGCGGCGCGCGCCTGTTCGAGCGTGAAGCCGGCATTTTGCAGCGAGGTCATCGTCGCTTCGACATTGTTGAGCGAGGAGACGAGTTCGGAGCGCGAGGTGCGCGTCGCGTCGTCCCATGCGGTCGTCGCGATCGCAGTACCGATCGCGCCGCACAATGTGCGCAGGAAACTCATCAGCCCCGCCGCCGACGTCTGATGCTGCGCGGGCACCGAGCTCAGCGCGAGCGCGGTCAGCCCGACGAAGAAGAAGGGCATGCCGATTCCCTGCAATATGTGCGGCAGCGCGAGCGTCCAGTAACCGACGTCGGCGTTCCAGCTCGCGCGCAGGATCGACATCACCGCCATCCAGAGAATGCCCGCCGATATGGTGAGCCGCACGTCGATCTTGGTGATCAGACCAGCGGCGACCGGAGACAATAGCACCGCGAAGACGCCGAGCCAGGCGACGATGAAGCCCGTCTGCGTCGCGGTATAACCCGCGACCTGCTGGAGCCAGAGCGGCGTGAGCACGACCTGCGCGAAAAAGGCGCCGAAGCCGAGCGATATCGCTGCGGTCGCGAAGCTGAAGCCGCGGAAGCGGAAGATGCGCAGATTGACGACCGGATTGGCGTCGGTGAGCTCCCAGATGACGAAAGCGGCGAAGCTGATCGCGGCGACGATCGCGAGCCCGACGATCCAGGCCGATCCGAACCAGTCGTGCTCGCGGCCGGTGTCGAGCATGATCTGGAACGCGCCGACCGAGACGACGAGCAGGATCAGGCCGACGACGTCGATGCGCGCCTTCTCGCGCTTCGTCTCGAACGGCGTCAGCAGGGTGAAGACGCCGAAGGCGCAGATCGCGACGACGGGCAGGTTGATGAAGAAGATCCAAGGCCAGGTCCAATTGTCGCTGATCGTGCCGCCGAGGATCGGGCCGAGGATCGGCGCGGTGGTCGTCGTCATCGCCCAGATCGCCAGGCCGAGCCCGGCCTTTTCCTTGGGGAAGATGCGCAGCAGCAATATCTGCGACAGCGGCATCAGCGGGCCGCCCGCGAGCCCCTGGAGCACGCGGAAGAGCACCAGCGCATCGAGCGTGCGCGAAATGCCGCAGAGGAAGGAGAAGATGCCGAAGCCGATGATCGAGATCATGAACCAGCGCACGGTGCCGAAGCGCATCGCGAGCCAGCCGGTGAGCGGCACGCTGATCGCGTCGGCGACCGCGTAGCTGGTGATCACCCATGTCCCCTGCGTCGGCGACACCGCGAGCCCGCCCGCGATATGCGGCACCGACACATTGGCGATCGTCGTGTCGAGCACGACGACGAAATTGGCGAGCGCGAGCGCGAAGGCCGCGACGAGCAGCCGCACGCCGCTCAGCGGCTGCGGCTCGGCGGGAATCGCGGATGCGGGGGCGGCGGCGCTTGCCATATCAGGCGGCCGTGTCGTAAAAATAGCTCGTCATTGCGAGGAGCCGAAGGCGACGTGGCAATCCAGGGGCGGCGTTATACCGCTCTGGATTGCTTCGCTTCGCTCGCAATGACGAGTTTAAGAGAGAACACATCGCTCAGTTTCCGCGCGTGTCGATCGTGGCTTCCATCGACAGCCCGACGCGCAGCGGATGCTCTTTGAGCTGCTTCGGATCGAGCGCGATGCGCACCGGCAGGCGCTGGACGACCTTCACCCAGTTGCCCGTCGCGTTCTGCGCCGGGATCAGCGAGAAGGCCGCGCCGGTGCCGCCGGCGATGCCGATCACCTTGCCGCGATAGACGACGTCGCCGCCATAATAGTCCGAGGTCAGCTCGACTGGCTGGCCGATCCGGATATCGCCGAACTGGCTCTCCTTGAAATTGGCATCGACATAGGCGGTGGCGATGGGGACGATGACCATGATCGGTGCGCCCGCCGCGATCCGCTGGCCGACCTGCACCTGCCGGTTGGTGACGATGCCGTCGACCGGCGCGCGCAGCACGGTGCGCGCGAGATCGAGCCGCGCCTTTTCGAGCCGCGCTTCGGCGGCGGCGACATCAGGCGCGGTGTCGATCGTCGTGCCGCGCACCACCGCTTCGGCGGCGCCGAGATCGCCGCTCGCCGATCCGCGCGTCGCTTCGGCCGAGGCGATGCCCGCGGCGGCGAGGTCGCGCGCCGCGCTCGCCGAGGCCAACGCCGCGCGCGCCGCGGTCAATTCCTCGCCCGACACCGCGCCGGTGCCCGCGATGCTTTCGCGCCGCGCCAGTTCGGCGCGCGCGCGTTCGACCGTCGCATTCGCGTCGCGCAGCCGCGCCCTGGCTTGCGCAATCTCCGCGCCGCGCGCCGCGACGCGCGCGCGCGCGGCGTCGGCATTGGCGTCGGCCTGGCCGTAACGCTGACGCGCAAGGCGGAGCGCCGCTTCGGCGTCGGCGACGGCGATCCGCTGATCGGCGTCGTCGAGGATGACGAGGATGTCTCCCTTCTTCACCGCCTGCGTGCCGCTGACGCGCACTTCCTTGACCGGGCCCGAGACGAGCGCGGTCACCTGCGCCGAATCGGCACCGACATAGGCGTTGTCGGTGTGGACGCGCCCCGCTTGGGTCAGGAAATACCAGAGGCCCCACAGCGCCGCGACCGCCACGACCGTGATCGCGAGGATGCGCAGCAGCTTCTTGCGTTTCTCGCCATTGGTTTCGGCGGCGTCGATTTCGGGAGCGCCCGTTTCGGCGGCAGCCGTTTCGTCGGCCATCATTCGTCTCCTGTTGGATTGCTGGCCCGATATCCGCCGCCGAGCGCGCGGATCAGGGCGATGTCGAGGGAAAGCTGCCGCGCTTCGAGCTCGGCCACCGCGCGGTCGAGCGCGACCATGCTGTCCTCGGCGGTGAGCTGGACGATCTGGTTGGAGAGGCCCGCGCGATAGCGCAGCCCGGCGAGTTTCGAGGCTTCGGCGGCGGCGGCCAGCGCCTCGCGGCGCCCGGCGAGCTGGCGCGCCGTCGCGGCACGGCTGGCGACGATGTCGGCGACATCGCGCAGCGCCCCGATCAGCGTGCGGTCATAGGTCGCGACCGCTGCGTCATAATCGGCGCGCGACCCGCGATAGCGCCCCTGCAGCCGCCCGCCCTCGAATATCGGCAGGCTGATCGCGGCGCCGCCATTGCCATATTCGGACCCCGACTTGAACAGGTTCGACAGCCCGAGCGACTGGAGCCCGACGAGCGCCGACAGGCTGATATTGGGATAGAAATCGGCGCGCGCGACGTCGATGCGCTTTGCTGCCGCTTCGGTCCGCAGGCGCGCCGCGACGATGTCGGGGCGGCGGCCGATGAGGTCGATACCCGCCGCGGCGGGCAGGCCGAGCGCGGCGCGCGCCATGTGCGGGCGCTCGATCGACAGGCCGCGATCGGGCCCGGCGCCGAGCAGCGCGGCGAGCCGGTTGCGCGTCGTCGCGATCGCCTCCTCGAGCGCGACGACGTCCGCGCGCGATGAGGCGGCGCGGCTTTCGGCCTGGCGCTGGCTCGCCTGATTCTCGAGCCCCGCGCGGGCGCGCTCGCCCGACAGGTCGGCGCTCGCGGTACGGACGCGGACCGCCTCGTTCGCAACGTCGAGCGCCCGGTAATAGCCGTCGAGATCCACATAAGCGGCCGCGATTCCCGTGGTCAGCATCAGCCGCGCCTGCGCCGCGTCGACGCGCGCCGCCTCGGCCTCCGACGTCGCCGCGGCGAGCGCGGCACGGTTGCGGCCCCACAGGTCGAGATCGAAGCCGAAGGTCGCGGCGACATGCCCCGTGTCCTGAATGCCGTCGGGAACGAACTCGGGCGGAATGCCCATATTCTTGCTTTGCTGAACGCCGCCGGCGCTCGCCTCGGCCCCGACGCGCGGCAGCAGCGCCGCGCCGGCCTGCTGCGCCATCGCCTCGGCGGCGCGCACGCGCGCGGCGGCGATCGCGACGTCGGGCGATCCTTTCAGCCCCTCGGCGATCAGCGCGTCGAGCTGCGCGTCGCCGAAGCCCTGCCACCAGCCTTCGACGGGCCATTCGCCGTTCGCATCGGCGAAGCTCGCCGCCGTCCCGAACGAATCGGCCGCTGCCGGCGCAGGTTTCGGACCGAGGTCGGGAACGCTTGCGCAGCCGGCCAAAAGGGCGAAAACCGCGGTTGTAAGAATTAATGATCGGGGCATGGCTTCCAACGATACTAGCTGGTATCATGCGCCAATGAACTTCGGAGGCCGCCTTGTCAATCGAAATGATACCAGCTAGTACGCCTGCTCTCGACGACGCGGCCGCGGCGCGCCGCAAGGCGTTCGTCGACGCGGCGCGCGAGCTGTTCTTCGCGAACGGCTATGCGGGCACGACGATGTCGTCGATCGCAAGCAAGGTCGGCGGGTCGAAGACGACGCTGTGGACCTATTTCCCGTCCAAGGAGGAATTGTTCGAAGCGGTGGTCGACGACATCGTCGAGCAATATGGGCAGGCGCTGGCGATCGACCTGCCGCTCGATGAACCCGTTCCCGACGTGCTGCGACGCTTCGGCAACCTGTTGATGACCAAGCTGACCGCGACGCCGATCCTGTCGCTTTTTCGTCTCGTCGTCGGCGAGGCCGAGCGTTTCCCGCACCTTGCCGAGACCTTCTACGAACGCGGCCCGCGCCGGGGAAAGGCGCGCGCGGCCGAATGGGTGGGCGAAAAGATGGTGCGCGGCGAGCTGAGGATGGGCGATCCGATGCGCGCGGTCCAGCAGTTCACCGGGCTTTGCCAGTCGGGTCTCTATCAGTTCGCGATGCTCAACCTGCCCGAAAGCCGCGACCTCGCGCGCCTGCAGGACGATGTCGACGCCGCGGTCGACAGCTTCTATCGCGCGTGGAAGCCCGACGCCTGACTTGCTCGATGGACCGCGCCGTGCAATAGGCGCCGCCCCGCAAGGGATCCCCATCGCCACAGGAGCATGTCATGGACAAGGCGGCCGCGAGCGCGCTCGGCCTCGATTTCGGCACGACGAACAGCGTCGTCGCGCTCGCCGACGGGCGCGGCGGCACCGAGCTCGTCGCGTTCGGCGATGCCGGCGACGCGGTATTCCGCTCGGCGCTCTGCTTCTGGGAAGAGGAGCGCGGCTGGAACGGGATCGCGCACGAAGCGGGCCCGTGGGCGATCGAGGAATATCTCCAGTCGCCGCTCGACAGCCGCTTCATCCAGTCGTTCAAGAGCGTCGCGGCGAGCGCGCTGTTCGAGCGCGCGATGATTTTCAACAAGCCGTTCCGTTTCGAGGATCTGGGGCGGTTGTTCCTCCAGCGCCTGATCGCGCACGCGGGCGGCGCGCTCGACACGCGGCCGCGGCGGATCATCGTCGGGCGTCCGGTCGAATATGCCGGCGCGCGGCCTGACCCCGAGCTCGCGCGCCGGCGTTACGCCGCGATGCTCGCGGCGTTCGGCACCGAAATCTTCTATGTCCACGAGCCGCTCGGCGCCGCGCACAGCTATGCGTCGCGGCTGACCGAGCCCGCGACGATTCTCGTCGCTGACTTCGGCGGCGGGACGACCGACTTCTCGATCGTCCGCGTCGCCGCGCCCGGAGCCCCGCGCCGCTGCATCCCGCTCGCCTCGTCGGGGATCGGGATCGCCGGCGACCGGTTCGACTATCGCATCGTCGACCGGCTCGTGCTGCCGCTGCTCGGCAAGGGCAGCCATTATCGCTCCTTCGACAAGATCCTCGAGATCCCCGGCGGCTATTTCGCCGATTTCGGCGACTGGTCGCGGCTCGCGATGATGCGCAACCGGCGGACGCTCGACGAGATCCGGCGCCTGCAACGCGACGCCGAGCGCCCCGAGCTGATCGGCCGGATGATCGCGCTGATCGAGCATGAGCAGGGCTTTCCGCTCTACGACGCGGTGGGCAGGCTCAAGCGCGCGCTGTCGGACAGCGAGCACGCCGAATTTCATTTCGCCGGCGACGGGATCGAGATCGGTGCCGACGTAAAGCGCGCCGATTTCGAGCGATGGATCGCCGGAGACCTCGCGCGGATCGAAGCTGCGATGGATCAGGCGCTGATACGCGCGGGCGTGGCGCCCGATGCGATCGACCGCGTCTTCCTGACCGGCGGATCGTCGCTGATTCCCGCGATCCGCGCGCTATTCGAGCGGCGTTTCGGCGAGGAGCGCATCGCGACCGGCGGCGAACTCACTTCGATCGCGCATGGTCTCGCGCTGATCGGCGAGGAGTCCGACCCCGCCGAATGGGCGGCCTGAGCCCGGAAGAAAACATCTGCTTCCGGCCGATTGTTGCCATGGCCGCGTAGGCGGCTTTGAATAGGATTCGCGCAGAGGCGCAGAGAGCGCAAAGAGGGAAGTTTTTTACCTGCGATCTCTGCGTCTCTGCGCGAATTTCATAATTTGCTACGTTCGACCGGTTGCTGCGCCTCCGCTCTCACACTTCGTCATTCCCGCGAAAGCGGGAACCCAGAGCGCGCGTCGGCTGATCCCAGACTGGGTTCCCGCTTTCGCGGGAATGACGAATGTCGGGAAGGTCCGCTTCCCACCCCATTTCGGTCATTCCGCCGCGTATCGAGAGGCGAGCCCCAGATACGAAAAACCCGCCAGGCGATCGACCTAGCGGGTTTTTTGTTGGTTGCGGGAGTAGGATTTGAACCTACGACCTTCAGGTTATGAGCCTGACGAGCTACCGGGCTGCTCCATCCCGCGTCAACCAGCTTACGCTCCATCCGGAGCCGCAAAACAGCAAAAGGCCGGCATCGCTGCCGGCCTCTAACTTTGTGAATGGGTTCTTTCGACCTTACGCCGGCCACAATGCCTGGCGACGTCCTACTCTTCCGGGGCTTGAGCCACAGTACCATCGGCGCTGTCAGGTTTCACGGCCGAGTTCGAGATGGGATCGGGTGGGTCACTGACGCCATGGTCACCAAGCAATGAAGCCGGCGTAGGTCAAAAGTCTTTCAATCGATATCCGTGCAATACTGTCTGATCAATCATCCACTCATCATGGACAAACCGGTCAGGCTTGTCGTTGATGGCGGGACTCTTAAGTGCGAATAGAGCAATTAGTATCGGTTAGCTCCACGCGTTACCGCGCTTCTACATCCGATCTATCAACGTGGTGGTCTTCCACGGCTCTGTGAAATCTTATCTTGAGGGAGGCTTCCCGCTTAGATGCTTTCAGCGGTTATCCCGTCCATACATAGCTACCCTGCTGCGCGGCTGGCGCCACGACAGGTACACCAGAGGTATGTTCAACCCGGTCCTCTCGTACTAGGGTCAACTCCTCTCAAATTTCGACGCCCACGGCAGATAGGGACCGGAGTGGACGTACCTCTGGTACACCGAGCGGGATCCGTCAAGTATCCAACGCCCACGGCAGATAGGGACCAAACTGTCTCACGACGTTCTGAACCCAGCTCACGTACCACTTTAATTGGCGAACAGCCAAACCCTTGGGACCTGCTCCAGCCCCAGGATGTGATGAGCCGACATCGAGGTGCCAAACACCGCCGTCGATATGAACTCTTGGGCGGTATCAGCCTGTTATCCCCAGAGTACCTTTTATCCGTTGAGCGATGGCCCTTCCACTCGGGACCACCGGATCACTATGACCGACTTTCGTCTCTGCTCGACTCGTCAGTCTCGCAGTCAGGCAGGCTTATGCCATTGCACTCTAACAGACGGTTTCCAACCGTCCTGAGCCTACCATCGCGCGCCTCCGTTACTCTTTAGGAGGCGACCGCCCCAGTCAAACTACCCGCCACAGAGGGTCCCTGATCCAGTTTCATGGATCGAGGTTAGACATCAGAAAACAACAGGGTGGTATTTCACCTATGGCTCCACACCGGCTGGCGCCAGTGCTTCAAAGCCTCCCACCTATGCTACACAGTTCTTTCCTAATGCCACTCTGAAGCTGCAGTAAAGGTGCACGGGGTCTTTCCGTCTAACCGCGGGTAGATTGCATCATCACAAACACTTCAACTTCGCTGAGTCTCAGGAGGAGACAGTGTGGCCATCGTTACGCCATTCGTGCAGGTCGGAACTTACCCGACAAGGAATTTCGCTACCTTAGGACCGTTATAGTTACGGCCGCCGTTTACCTGGGCTTCATTTCGGAGCTTGCACCCCTCCACTTAACCTTCAGGCACCGGGCAGGCGTCAGGCCCTATACGTCGTCTTGAAGCCGACTTAGCAGAGCCCTGTGTTTTTGCTAAACAGTCGCTACCCCCTGGCCTGTGCCCCCTCAAACCGGTTGCCCGGAATGAGGGCCTCCTTCTTCCGAAGGTACGGAGGCAATTTGCCGAGTTCCTTCAGGAGACTTCTCTCAAGCGCCTTGGTATACTCTACCATCCCACCTGTGTCGGTTTAGGGTACGGTCTATAATGGAGGGGCTATTTCCTGGAACCTCTTCAAAGCCTGACCAATCCAATAAGGTCAGACAATTTACGAGATCCGTCACACACCTCCAGGCCCACGAATATTAACGTGGTTCCCATCGACTACCCCCTTCGGGCTCGTCTTAGGGGCCGGCTTACCCTGCTCAGATTAGCTTTAAGCAGGA